>CALBSZ010000552.1 GCA_937967665.1 uncultured Planctomycetaceae bacterium
GATTGCCGACTTTGACAAATGGATTCAAGACGGCGCGGTTGACCCGCGGAACAGTCGTGGTCCGGATCATCAAGTCCTGGACGATGACGAGATCGACTTTGCCGCCGGCCGTCAATTCTGGTCGTTCCGCGTCCCTGTGGAAGCAGCGCTCCCGGAGATCAGCAATCCGACGTGGCCCCAAAATCGAATCGATCACTTCGTGCTGGCGAAGCTGGACCAGCACGAGTTGGCTCCGAGCCGCCGCGCGGAACCGCGGACCTTGATTCGGCGACTGTCGTTCGACCTTACCGGATTGCCCCCGACCCCCGACGAGGTACGCGACTTCACGTCGGCTTTTTCCAAGGACCCGGAAACGGCCGTGGCCAACCAGGTGCGGAACCTGCTGGCTTCACCGCGCTACGGCGAGCACTGGGCCCGGATGTGGCTGGACATCGCCCGGTACGCGGAAGATCAGGCGCATATCGTGGGAAACAACAAGTCATTGTTTTATCCTCACGCGTATCTCTATCGGGACTGGGTGATTGCGGCGCTCAACGACGACGTCCCGTTCGACGATTTCGTCAAGTATCAACTTGCCGACGATCTGCTGCATCCCGACGATCCCACCCACCGCGCGGCGCTTGGCTTTATTGGGCTGGGACCAAAGTACTATCGGCGCGGCGACCTGGAGGTCATGGCGGACGAGTGGGAGGATCGTGTCGACACGGTTTCACGAGGTTTGCTGGGCCTGACCGTTGCTTGCGCGCGCTGCCACGATCACAAGTACGATCCCATTTCCACCGAGGATTACTACGCCTTGGCCGGAATCTTTGCGAGCACGGAACTGGTCAATCAGCCGCTGCCGAAAAATGCCGCCGAATCGCAGGATAAAGACGCGGTCCTGCACGTCGTTCGCGATAAGAACGTTCGGAACTTGAACGTTTTCGTTCGCGGCGACGTCAAGGTTCCGGGCGCGCTGGTAGAACGTCGCTTCTTGCAAGTCCTGTGCGATGGCCCGCCGCCGATCTACAGCAGTGGTAGCGGCCGCCAGGAACTGGCGGAAGCCATCGTGTCGCCCGATAATCCGCTGACCGCCCGCGTGATTGTTAATCGAGTCTGGGGACGCCTGCTGGGAAGGCCGTTGGTGAAGACTCCCAGTAACTTCGGGGCGCTGGGGCAGAAACCTTCGCACCCGGCGTTGCTCGACGACCTGGCCGCCCGGTTCATGGAAAACGGCTGGTCGTTGAAATGGCTGATGCGTGAAATCGTTCTGTCGTCCACGTATCAACAGGACAGCCTGGGTGCCGCGAAGTCCCGGGATTCCGACCCCGCGAATATCTGGTTGAGCCGGATGAATCGCAAGCGGTTGGATGTGGAAGCATGGCGCGATTCGCTGCTGTTTGTGACCGGGACCTTGAGTTCCCGGATTGGCGGGAAATCGATCGACATCCAGGATACGGCGCAATCCCGCCGCACCATTTACAGCGCTGTCAGTCGCTTTGAACTGGACGCCATGTTGTCCATGTTTGATTTCCCCGACCCGAACGTCCATTCCGCACGCCGGGTACAGACAACAACCCCGTTGCAAAAACTGTTCGTGATGAACAGCCCGTTCATGATTGAGCAGGCAAAGCGACTGGCCCAGAACAGTTTTGGCGGCCCGCCCACGTCGGCGGACCTGGAACATGTGTACCTGAAACTTTTTGCGCGTCATCCCGAACAGGTGGAGCGGCAATGGGCCACTGCGTTTCTGGGCGAGCAGCCCACGCGGGAACAATGGACGCAGTACGCTCACGTCCTGCTGGCATCCAACGAATTCCTGTATGTTGATTAGCGAGGATCGCAAGATGACGCACCGGCATCACGGGCGAACTTCCTGCCAGACTTCGGGATTGGAAAGTGCATCGCGTCCTGAGGAATGGATGCCGGGACGCATCCTTCGGAGAGTGGAATCATGACGACATTTTTGGATCGACGCCAGATGCTTGAGCGAGCCGGCACGGGGTTCGGTATGTTGGGCCTGGCTGGACTGTTGCAGTCGGAAGCACGCGGCCATGTGGTCGGCCCGCATTTCGCCCCGCGCGCCAAGCGAGTCATTTTTCTATTCATGAATGGGGCACCGTCGCACGTTGACACCTTCGATCCCAAATCGGCGCTGGCGGACCACGAGGGCGAAAAGCCCACCGGGAAGACAAAGCGGCCGGCCAAGGCGGGTTACATGCCGTCACCTTTCAAATTTGCTCCGCACGGCGAAAGCGGCGTGGTGATGAGCGAAATCCTGCCGAACCTGCCGCGGCACGCGGACGACATGTGCGTTATCCGGTCCATGCACACCGACGAACCGAATCACGAACCGGGCTTGCTGCTGATGCACTGCGGCAACCAACAACCCATTCGGCCTTCGCTGGGAAGCTGGGCCAGCTATGGCCTCGGCAGCGCCAACGAGAACCTGCCGGCGTTTGTGACTCTTTGTCCTGGACGCCCCGTTGTCGGGCCCTATCTCTGGTCGAACAGCTTTTTGCCCAGCCGGCATCAGGGCATGTCCGTGGACACGAACAACATGCAAGTCGACAAACTGATCGCCAACTTAAATCACCCCTCGCTACCGCGCGACCAGCAACGCAAAATGCTGGATCTGCTGGCGAACCTGAATCGCAATCATTTGGAGCAACGTGCGGCGGACGACGCGTTGGAAGCCCAAATCCGCGCCTTCGAACTGGCTTTCAAGATGCAGACCGAGGCGAGTGAAGCGTTCGACATCAGCGGGGAGTCAAAAGAGACGATCGACATGTACGGTTCCAGCGTGTTCGCTCGTTCCTGCCTGCTCGCGCGGCGCTTGTGCGAACGCGATGTGCGTTTCGTGCAGGTCTACTACGTAACCAAATCAGGGAAGCAGCCCTGGGACACACATACCAACAACAATCAGCGTCAGAAAGAACTTTGCGCGGACAGCGACAAGGCCACGGCGGCGCTGCTGACCGACCTGAAACAGCGCGGCTTGCTGGAGGATACGCTGGTCGTGTGGAGCGGGGAGTTTGGTCGGACACCGTTTGCCCAACCCGGCAAGAACAAGAAAAAGGCGGGACGCGATCACCATGCCGACGGCTTCTCGCTGTTCCTGGCCGGAGGCGGCGTTCGCGGCGGCATGATGTACGGCAATACGGACGAATTCGGCATGCACGCGGTCGAGAATCGCGTCCATGTCCATGACCTGCATGCCACCATCCTGCATCTGATGGGCATCGATCATCAACGGCTCACGTACCGGTACTCCGGCCGCGATTTCCGCTTGACCGACGTGTACGGCAACGTCGTGCACGACGTGATCGCGTAGGCTTGGTTCATGATTATCTTCGGCATTTGACTGCAATGCTGCCAATGGTTGAACAGGAGCAAACGGAGGGAATGGCCTCGGTTCACTCCGTGGTCTCCTGTTCAATCAACGGTTCACGATTCAAACTCCCCAAGTACGGAACTTGTTTCCGAGTCGTTCTCTCATACGACAGCGCAGGGTTGACGGTAGCGAAAAGGGGACTGGCTCCATCGTTGTGTT
>CALBSZ010000553.1 GCA_937967665.1 uncultured Planctomycetaceae bacterium
GCCGGTATAAGCACGACGCGCAAGCGAGTGAGTAAGTGGCGAAATCCCGGAGAAACGCACTTGCTCGCGCTGCGTGCTGGTGTTTTCACGCCTGCACCACAAGATATAGGACACGCCCCCCTGCCCGAACCCGGCGGGCACGAGAGTAGTCCGTACTCATGGCGAATTGAGCCCAGAGGCGTTATTATAGCGGCAGTTTTTCGAATTCCCTCTACTACTGAGCATTTTGATGGTGGAACTCGGCGTCAATATCGACCATATCGCGACGGTTCGACAGGCCCGCAAGACATTCGAGCCCGATCCGGTATGGGCGGCCACTCTGGCGGAACTCGGCGGCGCCGACGGCATCACCGTGCATTTGCGCGAAGATCGCCGGCATATCCAGGATCGCGACCTTCGGATTCTGAAGGAAACCGTCAAGGCCAAGCTGAATCTGGAACTTGCCTGCGATAACGACGTGCTGGAAATCGCCTGCCAGGTTCGACCCGATCAGGCGACGCTGGTTCCGGAAAGCCGCCAGGAAATCACGACCGAGGGCGGCCTGGACGTGATTTCCCAACGCGGCAAGGTGGCCGAAGCCATTGCCAGGCTGTCCGAGGCGGGAATTCATGTTGCCGTGTTTCTGGATGCCGATCCGGCTCAAATCGAAACGGCCGCCACCCTGAATGCCGGCGCGGTGGAATTGCATACCGGCCAGTACGCCTTGGCCGGTGGCGCTCAACAGCTGCAAGAGCTGGTGGCCCTGACGAACGCCGGTCGTTTCGCGCGTGAAATGGGCATGGCCCTGCACGCCGGACACGGCCTCACGTATCACAACGTCTGCCCGATTGCCGCCATCGACGGCATGCAGGAACTCAATATCGGACATAGTATCGTGAGTCGCGCGCTGATGGTCGGCATGCGGGAAGCGGTCCGCGAAATGAAAGCCTTGATCGCGTTTTGAGACCGCTCGCCCCATTTGCGTCTTACCGCTCGCTACCGTAAGATGTCCGGCGTCGCAGCAACCCGAAATCAACCCCCGTAAGCGATTTCCTATGTCGAGAAAAGGATCCGCGTTCGCCGGCTTACACGTCGCCCTCACCACACCGTTCAAGGACGGTGAATTTGACGAAGCGGCACTACGCGCTCAACTGGAATTTCAGATTTCCGCCGGAGTGACTTGCGTCTGTCCCACGGGGACGACTGGCGAGTCGCCGACGTTGACGCACGAGGAGCACGAGCGCGTCATTTCCGCCGTCGTGCAAACCACCGCGGGACGTATTAAAGTCATGCCCGGCACCGGATCCAATAGCACTGCCGAAGCAATGCGTTTGACGAAGTGGGCAGCCAAAGAAGGCGCGGACGCGGCGTTAATGGTGGCGCCGTACTACAACAAGCCCACGCAGGAGGGTTTTTACCAGCACTACAAGGCCATTGCCGAAGCCGTCGATATCCCCATTTGCATTTACAACATACCTGGGCGGACGGCGAAAAACGTTGAACCGGACACGATCGCGCGATTGTCGGAAATCCCGAATATCACGATGGTCAAAGAAGCCACTGGTTCTCTGGACCAGGCGTCTCAAATCCTCTGCACGACCGACCTCACCCTCCTCAGCGGCGACGACAGCCTGACACTGCCGTAGACGTCCATTGGGGGCGAAGGTGTCATCTCGGTGGTGGGGAACATCGTGCCCGCGGATGTCATCGCGCTGGTCGACGCCTACCTGGCCGGCGATGTCACGAAAGCGCAGGCGATGCACATGAAACTGTTTCCGCTCTGCCGCGACATGCTTGGACTGTCCACGAATCCGATTCCGATCAAGGCCGCCATGAAGATGCTGGGACGCGATACCGGAGAATTGCGTCTGCCCATGCTGCCACTTGACGAAGCGGGCGAAACGAAGCTGCAACGCACGTTAACCGATTACGGCTTGCTGTAGCAGGACGAATTTTTCGCGAGTGATTTGATGGCCAGCGTTTTGCTGCTGAGCTGCCAATGGTTGAACAGGAGGAAACAGAGCCAACAGAGGGAATTGACTCGATTTTCTAGGTAGAATCAATCCAGGTTGGCCCCGGGCAGAATCAACCTCGATACGCCGTCGGTCAATTTGAGTGTCTGGAAATTGATGATCAATCCCAGCGGGATATTGAGAAGTTTCATGTAGCTGAGCAATTGAGCTTTGTGGATCGGATGCACTTTATCGACGGCTTTCACCTCGACGAACAAACACTGGTCGACCAGCAAATCGAACCGAAGTGGCACTTCGCGGGTGAATTTCTTGTAGCGAATGACTACTCGTTCTTGGTTTTGCACTTGATGACTGCGCAATTGAAGTTCCATCATCAGGCACCACTCGTAAATTGATTCCAACAATCCCGGACCCTTGTCCTTGTGTACTTCGATGGCGGCTCCGATTACGTCATGAGTTATTTCAGCGGCGTTTGAAAACTGCGGATGCATGGTTCGCTCCATTTGGAAACAAAGAAGACAAAGAAAACAGAGAATCCACTCCGTTATCTCCGCTGCCTCCTGTTCCATCAACCAGGTAAACTGCAAACAGCCAGAATGCGGAAGTTGTTTCTGACATGTTCCGAAGGGCGATTTGATGGACAGCATCTTGCTGCTGTGCGAGTACCCCACGCTCAATGGGGGCGAACGCTCGTTTCTCTCCGTGCTGGACGGGGTGCGCCAGGCCGGTTTCGAAATCACGGTGGCCTGCCCGCCCGCCGGGGAACTGGCCGACACGCTCCGATCGCGCCGCGTCGCGGTGCTGCCGTTTCACTTCTCGAACGGAAACGGCGTCCGCTTTTCGCAAGACGAACTGCGCCAGCGGCTGACAGCATTGATCCAGGGGGGCGATTTCGACCTGCTGCACGCCAACTCCTTATCCATGGCTCGGCTCGCCGGTCCGACCGCACGGCAACTCGGGTTCCCGAGTATCGGCCATCTGTGAGCTATCCTGGCGCTGTCCCGTCAGGCCATCGACGACATCAATCAGCATACGCGGTTACTCGCCGTATCGAACGCCACGCGGAATTGGCACGTCGGGCACGGCATCCGCGAAGAGATCACCCACGTGCTCTACAACGGCGTCGACGTGAATCGCTTCCGGCCTCGCCCCGCCAAAGGCTTTTTGCACGCCGAGTTTCGTCTGCCCCGTCAAACGCCGCTCGTTGCCACGATCGGCCAGCTTGTGCTGCGGAAGGGGACGGACCTTTTCGTGGAGGCGGCCAGACGAGTCGCAGACGAAAACCCGGATGCCCACTTCCTGTGTATCGGCGAACGTTATTCTGAAAAAGACGAAGCCGTGGAGTTGGAAGAACGGCTGATTCACTGGGCCCAGCAGCCGCCGCTGGCCGGTCGCTTCCGTTTCCTCGGCTTGCGCGACGATGTCCACGCGATCCTCAACGAAATTACCGTACTCTCTCATTGTGCCCGGCAAGAACCGCTCGGCCGCGTCCTCTTGGAGGCCGCGGCCAGCGGCGTCCCCGTCGCGGCGACGCGCGTCGGCGGCACTCCCGAAATCTTTCCGCCGGGAAGCGAAGCGGCCCTGCTGGTCACGCCCGACGACGCAGACGAGATGGCCGAGGCCATCCTGCAACTACTGAACACGCCCCACCAGCGGCACCGCATGTCGGCCTGCGCCCGCGGCATCGCCCAGCAACACTTCGACGCCCGCCGCGCCGCCATCTCGCTGGCGGAACACTATCGCGAACTGACGAAACGGACGTGAATCGCGCGTTCGTGTGATGGGTGGCCGGGGGTCGAGTGACGCGAGCCCCTGGAATCCAAACTTCTGTGGGGTCGCTTCGCTCCACCACAGCCACTCTTCTCCGATCCAAACTTCTGTGGGGTCGCTTTGCTCCACCAGAGCCACCCTTCTTCGGTTCTAATACACGCACTAGTCCTCAAACAAGCGAGGTCTGTTGCACCGGGCATTGAAATTCGAAGCACGAATATCGAAAACCGAAACAAATTCAAATGTTCCAATACAAAAATCGGAAACCCTAACGGCGGTTGCATATCGTGTTTCAGCTGAATTCAAGTGAAACGGTTTTGAATTTCGGATTTTGAATTTGTTTCGTATTTCGTGCTTCGGATTTCGGATTTTCCCGATTTTCGGATGACAACTTCGCTTGTTTAGGGACTAGTCCGACCGAGGGTGCAGCTGGTCATGGAGTACTCGCGACTTGTCAAAAAACTCTTTGCCCAAGTCCACTTCGCCCAGGGATTCCAGCACGCGGCCCATCGTGCGGTAGGCATCGGCCAAGGGAGCGGCCGCTTCCACCGCGCCCTGCTCGTAATTGGCCTGCAACCGGTCAATGCTGTCGCCGACCAACTCGCGCGCGGCGCTGAATTCGCGCTGTTCGATCAGCATGCGCGCCAACGCCAACTGCATGGCTGCGTAAGAAGTGCCATACGACGGAACGTCGGGGAACTGCTGGACCAATCCACGTTGCAAGTTCAAGGCCGCTTCGTAACTGGCGCGCGCATCCAGCGGCTCATGAAGCTGCAGTTGAATGGCCGCCAGCTTGAAGTAAACCTGGACACGTGACGCAACGTACTGCGGCACGTTCGGGTGAGCGGCAATGAGCTGCTCGGAATGCTTCAACGCGGTCAGCAACCGACTTTCCGTTTCGATGCGGTCCAACGGGTCCAGTTCGGGTTCACGAGTGCTGACTTTGGCATAGGTTTCGATCAGCTCGTAGCGATAGTCGGGCACATTGCCGTGCGTTTCCACCAGCCGCTGCAGCATG
>CALBSZ010000554.1 GCA_937967665.1 uncultured Planctomycetaceae bacterium
ATGTTCCTGATCGAAGTCATGGGGCGGCACAGCGGTTTCATCGCCGTACATACCGCCATTGCCAGCGGCGCGGAAGCGGTCTGCGTGCCCGAAACACCTACCGACATTCCACAGATCCTGCGTGACCTCTGCCGGCTGAAGGAATCCAAGTCGTCGATCATGATGGTAGTCGCGGAGGGAGATGAACTCGGCGGCGCCGAGATCCTGAATCGGCAGCTGCAGGAACACGGTTGTCCGTTTGCGACTCGCGTCGTCATCCTGGGACACTTGCAGCGCGGCGGCAATCCGACGCCCGAAGACCGGCTGCTGGCGAGTCAAATCGGCAAGGCCGCCGTCGACGGCATCCTGGCCGGGCGAACCTGCGTCATGGCCGGGGTACTCGGCGGCCGAGACGCCTACACGCCCTTACAAGCAACGTTCGCCACGCACAAACCGCTGCCCGTCGAACTGCTGGAACTCGTGGAACGACTGGCCAACTAAGCCGACAGCGCCAGATGCCGTCGTTATACAAGCTCGCAGCGTCAGCGAGTGGGTAACTTGCGACCGGACACACTTGCTCGCGCGGCGTGCTTGTATCTTGGCGTAATACCGCAACCTTGGCGCTGTCCAACTAATCGCGGCGTCTTACTCCAGCGGAATCTCGTCGGTGATTTCGATGAGTTCGGTTGTTTCCGAGGCCCCTGTGTTCACGGCATGGACCCGGTCGTCTCCGTTGTCGAAAACGCCGTCGGCACCAGCGCTGCGAATGCTGAATCGATTCGAGGCGTCACGCTGGTACTGGAGCGACTGGTCCCAGCCGTCGTGGATATCCAGAATTAACTTGTTACCTTCGATCCCGTTCGGCAGTCTTCCTTCGACCACCGCGAATCGCTCGATCACCGAACTGGCTTGTGCCAGTTTGGCGAGCGTCGAGTCCAACCTGGCGACACTCTGCTCCGCCACGGCGGCGCGCTGGAAGTAGGCGTAGGTGAGGGCGTAGAAACTGAGTGGTATCAGTGACAGGATCGTGCCGGCGACGGCGAAACCGCGCGGCCGTTTGAACAAAGCCAAGCCGCTGAGCAGCAGACTGACGGGCGCCAGCAGCCCCAGGGTCAGCAGGCCAAACAGGGACACAACGAAGCCGGCCACGCCCAGGCCATTGGACTCGCGTCGATCGACGTGGACGCAGCGGTGGTGCCTGTGCGTCGTGGGTTCATCGAGGAACGTGATGCCGTCGTCGTACATGGGTGAAAACTCCTGAAAAATAAATCCGCTTCGCACGCAATCTTTGGTGTGCCGTGGGACTATTCGCAGGACATTCGCCAATCTTGGAAAAGTTCTTGCCAAGCCACGGACGAACAGGCTATTCGTCCGCGGAATCCTTTGTAAAAATCTGGAACTCGCCCCCTTTGTAGCGTTTCCAGTAGTCCACCAGATCGCGACGAACCTTGGGCGAAAGCAATATCATCCCGAGAATATTCGGGAAGGCCATCGACAAGATCATCATGTCCGAGAAATCCAGCACGGCTCCCAGGTTGACGATCGAACCGACAAAGACGGCGATCACGTACAGCGTCTTGTAAACGATCGTGCTGCGAGCGCCGAACAGGCGTTCCCAACACCTCTCCCCGTAGTAACTCCACGAAATAATCGTGGAATAGGCGAAGAGCACGACTGCGATGCTAAGTACGTAGGGGAAGAACCAGATCTCCTGAGCAAAAGCCTTGGAGGTGAGCGGCGTGCCCATGCGCCCCTGCTCGATAATCCATTCATCGTTGTTCCACGCGCCAGTAATCAAAATCACCAGTGCCGTCATCGAACAAACCACAACGGTATCGATAAACGGCCCCATCAGTGCGACGGTCCCCTCGCGCACCGGTTCGTCTGTTTTGGCGGCGCTATGAGCGATCGATGCGCTGCCGACCCCCGCTTCGTTACTGAATGCGGCCCGCTGCACGCCAATCACCAGAACGCCCACCAGCCCGCCACCAAAAGCAACGGGCGAAAACGCTTCGCGGAAGATCTGCGCCACCAGTTCCGGGACGTCACCCGCGTGCAGCACGATAATGTACAGGCAGGCGATGACGTAAAGGATGCACATCGTCGGCACAATCCTCGACGCGGCGGCGCCGATCCGCTTGATGCCCCCAATGATCACGATTCCCACCATGATCGCCAGGAAGACACCGAACACAGGCAGGAACACCGGGCCCAGCTTCGTCATCTCGGATTGCAGCTTTTCCTTTTCCACTTGCAGTTGAGCCAGTTTTGTGTCGTCTTCGGCACGTGCGGCATTCTTGATTTCGACGTTGAATGCTTCCAGCTTGCCGTAATCTTCCAGTTGGATCATGGCCAGCATCTGCTGACCGGACTGGTTCGCCTGAAACATGTTCCCGCCGCCGAAACTGGCCAGGATGCACATCACCGCGAAGACGATCGATAGCACTAACCCAAACGGTCCCAGGCCCAACTCCTTCAAGCCTTCATGCAGGTACTGCATCGGTCCACCCAGCACGGTACCGTCCTCCTTGACCTGACGGTACTTCTGTCCCAAGGTGCATTCCACGACCTTGCTGGCCATGCCGAAAACCCCGCAAGCCAGCATCCAGAAAAACGCGCCCGGACCGCCCAAGGTCATGGCGATCGTCACACCAGCGATATTTCCCAAGCCCACCGTGGCCGAGAGCGCCGAGGCCAGGGCCTGGAAATGGGTCACCTCGCCCGGTTCCGATGGGTCGTCGTAGACGCCTCGCACGATATCGATCGAATGGCGGAATCCCCAGATGTTGTAACCCCGCATAAAAAGCGTGAAAAAGATGGCGCCCAGCGAAAGCCAGAGAACCACCACGGGCGCGCCGCCAACGTTTTCCGTCTGCAGATACGCCCCCGACTCCGTCGTGGCTAGCAGGCCTGCCGCGGCCGCTGCTTCCACTTCGGCCTTGGTCAGCGTGTCACTGTCGCTAAGCAACTCGCGCTTCGGCAGTACCAAATGATAAAGGTCGTCGACCAGGACGTACTTGCCGTTGCGTCCCTTGACCGTGACATAGTCCACTTTGGCATCGCCCATGGTGGCCAGTCCGAACGGCGACGTTTCTAGTTCCCCCAGGGCGTACAAGCGTTTCACTTTGGCCAGGCTCAAACTGCCGTCGCCGCCCACTTCGACGAAGTCCCCGTCCGATCCCGCCGCGCGAACATAATGCGTTTTCTCGTCGAATTGAATGTATTGGCGGTCCGACGTGCCGATGCGGAAAAAGAGACCTTTCGCCATGATGTTGACCGCTTCGGCGAAAAAACGATCCAGGCGTTCGGTCACGGTCGGAGCCTTGGCGTCGGACAAGGGGACCAATTCGTCGGCAGGCAAGTCGCGGACTGACTCGACGTCATTCGCGGCCTCCACCGTTGTGGGGAACGGCTGCGGCGCCTGTCCGAGCGCGGGACGCGAACTGAGACCGATAGCGACCGGCATGCTAAGGAGGACAAGCACGAGTCGATTCGCGATTTGCTTCACCATGCGAGATTTCCTTCTCCGTATTTCATTTCCGTCTCCGACGGCTTTCCGTCTCCGGCGGCCTTGCAGTGCGTTCCGCGTTCAGGCCCTGTTGGTCGTCAGGCCGCGAGGATTGGGGCGGACCGTTGTCCACGAAGATCCCTCAAATCGGTCGACGAACTCCAGATGTTGAGGCACTTGTATCCTATAAGCCTTTATAAGTCAATGCTTTACGTAAGCTGCAGAAGGCAGGATTTATTTTACAAACATATAGTTGTCTAAAATGCGATAAATGCATATAGTGATGACATGGACGCGAATTCGATGAGGCGATCATGACCAAACCCGAAAATCAACTCGTTCCGTCCGATGTGACGATCCTGGACCTGTTGCGGAAACGCGAATCTTTAAGCGTGGCCGAACTTGCCGAACTGATGAAAGTGACCGCGACGGCCGTCCGCCAGCGACTGAATCGCCTGATGGGCCAGGGCTACGTCGATCGCGACGCGATCGTTTCCGGGCGGGGTCGCCCCAGTCACCGCTATTCGCTCACCGCCCGCGGGAAGCGGAAAACGGGAGCGAACTTTGGCGATCTGGCAATTGCACTCTGGTCGGAGATTCGAGCGGTCAAGGATCCGGAGGTACGCGTGGGACTGATTCGGCGGATTTCCAAGAAGCTTGCTGGCATGTATGCTGATAGGCTTCACGGCGATTCGATCGAAGAGAAGATGGAGTCGCTAGTGAAAATGTTCGCCGAGCGGGACATCCCGTTTGCGGTCGAATCGTCGGGCAGTCTCCCCGTTCTAAACGCGTTGGCCTGCCCCTATCCCGAACTGGCGGAACAAGATCGCTCAATTTGCGCGATGGAGAAGATGATGTTCTCGGACCTGTTGGGAAGCAACGTGAAGTTAACCCGCTGCCGGTTAGACGGGGAAAGCTGTTGTAGTTTCGAGCCCAGTCAAAGTTAAGGAAAAACAGAATGACCGCTCCGTGGATTGAAGCCCGAATCGAAGAAAACGTCATCACGACCACCGTCGAACAGGCCATCAATTGGGCTCGGCAGTCCAGCATTTGGCCGATGACGTTCGGCCTGGCGTGTTGTGCGATCGAGATGATGGCGACGGGCGCTAGCCGTTTCGACCTGGACCGCTTTGGAGCGGGGGCGTTTCGAGCCACACCGCGGCAAGCGGACCTGATGATCGTGGCGGGCACGGTGACGTACAAGATGGCCAGCCGCGTTCGGCGTTTGTACAACATGATGCCCGATCCGAAA
>CALBSZ010000555.1 GCA_937967665.1 uncultured Planctomycetaceae bacterium
ACGCAAAACCATGGGATACAGAAACCTGCGACAATGCGTGGAAGATCTTGGCCGGCACGGGCATCTGGTCCGCCTGGCGGACGAGGTGGATGCGCACCTGGAGGCGGCTGAGATCCATCGCCGGGTGTATCGTTCCGGCGGCCCCGCGGTCCTCTTCGAAAACGTGAAAGACTGCCGATTTCCCATGGTGTCGAACCTGTTCGGTACCACGGAGCGAGCGCGATTCATGTTCCGCGATTCGCTGGAAGCGGTGCGACGCCTGATTGAGTTGAAGATCGACCCGAACCACTTCTGGAAAGCACCGACCCGTTACTGGAAGGCGCCGCTGACGGCGTTCGGCATGCTGCCCAGAAAGTTGTCGCGAGGCCCGGTGGTTGAGCATCAGACGGCCATCGACCAGTTGCCGCTGCTGCAATCATGGCCCGATGACGGCGGCGCTTTCGTGACGCTGCCCGCGGTCTATACGGAAGATGTCGAGCAGCCGGGGCTCATGAAGTCGAATCTGGGAATGTACCGGGTGCAGCTGACGGGCGGCCAGTACGAACCCAATCGAGAAATCGGTTTGCATTACCAATTGCATCGCGGCATCGGAGTGCACCATTCCGCCGCGGTACGAAATGGGCAACCATTTCATGTCAACATCTTTGTAGGCGGTTCTCCGGCAATGATGCTGAGTGCCGTGATGCCGCTGCCGGAAGGCTTGTCCGAACTGACGTTCGCCGGCGCTTTGGCGGGACATCGCATTCCGATGATTCAAGGCGCCTTTGATTTGCCCATCTACGGTGAGGCGGATTTCTGTATCTGCGGGACGGTCGATCCACACAAGATGTTGCCGGAAGGTCCGTTCGGTGACCATCTTGGCTATTACAGCCTGACGCATGACTTCCCCGTGCTGCAAGTCAAACATGTCTATCACCGCTCCAACGCAATTTGGCCGTTTACCGTTGTCGGCCGGCCACCGCAGGAAGATACTGTCTTCGGCCAGCTCATCCATGATCTCACCGGGCCCATCATCCCCACGGTCATTCCTGGCATTCATACCGTGCATGCCGTCGACGCGTCGGGCGTGCATCCCTTACTGCTGGCGATCGGCAGCGAACGCTACACGCCGTACGATACGCTACGGCGCCCGCAGGAGCTGCTGACACAGGCACACGCGATTCTCGGCCAGGGGCAGATGTCACTGGCCAAATACCTGTTGATCGCAAATCGGGAGGATGACCCGAACCTCGATATTCATGACGTCGAAGCGTTTTTCCGACACGTCTTGGAGCGTATCGATTGGCGACGCGACGTGCATTTCCAGACGCAAACCACCATCGACACGCTGGATTATTCTGGTGATGCACTGAACGCGGGTTCGAAGGTGATAATGGCTGCCGTCGGCCAGCCGCTCCGCGAACTGGCCACCGCCTGGCCGGCCGACTTGTCATTGCCTTCCGATTTCCGTAATCCCCGGATCTGTTTCCCCGGCGTGGTGGCCGTTCAAGGGCCGGCGTTTGGACAGCGGGGAGTCGAAGCGATCGGTTCGTTCTGTAGCGAATATGCCGAAACCGCTGTTGCCGGGCTTCCGTTAATCGTTATCGTCGATGACGCCGACTTCACTTCGTCCTCATTGAGTAACTTCTTATGGGTTGTTTTCACACGCAGCAATCCGGCAGCCGATATCGATGGCATTGGATCTTTTACGACGCAAAAGCATTGGGGCTGCCGTGGTTCGCTGGTCATTGACGCGCGGATCAAACCGCACCATGCCCCGCCATTGATCGAAGATCCCGAGGTGACGCGCCGCGTTGACGCGCTGGCCGCGCGCGGCGGACCGCTGGCACCGTGGCTTTGACACCCGAAGCTGGATCTGCGAACCGTACCTGTCGCAGCGAGCCGGCTTCCACGTTCACTTAGCCCACCGTCGGATATGGAAATGATCGTCCTCATTGCCGGCCTGTTCTTTTACGGAAGCTGCTTTGGCAGCTTCATGAACGTCGTGGTGTACCGCTTGCCAGCGGGCCTCAGCGTAGTCCTGCCCGCGTCGCGCTGCCCCAGATGCCGGCAGCGGATTCGCCCGCTGCACAACATTCCGGTCTTCGGCTGGCTGCTCCTGCGCGGCAAGTGTTACGATTGCCAACTGCCAATTTCGTGCCGCTACCCGCTGGTCGAAGCGGCCGTGGGACTGCTGTTTGTCGGCATCGGTTCCGCCGACGTGCTGGCGCGATTCGCCCTCGTTCCGTCGGCCTTCGACCCCCTTGTGCGGTCTGCTGATTCGGCCATAACGCTGTGGTGCGCCTGCGCATATCACGCGCTGCTGCTGTGCACGCTGATATGCGCCGTGCTGATCGAAGGCGATGAAAACGAGATTCCCCGGCGGCTTTTCCTGCCCGCGTTGGTGGGCGGATTTGCCATTCCCCTGGCGTTCGTCGACGTTCGCGTGCTGGCGATCTCCCCGGGGACCATGTCGCTACCCGACTGGCAATCGGCCATCGTCGATGGTGTCGCGGGCGGCATGGTCGGACTGGCCCTGGGATTGGTCTTCATGCGAATGGATCGCACGCGGCGGGAAGTGCTGCTGGCAAGCTTGTTTCTGGCAGGCGTTTTCCTCGGCTGGCAATTGATTGCCGCGGTGGTATTCCTGCTGGTCCTGCTCGTGCTGCTGCAAGCACTGGTGACCGGCTGGGGCCCGCGTCGACACTCGCCGGCCTCAAGCGGAATTTCGACACTTGCGCTACTGACCTTGTCGGTCGCCGTCTGCATCATCTATCGTGACGCCTGGATCGACGATTTGTCGCTCTCCACATCCGCGTCGCTGTGGGTACTATGGCAGGCGGCCGTTTGTGCGGCATTGATTTCCTGGCTCATTGCGCGAGGCACTGCTCAAGCGACGACCGCTTGTCCGAATGAACATAATTGAGGTTCCTATGCCTGACGACGATAAACAACAACGCACGCAAGCCATTTTGCAATCTCCCAGCTACCGCCTGGCCTTCGAAGACAAGGAGTTCCTGCGGCTCGAGGAAATGCGGCCGCTGCGATTGGAACTGGAACTGCTGAAGCCAGAGATGGCCTTTGACGCCAATGAAATCGCTTCGACCATCGTGGCCTTCGGCGGTACGCAAGTGGTGGAAGAACACGCGGCGCTCGAGCGGCTCGATCATGCGCGTGCCCATTTGGCCAACCATCCCGACGATCCGCGCGCCGAACGCGAAGTCCAAAGGTCCGAACGCGTGTTGGCCAAGGCCCGATACTACGACGCCGCACGCGAATTCGCTCGGATTGTCTCCAGTTCCTGCCAGACGAATGGTCAATGCGACTACGTGATTACTACGGGGGGCGGACCCGGCATTATGGAAGCGGGGAATCGCGGCGCGCACGATGCGGGAGCCAAGTCGGTAGGACTCAACATCACGCTGCCGCACGAACAGGCGCCCAACTCGTACATCACGCCAGAACTTTGTTTTCAATTCCACTATTTTGCGATACGCAAAATGCACTTCCTGCTCCGCGCCAAAGCGTTAGTCGTCTTCCCGGGCGGTTTCGGCACGCTGGATGAATTGTTCGACGCGCTTACACTCAGACAAGTTGGCCGCCTCCAGGAAATCCCCATCATCCTGTTTGGCAGGGAATACTGGTCGCGAGTGATCGACTTTCAGTACCTGGCGGACGAAGGCGTGATTGCCGATGAACATCTCGACCTGATCGACTACGCCGAGACCGCCGAAGAAGCGTGGGATATCATCGTCAAGTTCCATCAGCACGATTAGTTCTTTTCGAGCGGGTCGTCGTTGTGGCCGAGATGGCGTTTGAGATACAACGCGCGTTCGATATTGCGATCCGCGGTATCGAGTGCGATGCCGCGAAGCTTCTGGAGATGGGCCGGCTGCGTATGAATGAACAGCTTGTTGATCGTGGGAATCTCGACGTCGCTGATCAAGCCCAGATTCACACCCATTCGCACACTGGAAAGCAGGTGCATGGTCTCTTCGCTGCTGATCGTCTGGGCACCGCAGAGGATGTGAAACGCGCGGCTGACTCGATCATGCAGGTCCTTGCGACTTTCATTCACCAGGAAGTTGCGCGCCTTCCGCTCGTACTCGATAATCATGGGAACGACTTCACCGACCTGCGTGATCAGGTCACGTTCGCTGCGTCCCAACGTAATCTGGTTGCTGATCTGGTAAAAGTCGCCCATGGCCTGCGACCCTTCACCGTACAGTCCCCTCACGGCAAGACTGATCTTCTGCAGGCTGCGGAAGACTTTCTCGATTTGCTGCGTGATGACAAGAGCTGGTAAATGCAGCATCACACTGACTCGCATCCCGGTGCCGACGTTCGTGGGGCAGGCAGTCAGATAGCCGAGTCGTTCGTGAAACGCATAGGTCACTTGCTTTTCGAGCGTATCATCAATGTTATCGATCTGTTTCCACGCGGATTCAAGATCCAGGCCGCTGTTCATGACCTGAATCCGCAAGTGATCTTCCTCATTGATCATCAAGCTGAACTTTTCTTCTTCGTGGATCGCCACGCCGCGCGCGCCGCTCGTATCGGCGTGTTCGCGGCTGATGAGCTGACGTTCGACCAGAAACTGGCGATCGACGACGTCCAGCGCTTCGACGTCGATATAGGTCAGGTTCTCCCATTCGGGTGTTTTCTTGATGGCGTCACGCAGCTTCACCTCGATGGCTGCCCGATCTTGCTCCGTACAGCGGCGAATGAACGGAAACTCCGCAAGGTTCCGCGCCAATCGAATGCGACTGCTGATCACGATATCGGATTCGGGTCCGTTTCCGCGCAACCATTGTCCACATTGGCTTGCCAGCATTTCTAAATTCACGACGATTGTCCTCCCTGTTCGACATCGCGAATTTCGTCACGCAGCTCGGAAGCCCGTTCGTATTCCTCGCGTTCGACCGCTTCTTTCATCTCACGCCGCAAACGAATCAGGTTCGTCTGCCTGTCCGTAGTAGCCGCTCCGCGGCGCGGCACCTTGCCGCAATGCGTTGTTTCGCCGTGAATGTTCACGATCAACGGTTCCAATTCTTCTTCAAAACAAACGTAATCGTGCGGGCATCCCAGTCGACCTTGTTGTCGAAATTCATAAAATGTGATCCCGCAAATCGGACATACCTTCTGATCCAGTCGCGCCAGGTCCTCGGCCGTCTGGGTTACCGACAGCTGCTGCGCAAGCGCCCCGGCCAGCGAAGGCGCTTCGTCTTCATCCGACTTCATCAAGTAGATCCGCGCGCAGTCTTCGCAGAGATGCAATTCCTGCACTCCGGGACCGGTCAGTTCGGTGATGTGAAACGTGGCCGGTTTTTCGCACTGCTGGCATTTCATATCGACTGCAACTCCAACATATTTCTCGACTTATGTGTCTGACTGGATTCTAACAGCGGTGTCCGGGGTGTCAAGGTTATTCGCCTGCCAGTCAGCAATCAGGAGTTGGCAGATTTTCCGCCCGCTGGTGTTCAAGGGAATGTTCTCCAATTCCGCGGGCGTGACCCACTGCAAATCGGCCGGCGACTCCGACACAGCCGATATTAATTCCGCTTCGTGGCAATGCAGCGTGATGCGGTATCGCGTGACGCCGTGCTTGATGGTGGTGAGCTTGCGCTGGGGGCTGATTTCGAGTCCGGTGAGTCGAGCGACTTCACGCTTGAGTTCGTGGTGACGCGCGTGGGTGGTCCGCGAGTGAATGTCGAATCGAGGAAAATCCCACAATCCCGCCCAACGCTCGTCGGGCTGACAGCGCCGCACCAGGATCCGGTGCCCGTTGCGAATCACCACGGCCGCCTGTTCCACCGCTTCATATTGCGTCTTCTTCTTGCTGGCGGGGATGACATCCTGACTGCCGCTGGCAAAGGTGGCACACAAACCCTTTACCGGGCAGGCACTACAACGGGGTGATTTTGGAGTGCAAACTTCGGCACCCAATTCCATCAGCGCCTGATTGACCTGACCCACATTCTTCCGCGGCAGCACCGCCGCACCGAAGGCCCACAACAGATTCTGGCCGTCCTTGGTCGAGGTGTCTCCGGCATAGCCCAGCAAGCGCGCGTACAAGCGAATCGTATTCGCCTCCAGTACGGGCTGCCGGGCGTCGTAGGCAATCGACGTGATGGCTCCCGCCGTATACCGGCCGATGCCGGGCAGCGCCAAAACGTCCTCAAACCGCGTCGGAAAGTTTCCTCCATGTACGTCGACAATTTCCTTGGCTGCACGATGCAACTGGCGGGCGCGGCGATAGTAGCCAAGCCCCTCCCACAACCGCAGCACGTCCTGCTCGGCGGCCGCGGCCAGCGCGCGAACATTCGGGAACCGCTTCATAAAACGCACGTAATAGTCGATCACCGTGGCAACCTGGGTTTGTTGCAGCATGATCTCGCTGACCCAAACGCCATAAGCATCGGCCCGCCGCCGCCATGGCAGGTCACGCGCTTGACGGGCATACCACGCCAGCAGTCGGCGGCGAAACTTCTGTCTCCAGTCGGCTGGTGGTAAAGCGGGGATGGTGTTGGCTGTACTCATCGGCATTTCCGGGGAGTGGTGTTCGGATTCTAGAGATCCCCTGCCGGCTCAACAACCACCGGGTTGTCGGGATCGCCTGCCTCCCATTCCGAATCGCCGGATCGCCGACTACAATTCCGCCATCATGGATGTCAATCTTGGCGGATTAAACGAGCCTCAGCGAGACGCGGTCACCACCTTGCGCGGGCCGCTGTTGGTGCTGGCGGGAGCCGGTACGGGCAAGACTCGCGTGGTGACGTTTCGCATCGCCAACCTGATTCGTCACGGCATCCGGCCCGAGCGCATTTTGGCGGTAACGTTTACGAATAAAGCCGCCGCGGAAATGCGTGAACGGGTCGGCGCCATGTTGGGACCGCGGACGACGGAGCTCCCCCGCGTCTCGACTTTCCACTCACACTGCGTGCAAATCCTCCGCCGGCATATCCGCCACCTTGGCTATCCCGAGAAGTTTGCGATTTACGACCGCGGCGACCAGGAAAGCGTCGCGCGCAGCGTCCTGCGTGAAATCCGGGTGCCGACAGAATCGCTTCGCCCGGGCGATCTGTTGAATTTCATCAGCCATTGGAAAACGCACGCCGTGCGGCCCGACGAGGCCGCTGCCACGGCCTTTACGGACAAGCAGCACCTGGCCGCGGCGGCCTACCGGCGATATCAGAAAGTGTTGAAAAACGCCGGCGCAGTCGATTTCGACGACTTATTGCTCTGTACCGAAGACCTCTTCGCGCGCTGCGCCGACGTGCGTCGCGAGGAGGCGCAGCAGTTCGATCATCTGCTGATCGACGAATACCAGGACACGAATGCCAGCCAATACCGCATTGTGAAAGCGCTCACCGCGGCTCATCGCAATCTCTGTGTCGTGGGCGACGATGACCAGTCGATTTACGGCTGGCGCGGCGCCGAAGTGCAGCACATCTTGAATTTCCACAAGGATTGGCCGGACGCGAAGCTCGTACGCCTGGAACAGAACTACCGCTCGACCGCCGAAATCCTGAAGCTGGCCAATCGCCTGATCGCCTTCAACAAACTGCGGCACGACAAGGTACTGATCCCGGCGCGCCCCGGCGGCGAACGGCCGCGCGTGGAACAGTACAAGGACGAAACGGACGAGGCCAAGTCGGTGGTGGCCCGGATCCGGCGGGACCTGCAGCAGGATCACATCGATCCGCGTGACATCGCCATTCTGTTTCGCACGAACGAGCAGCCGCGCCCCTTTGAAACGGAACTCCGCAAGGCCGACATCCCGTACGTGGTGATTGGCGGCATGTCCTTCTTTGACCGCAAAGAAGTCAAGGACATCCTGGCCTACCTGCGTGTACTGCAGTCGCCTGACGATGAAGTTTCGCTGCTACGGATCATCAACACGCCGCCGCGGGGAATCGGTGCCAAGGCCGTGGAACAACTCACTTCCGTCGCGGTCGCTTCCGGCCAGACCGTTTGGCAGCTACTGACCGCGTCGGGCACGTTCCCCAAGCTCCCGGCCACGGCCGCCACGGCCTCGCGAAAACTGGTCGAATTGATTCGCCGGTACCAGAGCCTGACAGAGACAGGAAACTTGACGGAGGTCGTCAGGTCGCTGATCGCGGAAGTTCGCTCCGACGAGGAACTGCTGCGTCTCTACCCGGATCCCCATGATCGCGAATCGCGGATGAACGCCGTGGAGGAAGTGGTTAACGCGTTGGCAGCTTATGAACGGAGCGCGAAGAAACCGTCACTCGGTGCCTTCCTGGACGACGTGGCACTGGGGAATAACGACTTTGACAATGAAAAGGACAAACAGCTGGCTCGCAACGCGGTAGTCCTGATGACGATGCACAGTGCCAAGGGACTGGAGTTCCCCTATGTGTTCATGGTAGGGCTGGAGGAAGGGATCCTGCCGCATCATCGCAGTGTGAAAGCGGAAGAAACGGACGCGCACGCCATCGACGAAGAACGCCGACTCTGCTACGTCGGCGTGACGCGGGCGCAGGAACGACTGACGCTGTCGCTGGCGTTGACACGAATGAAGTGGGGCAAGCCCCGTGATACGATTCCCAGTCGATTCTTGTTCGAATTGATTGGAGAGGCGGAAAAAGCAAGCCCCGCCAGAAAAAAGACCGGACCCGTCAAGAAACGACGTCGAGCGGCGAAAGGCCGCAAGTAAACCGCTTTACGCCCAGTCGGCCGGCCGACGTTCCGGACGAACGGCCCATGTGCTGGTTGCGAAGTTGCCCGCGATAGGGGATACTCGTACCAGGCGGAAATCGGTTGAAGAAAGCAGGTTTCCAGGGCGGTAGGGCATGGCTTTTCTCGAAATCCTCAACGGCGACAAAGAAGGCGAACGTTACGAATTAGCGAATTCGGAAACCATTTTGGGGCGTTATCCATTCTGCGATATCGTGCTGGCCGAAAAGAATATCTCGCGCCAGCACACGCGGATCATCAAGACCGAATCCGGCTTCGCTATCGAGGACATGAACAGCCTGAACGGCACGCGCATCGAAGGCCGCCGCGAACTGGAAGACCAGGATCGCATTCACATCTATGAAGTACTGCTGTTGTTCTCCAAGGACGACAGTACGACTCGCCCGCCCGACGTTGAGATCAAGGGAACCGTGGCGGAGGATTCCAGCGTCCTGGACAGCCGCCAATCCAGTATCGTTAATGCCTTGGATGCCGCCGCTGGACCCCGCGTGGACGTCTTCACGCAGGAAAAACTCTCCGCCGTGCTGGAGATCACGCGTGTGCTGGGAAGTTCCCTGGACTTTGAAGAAGTGCTGCCCAACATCCTGGAAGGTTTGTTCGCCGTTTTCAAGCAGTCCGACCGTGGCTACATTTTGCTGGAAGACGGTGGCGATCTGCATGTGCGGGCCGAATTGCAAAAGAGTGAGGGGACCGTCGTTTCGTCGTCACTCGGACCGATCAGTCAAAACCTGGCGGATCGTGTCATGGAGAACGGCGAAGCCGTGTTGATCGAAGACGCTTTTGACGACGCCGACCTGGACGTCAGCGAGTCCGTCTTCGACTTTCCCATCCGCAGCGTCATGTGCGCGCCCATGATGGGTCCGCTGAAGAAACCGCTGGGCATCATCTATGTCGATACCAGCGATCCGGACGCGCGTTTTGAAGAGGAAGACCTGGACGTCTTGCTGAGTGTGGCTGCCGTGGCGGGGCAGGCTGTCGAATACGCTCGCGCCCATGAAAGGAATTTGCGCGCCGACCGCCGTGATCGCGAACTGTCCATGGCCAAAGAAGTACAAAGTCACTTCCTGCCTCAAAACACACCAGCCGTGCGTGGTTACCAGTTCTTTGACTACTACCAGGCGGCTGAAGAAATTGGCGGTGACTATCACGGCTATATCCAGCTGCCCGACGACCAGTTGGCCATTGCCATTGCGGACGTTTCGGGAAAAGGAGTTTCAGCGGCGCTGCTGATGGCCCGTTTCTGCAGCGATGTGCGCTACTGCCTGGCCACGTCGGCATCGCCGGAAGACGCGGTAATGCGATTGAACCAGGAACTTTCCGCGCCCGGCCGCGACGAAGGTTTTATTACGTTTTCCCTGGCGGTCCTGAATCCACGGCAACACGAGTTAACCGTTGTGAATGCCGGGCATATGCCGCCCTATTGGTTTCGAGCCCAAGACAAGACAGTTGAAACGATCGGATTCGAAGAAGGCGGACCGCCGTTGGGCTGCGACGAAAACATGATTTATCGCCAAAAAACCATCAGCCTGGCGCCCGGCGATGTCATCGTGATGTACACCGACGGCATCAGCGAGGCGATGAATTACGAGGACGAATTGTTCGGCAACCAGCGGATTCGGGAAGCCCTGCAGGCAGGCACTTCCGGAGCGCGGGTGTTTGGTCGGGCTTTGCTGCAGGCAGTGAACAAGTTTATCAGCGGTCGGGCCCAGAGCGACGACATGTGCCTTGTCTGCGCCTCGCGGAATAGAGAATAGAACGTCAATGAAAGACCGCTTACGGGCCGTCTGTTTCGATCTGGACGGCCTGATGTTCAATACGGAGGAACTGTATCAGGAAGTAGGTTCGGCCATTCTGGCTCGACGAGGCAAGCCAGTCACCAAAGCCCTGCTAGACCAGATGATGGGACGCCCCGGTCGCATCGCCCTGCAGATCATGATTGATCATCATGGTTTGGATGCCACGGTGGCCGACTTGCAGCGCGAGACGGACGAGATCTTTCCGGCGATCCTGGACGATCGCCTGGCACCCATGCCGGGCTTGCTGAATCTATTGACCCTGCTGGAACAAGCCGGCATTCCCAAAGCGATTGCCACCAGCAGCCGCCGCAGCTTCGCTGTCGACGTGCTCGCGCGTTTCGACCTCGAACCACGTTTCTCTTTTCTGCTGACAGCGGAAGACGTGCAGCTCGGGAAACCCCATCCCGAAATCTATCTCAGCGCAGCCGCGCGATTCGGCCAGCCACCGGCGGCCATGCTGGTATTGGAAGACAGTGGTCACGGCTGCCAGGCCGCGGTGGCTGCGGGCGCGTTTGCCGTGGCCGTGCCGGCCGGTCACAGCCGCGAACACGATTTTTCCGGAGTCCAGTTTCAAGCGGACAGCCTGGAAGACGGTCGCATCCTCGAAGCGCTCGGCATCGCCTGAGACTTCACTTCCGCGTCGCAACTGTTCTCGAAATCACTTTTACCGGCCTCACGGTTTCGTCGCGTCGTTGTCTTCGGTCTGCCCCATTCGTTTCCAGTTACACGGGCGGCCCGCGAGCCCTTCGATCGACATTCGCACTGGGCGAGCGACGGATGACAGCCTCGTCGTTCCGCGACTCCGTTCGCGGAATTCCAGGTCGTAGTTCCGCGACTCCGTTCGCGGAAACCCAGGTCGTCGTTCCGCGACTCCGTTCGCGGAATTCCAGGTCGTAGTTCCGCGACTCCGT
>CALBSZ010000556.1 GCA_937967665.1 uncultured Planctomycetaceae bacterium
ACGGAGTCGCGGAACTACGGCGGGACCCCGCGAACACAGTCGCGGAACGACAAGGGGATCGCAAAAAAAGGACGACCCATGTTGAATTCGACGCTACTCTTCTTGTGCCTGGCAGCGGTTTCACAGGACGCTGCGAAATACGATTTTGACACACGCGAGAACATCGTGTACGCGAAAGTTGGTGAACACGAGCTGCGGCTGGACGCCTTTGTTCCCAAGAAAGACGAGACTTATCCGGCGATACTGGTGATTCACGGCGGCGCGTGGCGCCATGGCAACCGCAAGCAGTTGCGCAGCTATGCAAAGTCCCTGGCGGCGATGGGGTTTGTCTGTTTCGCCATCGACTACCGTTTGGCACCGGAACACAAGTTTCCAGCTCAGATTGACGATTGCCGCGCCGCCTTAAAGTGGGTCCGCCGTCAGGCGGCGAAGTATAAGGTGGATGCAAGACGAGTCGGCGCGATTGGTTATTCGGCCGGCGGGCACCTGACCGCGCTGTTGGCGACCACGGGCGAGGCAGCGAACGACAAGAACGGCAACATCGATACCAGGCTACAAGCGGCAGCCGCCGGGGGAGCGCCTACCGATTTCCGCACGTTTCCAGATAACGGGAGATGGGCCGAATATTTCATGGGAGGCGACCTCGATGAAGTTCCTGAAAAATTTCGCGACGCGTCCCCCGCGGCGTTCGTCGATGCCAGCGATCCGCCGATCTTTTTCTTCAACGGCACCAACGACCTGCTGGTACCGCTCGTCTGGACCGAAGCCTGCTATCGGGCACTGAGTGACGCCGGAGTCCGCACTGAACTCTACAAAGTGGAAGGAGCCGGCCACTTGCAAGCCGCCCTCAACGCCAACGCCCTGATCAGGGCGTACGAATTTCTCAAGCGCGAACTGCAGGATAAACAGCCGAAGTGATCGCGGGGCTTTTGACACGAGCTGCCCGCTGCTATTGCCGCAGAGCGAAGCCTGACAGTAATTGTACTGTCGAACCAAGGATCTCGTGGCTGTTCTTGCGAAGCTTCGGATCGCCAGCCGCGCAGTTGTATTCAAAGGCAGTCCAAGACGTGGTCGAATCGCTATTGTGGGCCGACGACGAAAACCGTGGAAACGAACTAGGGGGTCGTCCAAGCAAAGCATGTCGGCGTTGGGCTAAACGCTATCGGGGTTTCTCAGGTTCCTGATCGGTTTCACGGCGGCTAGAAGCCACCGCTACGCGTAAACACGCAATCCACAATAGTAGCGGTGGCATCCTGCCGCCTAGTATTTGTAGCGGTGGCATCCTGCCGCCGAATGATTCTATAGTGGCATCCTGCCGCCGAATGTCTTTTTTCCCAGGGGCCGCGACACTGTGCTGTAGAACGAAGGGCTACTCAAAATCAACCGACTGGAATTCTGCGATTTGGTGTGCCCTTTTCCCTTTCGATTTCTTACCATATACCGGTTCACAACCAGCGGTCCGCCGATAGAACATCCTTCACCAGGAACGCTGATTCCATACACGCGCGGTATTTTGAGAACGAGAAAGGAAGCAGAATGGGACTGTCGGATCGCGATTATTATTCTCGCGAAGAGCAGCCGATGGGCTATCAGATGCGTCGACCGCAGTCGATGATCATCAAGATCGTGATTGTCAACGTGGCCTTTTTTGTGGCGAATTTCCTGTTTGGCGGCAAAGAGAACGCCGTCACAAACTTCTTGTCACTCAACTCCGATACGTTGCTGCATCCGACCGAGTGGTGGAAGTTCCTGACTTGCGGGTTTGCGCACAGTCCCGGCGGATTACAGCATATCGGCTTCAACATGCTGTCTCTCTGGTTTCTGGGCCAGGATGTGGAACGCCGCTACGGCAGCAACGAATTCCTGCGGATCTATTTGATAGCCCTGGTCCTGGGAAGTGTTTTCTGGAGTGCAACGCATTTCAACCAGGTTACCATTGTGCGGATCGATGACATGGCCAACAGTTCCGTCGTGTCGGCGGAGGAGGTTCCTGCCGACGCCACGTGGCTCGAGATCGGCGACCCGAAAGTCGTGGGCGCCTACTACAAGATTCAGCCGCAACTGCTGGGCGCGTCGGGCGCCGTCACGGCCATTGTCATGCTGTTCGTATTCAACTTCCCGAAGCGTATGCTGCTGCTCATGTTCGTCATTCCGGTACCGGCCTGGGTCGTGGGCGTGTTGATCATCGCCGTCAATGTGTTCGCCGTGAAACCGGTTTCCACGGATGCGGCAATCGCCTACGATGTGCATTTGGTCGGTGCCGCCGTGGCGGCGATCTACTTTTACGGCAAGCTTGATTTTGGCAGGATGTGGCCCTCGCAATGGTCGGGGCTGCTGAAACGCCGGCCCAAGCTGCGCGTCGTGGACCCGGAAGACTACGAACGTGCGTACCGCCAGCAGGATGACGAAGCGGATCGGATTCTGCAAAAGCTCCACCAACAGGGTGAAGGCAGCTTAACGTCGCGCGAACGCAAGATACTGGAAGAGTATTCGCGCCGCATGCGGCAGAAACACCGTTGAGCTGATCCCAAAAAATCAATCAGGAAAGCGAAATGAAGATCATTCGATATCTCGATCCGGCCGGCGAAACCCACTTCGGCCGGCAACACGACGATGGTTCCATCACGCGTCTGGAGGGTTGCATCTACAGCTCGCAGCAAGATACCGGAGAAGCGGCCGATGTGGCGAAGCGGTTGACGCCCATGACGCCCAAAACGATCCTCTGCATCGGACTCAACTATCGCAAGCATGCGGAAGAGGGCGGGAAACCGATTCCCGAGCACCCTGTGTTGTTCATGAAGATGCCCAGTTGCGCTCAGCACCCCGGTGACCCGATTCTGTTGCCCACGCACTTGAAGAGCGATTCGGTCGACTACGAATGCGAACTCGCCGTCGTGATCGGCAAACGCTGCAAAAATGCAACCGCGGAGAATGCCCTGGACCATGTGTTGGGTTACACTTGCGCCAACGACGTGAGCGCCCGGGACTGGCAAGCCAAGTTCGGCGGCGGCCAGTGGTGCCGAGGAAAAACGTTCGATACGTTTTGTCCGCTGGGCCCATGCCTGGTCACCACCGACGAAATCGCCAATCCCAACGGCCTGCAAATCAAGACGATCTTGAACGGCGAAACCGTGCAGGACTGGAGCACGGCGGACATGATTTTCGACGTGCCCACCTTGATCGCTTTTCTCAGCGGCAGCACCGTGCTGGAACCGGGTACCGTGATCCTGACGGGCACCCCGCACGGCGTCGGGTTCGCCCGCCAGCCGCCGGTGTTCCTGAAGCATGGCGACACGGTCACCATCGAAGTACCGGAAATCGGTCAGCTGACCAATCCCGTGCAAGACGAGTAGCCCTGTTGCAACGCAAATTGGACGGCACGATTCAAGCCGCAGCGGATCGCCCTGGCCGAGCGAATTTGTAGAGCAAGGCGTTACCTTGTTTGCCAACCACCTTGGCCGCTCCCATTTCACGCAGGCAGTAGGTGATCCGCTGAGCAATCCAGCGCTCAATCTCCATCGATTCAGCCACGTGGCCTGTATGAAACGGTTTGGGCAAGTCGCCCGGTAGCAACGCAATCAGGTCGGCGGCCGTCCGGAAGCGATGGATCTTGTCCATCTTCACGAGTTTGCAATCTTCCACCTCGTAGTCGTTTTCACGCCGACGCCGCCGTCGCCCGTGCCCGGGATACCGCCATTCTTCGACATGCACCAAGGCGGCTTCCAGGGTGAGGTTCGGATGCGGGAACGCGCGGGTGAAATAGACGAGTTCGTCAAACAGAGCCAGGATCGTTTCCCGCTTGGGACTCATGCGGCGTGACAAAACCCTGCCGGCGCGGCGATCCTGGCGAATGAGTTTCTTGGAAGCAATGATCGGCTTCACCACCAGCACGCGATGCTGCCGGGTCAAATCCTGGATCTTGTCGCGAATGGCCGCCAGGCTGCCGTGCTGGATCTCGACCAGTTCGTCATCGCACACGACATCAATCCGGTAACTGCCCAGCGGCACTTCCAACCGCGCATCTTTGTCCGCGTAGATCTCTTTCAGTTCTCGGTGCAGGGAAGTTTCCATGACCTGGCGGACCTGCCGGGAACTCGCTGGAAAAAGTCGCTTCGCCTGGAATGGCGGCGAGACACACGGTATCGCGCCCGTTGTCAGAGCGAAGGGCGGATTACTTTGCCGTTTCGATACCAAAATCTTGTATCGTCAACAGCGTCCGCAATTCATAGCCTTTTTCCGCAAACGCCTGCTTGCCGCCTTCCAGGCGATCAATAATCGCGATAACTCCCGCCACTTTCAGCCCGCAGGCTTCCACCTTTTCGATGGCCTGCAGCGAACTCCCGCCGGTGGTGACCACGTCCTCGACGATGACAACCGTTTGACCCTCGGAAACGGGTCCTTCCACGTCCCGACCCGTCCCATGCTGCTTGCTCTCTTTGCGGACAATGAAACCTGCTAGCGAGATGCCTCGTTGGCCGGCGACCGTAATGACGGCTGCCGTGATGGGGTCGGCCCCGATTGCCATGCCCCCTACGGCGTCAGGGAGGTCATCGCCCAGCAATTCCAGAATCCCCTCGGCAATCAAATTCGCTCCGCGGGAATCGAGGGTGACTTTGCGGCAATCGAGATAGAAGGAGGCTTTTTTTCCTGACGCCAACGTGAAGTCGCCAAACTTCAATGCCTTCTCGCGAATCAAGGCTATCAGGGCTTGTTTGTCGTACATCGCGGCATCCCCTTCTTTCGAAAAAGCACGTTTTAGTGGGTTGGAGCGTAACACGGCGCCGCGTCGTTGAGAAGAGCCCCGGTATCGAGTGACAGCGGGCCCGATGGAGCCAGAAAAGAAGCGGCGACAACGGATGTCGAGTCCGCGCGGGTCACCGCTTCTGGAGCGAGTCGTACGGCTTCGCTAACTTTTTAACCGCACCTCGGGTATGCGATTAACCAGTGCCATTTGCCGTTAGCAGCTTCACGCAGCCCTCTTTGCCGTCGTCCCGCGACTCTGCTGCCGTCGTCCCGCGACTCCGTTCGCGGGATATGGTTTGCAGGTGTGTCCCGCGAGCGGAGTCGCGGGACTACAGGGGCAAGCGGAAGACGATGCACGCCCGCGGGGCGATCACGAATCGCCGAGGATCGCCGCCACTTTTTCCAGTGCCAGGCGATGCAGCACAAGCGGCTGTGACAGATCCGCCTGCGATTGCTGCCAGGTAGCGTAGATCGCATCGGTCGACGTGTGAATATCGACATAACGGCTGCAGCCCGTTCCCCAGGGGCTGACGAACATCGGTTGGTAGCGCGATAGTCGCTGGATCTGCCGCCACTGACCATCCAGCAGGTAGCCGACGCCACCCAGTTCTTCACACGAATATCCTCGCGGACGTTTGACCGCCGTGGCATGCTCGTCCAGGTTCCGCAGCGATTCGCCACCGTCATAAAAGACGAGACTCACGTTCACGTCTCGAAATGCCCCCAAATGCGGCACATCCCAGACCGCCGTGCCTCGCGTAATGGCCACGTCCCAGGTGACGCCGCGCGGGAAGAAGTCGAGTTGCGGGGCCTCGTAATTTCCCGAGTCACGATGGCGAAGGGCCAGTCCCGTGTTGGAACTCGACCAGCAATAAGGATGCGTGCAAAACAGCAGCGCCAGGTCGCCGTTCGGCAGGTCGTAGACGAACGGATCCTTGACGTGAATGAATTGCGGGTCGCGACATTCCAGCACGGTTTCGATCTTGGCGCCAGGTAAATCCTCGATCGACGCAGCCGCGAGCCGTTCAACCGTCCAAACTCCCGTGCCGGGCTTCAAATAGTCCTCGAATCCCGGCGGGTCGGCGATATTGGACTTCTCCGTCGACACGAACAGTTTCACGCAATCGTCCGTCCAGCGCAAGGCACTTCCTTCGATCGACAGCACGTCGCGATCGCCGACGTTCAAATCCGACTTCGTGAACGACACGATCTTTTGAAACGTTTCGCCGCGATCGGACGATTGAAAGATGGCCAGTTCGAGTCCCCGTTGGCCCAGGCCGAGTCCCGTGCGAGAATCGCCGACGTTCCGATAGCGGCCCACGAGATAGAGCATCCCGCTGGCGTCTTCGATCATGTTACCGCCGCCGAACCAGAAGCCAGACTCCGGTTGCTGCGCGGGGACGACGATCCGAGCGGCCCGTTGATCGACCAGAGCCTGCGCCAACTCCGCCAATTTTGTTTCGCGTAGTTCGTCAAGTTTCATGCAGACCGTTCTAACCGCGCGGCAGCAAAAAAACTAGCCTTCGTTCTAAATCTCGCGTTGTTGTCATGGG
>CALBSZ010000557.1 GCA_937967665.1 uncultured Planctomycetaceae bacterium
CCAGGCCAGGGCATCACCACGAGTATTCACGTGGCGCCATGACGTTGGCTTCGAGCGAGAACAAAGGGGCGAGAACCAGGGGACTGGCTCCATCGTTGTGTTTGGTTCGTCCCGGAAAACCCGGTGGATCGATGGTGCCTGTCCCCCTTTCGCGGACCAGTATAGTATCACCCTGGGCCTGCGAGAAAAGGGGACAGGCACGGCGGACGCGACCGGATTTGCAAGCTGGTACCCGTTTGTATCACCGAGCCAGCCCCCTTTTCTCTAGACCCTGCGCTGTAGTATTCGAGCCCGAATCGAAAGCGGCGGATTAGCACTAGCATACCGAAGACGAGTGCTGTGACGGATTCACGCAATGGTGGGTGTGTATAGCCGGCAAGGTTTTCCTTGCCTTCCCTCATCGCGATCTGACGATAAGCGAACTATCCACGCAAGTGCGACTCGCACTCGCCGAGATCTCCGAATCAACGACCAGGAAAACAAGATGAGCAAAAACACGTATCGCGTGGTGACGCGAGCTGCCGATGGATCGCTGAGAATTAAGGATTATGCCAATCAAGACAACCTGCTGAAGACACACACGCAGATCGGCGTGGACGACTGCAGTACCGATCTGGGACTCCGCGGCCTGCCCGTCTTTCGCGGACTGATCGGGCCGATGCCTGAGGGCAAAGGGGTCATCCGCTACGAATCCCCCGAGGTCTTCGAGACACTGACGAAGGAATGGAGTGCCGCCAAGACTCCCCGCCGGACCCGACGCCGCACGCAAGCTCCCAGCAGCGCGGGCTCGCACATGCGGATGACGACCGAATAGCGTCGGAGTCGTCGCGGCTCGTGGTTCAGGAATTCGAATTATTCTGGCGTTCCAGTTTCTTGAGTTCGGTTTCCCGTTCCTGCAGTTCAAAGGTCAACTTGCGGTCGCCCAGTCGCCGGGCGCCGATCAGCGCCGACCGGGCGAATTCGGTGGCCGCAGCGAATTGCTCCGCCTTGACCGCTTCGTCCATTTGCGCCACACACAAGTCGACGACCTGCTTGGCGGCTTGCGGTGAACCCGCGCTGCGGCCCGCGATGCCCAGCGCCTTGGCTTTGAACATCCACGTGCGAGGTTCATCGAAAGCAATGGCCATGTAATCGATGGCCTGAACGACCAGCCCGCCGTCGCCGATAGAGGCTGCCACACCTGTCGATTCGACCAGCAGGGCGTAGGCCACATCGCTGTTTTCGTTGAGTCCCGAGGTGGCCTGCTGCAACATGTCGCTGGCCAGGGCTTGTTTCGATTTGGCGTCGCGGGCTGCGGACATCTGCTTGCCGTATGCCGCTTGCACCTCCTTGCGCTTGGCGGCCAGCGTGGCATTGTCGGGAACCGGAAACGGTTTGTCCGGCTTGATGAAAGTCGAGTTAATCGACGTGTTGGAAAAAGGCACGTAGGCCGGCCCGCCCGCCGCGGAAATGCCGGCCGCCGCTTCCCAGATCTGCTTGTTCAGCTGGTCCACCCCGAGACTCTCGTAACTGGCAATCAGCTCGGCCGAATTGGCCACGCCGCTACGTTCGCACAGGACCTTCGCCAATGACGGCGGAAAGTTCTCCGCGGAATCCAATTGGAGCGTCAGATTGCGCCCCAACGCGCGAATGATCAGCTTCGAACCCGTTCGTTCGACCACCGCCACAACCGTGTCCTTGATGGGCAGTTCTTCACCCCCGTGAAGCAACTGCCCCCCCCTGCTCGACCGCCTCCCAGAAGGCGACCAGCCGACTCATCGTCCCTTTGGCGTCGGCCAGGGCAACCTTGTCCGCCGGGGTTTCCGCTTTGGACTCGGCGGCCGCGATGAACTGGTTGGCGGTCGGGAGGTCCCCACGAGCCATGGCCGCATTCGCGGACAGCAACGCTTCTTCCACATCGGCGACGACCGGCGTCGGACCGGCGGACTGAGCGCGAATGAAATCCTGATCGGCAGCGGACAGGTTCGTGACCGGAACCGTCAGGATGCGTCCGTCTGGTCGTTGCAGTTTGACTTTTGTCCCATCCACTCCCGCAAATTCCGCTTCCAGACGAAACGTCCCCGCGGCATTCGTCCATTCCCGCGCATGGAGCGGCAGCGCCAGGACGACGGCCAGAGAAAAAATCAGAGCGAAGGTGCCGATGGACCTGTCAAAGAACATGAAAAGCCTCGTTTCGTTCTCGTCAATCAAGTTCGTTGTCACAACCTACCAAGTATAGCGGAGAAAGCACCATCGTACTCGCCAACGTGGCGTCGAAGGCGTGGCAATCGACTCGGTTTTCGGTCTATCAGAAGAGAGAGGCAGAATGGGCAGGATGTCTTGCATCGTCGCGTTAAGTCTTTTTAACGATAAAGGTTGCAGAATCATTAGATACTGAAACCTGATGTCAATTTCGTTGAAGGATTTGTAACGCGCAATTATCATCGAAGTTGAGGTCGGCGCGTGGCGATTCGCGAATGCCTTCGGGATTCGCGGACGAGAATGAGGCTTGCCGATCTTTTTTTCACTCCTCTCCACGACCCCACGTCAAGGATCCCCCCAGGCAGGCAAGAACGGCGGCTGATTCGCCGGACTTTAGCGGCCTGGGGAACCCATCAGCGACTTGGATCGTCCAAGGCTTGTCACCCGTTGCTACTTCTTAAATGCTTATGCTCTCCTGGTTTCGGCGAAAACGAATGACAACACGGGGAAGGCGTTCCCGCCAGGTTGCTCGGCTGCGCGCGCTGGAATCCCTGGAAAACCGCGACTTACTGGCGGCGGTCCCGTATGGCGCCGCGGATTCCGATACGGGCGAGTTCATGCTTGGCGACATTCTGGTCACCGTGGTGTTGATGGAGTCGAATGGACTTTTGAACCCGAACACGGAAGATTGGACCCCCGCATCGATTGCGGCGGCCAAGTCGAATATCGAGGAGGGACTCGACTGGTGGGAGGAGACGCTGTCCACCATCACGGACAAGCAGCCGCTACGTTTCATTACGGATTACACCTACGCCGACCAGCCGGTTCAGACAGCATACGAACCGATCAGCCAGACCTCCAATACATTCAGCGAGTGGATCTACGATTTCCTGCGCGTGGCGGGTTACGATGCTTCGGGTAGTTTTAGTACGGATATCCGCGACTTCAATCACGCGCAACGCGTTTCTTACGGGACCGATTGGGCGTTTACGATTTTCGTGGTGAACGACGAGCACGATGGCGACGGCCGCTTCGCGTCGGGCGGCAGTTTTTCACGGGCCTTTGCCTATGCCGGCGGACGCTTTTTCATAACCCCCGCCAGCCGTCCGCCCAGCACGATCGCCCACGAAACGGGGCAGATGTTCTGGGGCAAGGACGAATACTATTCCGGCGCTTCGTATCTGGATCAGCGAGGATATTACAACACTCAAAATCTGAATGGCGCGCGGGATAATCCCGATCCGAACTTCGTTCAAACGCCGACGATCATGTCGTCTGGCGAACAACCAGGCGACCCGCTCTACGAAGCCTTTGTGAATCATGCGAGTGCCGCGTCGACGCTGGAGATGATCGGCTGGCGAGACAGCGATGCCGACGGCATCTTTGATGTGCTGGACGTGCCGCACACGTTGACCGGATCGGGAGTTTACGATCCCACGTCAAACAGCTACCGGTTCGTCGGCGAATCCCGTGTGCAGACGCTGCCGAATCTGAATTCGAGCGGCAACCAGAATGACATCACCATCAATGAAATCAGCCGCGCCGAATTTCGTATTGATGGCGGCAATTGGGTCACCGCCGAAGTCATCCACGCGCATGCGGCGCGTCTCGACCTGTCCATTTCAGTACCGTCCAACTTTTCACAAATTGAAATCCGCACGGTGGACGATCGCACCCATGTCACCAGCCAGATCTTTACCGGGACGCCGTCCCACCCGTCCGTCGCGGGAAGCACCGGAATCGGCGGCTTTATCTGGAATGACACCAATGCCGACGGCCAGTTCGATTTTGGCGAGGAAGGATTGGGCGGCTGGACGGTCCAGTTGGTCGATGAAGCCAATCAACCGGTCATGCTGTCTGGACGACTGGAACCCGACGACCATGCCGCGGGAACCGATGTCAGTGCGATCCGAACGGATGTGTCGTTGAGAAGTGTTGGGCCGGACGTCACCGGCGCGGTCACGGCGCGCCTCGCGGAACATGCCTCCACCGGAAATCTTGTCTTCGGCTATTTCCGCACCGGCGTGAATTGGACCACGGCCTGGACAGAAGACCGGCAGTTGCGCATCGACTTCGATTCGCCGACAGCCACCGTCAGCCTGGATGCCGTGGCGGATAGCGCCAACGACGTTGGCCGGCTCGAGATCTACGACGCCGACGACCAGCTGCTCGGTCGCTATACAACCGCCACACTCGCCGCCGGTGAAATCGAAACGATGACTCTGTCCGGCCACGGCAGTACGATCGCCTATGCGATCGCCAGCGCTCATGGTGGAGGCGGCTTGCAGTTCGACCACTTGGACTACGGCACCTCGTCGGTCACCGTCAGCCAGGCTGATGGCAGTTACGTCCTGCCCGATCTTCCCGAGGGCAGTTATCGAGTCTCCGTCGCCGCGCCGGCCGGCTGGGAACCGATTGGCGCTGAAGGGAACACGCGACTTGTCGAACTGGCCGCGGGAGTCGCTGAAACGCGAGTTGATTTCTCCCAGCGCCGTCAGGATGTTCGGTGGCAAAATCCTGCGAATCGGTTCGACGTCAACAACGACTTGCGGATCACCCCGCTCGATGCCCTGCTGCTGATCAACGACTTGAACCAGAACGGGAACCGGATTCTGCCCGCCAATAGCGGGGAAGGCGAGTCGGGGCCCCCGTTTATCGACGTCAACGGCGACGGTCAGTTTACCCCGCTGGATGCGCTGCTGGTGATCAACGCCTTGAATGAAGCTGCCAGCGGTGAAGGTGAAGCACCGAACTTCTCCAGTACAGCATCGGAATCCACGGAGAAGGCCGAAGCAAGCCTTGGAGAGCAGCATGCCAGGGACTCGTATTTACCTCGCTTGGAAAACTCGGACCCCTTGTGGGAACTTCTGGCCAACGATGTGGCCCACGCCACGGCAAGGCCCCCTGCGCACGGGGCAAACGGTGATGAAATACCTGTCGTTCTTGCGATATCGCTCGAGAATCCACTACGGGCCGACATTTAGAACAGAAATGAACAGAAATTCCTTGCAGCTTAACGACGGCAGCACCTTGTGCCAGGGAACGAATCGAGACGTCAACGCGTCTAACGGAGCGTGTTTCAACATTGAATCCCGAGTTCACGGTGTTCTGATGGAGCGGAGCGGACATCCGTTCAGATTGTTATCATTTTGGCGATCGTGTCGCGGAAAACATCCACGTTTGCATGCGCGTTGTCCCGAATTGGTAACATTTTGTTTGCAATCTTCACGTCGGCTGACTAGTCTGAAGTTGATAAGTGCATGCCCGCTATTC
>CALBSZ010000558.1 GCA_937967665.1 uncultured Planctomycetaceae bacterium
CTTTATAGACGGTCCGACAACCGTTGCCGAATCCAACAGCGTCACACTCACTGCGACGTTTACCGACGTGGCGGCTGACCATCCACAAACATTTCAATGGACAGTCATGGCCAGCAACGGCCAGACCATCGCTCCCGTGTCAGGATCGATCGTCACTCCAGGCATTGTGCCGAGTCTGAACTTCACACCAGTCGACGATGGCATGTATGCCGTAACGCTTACATTGAACGATGGCCTTTCGATTGTTTCGGAGACCTACACGGTTACGGCTACGAACGCAATGCCGCAGAACGTCATGGCCGTGGCGACACCCACGACTCTCGATACAGGCGAACTGATTTCGTTGAATGCAAACTTCAGCGACGCCGGTACGCTGGATACCTGGCGAGCGACCGTTGATTTTGGCGACGGCTTCACGGTGCCCTTGACGTTAAACGGGACAGCGTTTCAGGTGAATCATGTTTATACGTCCGGATCGACGCCGACGCCGTTCGATGCACGGGTCCGTGTGTGGGACGACGACATGCAGGGACCCGTATCTGGCAGCGTCGCCGGCGTTGATTATGTCGAACAGACGCTCCAGGTGACTGTGCTACCCGGTCCCACAGCCGGTGACAATCAGTTCAACGTCAACGAAGACGATGTGAACGTACCACTGGACGTGTTGGCCGATGATCACGTGAATGCACCAGCCGCCGGGCCGTTATTCATCATCGCGGTTGGCGCGACGAACCATGGCGGGACCGTCAGTATTACGGGCGACAGCCTTCAAGTACTCTATTCGCCGGCCCAGAATTACTTCGGCCAGGAATCGTTCACCTACACCATTCAAGACGGCAACGGCGGCACGGACCAGGCCACGGTGACGGTGACGGTTGTGCCAGGAAACGACAATCCGACGCTGGTCCAGGACGATTTCCTCGTGCAAGCCGACAGCATGAACAACATCTTGGATGTATTAGCGAACGATTCCGATTTGCCGGACGACAGTGAAACGCTGACGATCACGGCGACCGGTGCCACTTCCGCGGGTGGTACCGTGAGTATCGTCAACGGGACCTCGTTGGAATACTCGCCGCTTGCGGGCCATGTCGGTTCCGAATCATTCACCTATACCGTCACGGACGCCAACGGCGGTTCCGCAATGGGGACAGTAACCATCCGGGTGAACGCGCCGCCGTCGGCCGCGAACGACAACGCGTCGGCCGTGGCCAATTCCAGCGATCAGGTCATTGACGTGTTGAGCAACGATAGTTTTGCCCCTGATACCGACGAAACACTCAGGATCATCGAACTCACACCTGGCAGTGAAGCCGGTAGTGTCGCCGTTTCGCCGAGCGGCACGCGCCTGTTGTATTCGCCAGCGACTGATTTCATCGGGGATGAGTCGTTCACGTACACCATTAGCGACGGACGTGGGGGCCAGGATACGGCAACGGTCTCGGTCCATGTCGATGGCGCTATCCTCGATGATCTGATTGTTGCCCTTCCCGTTGACGGCATGGCCGACGACGTGACCGTGCGGCTGAACAACGGCAATGTGGAAGTTTTTGATAACGTTGCCGGCGTGGTGTTGGCGTCTCGTGCTCTGAACCTTACGCGATCGGTCACGATTCACGGCGCGGACAACGAAGATGATTTCACGAGCGTTGACTACTCGTTCGGCGGGTTCTTTGCAATTCCCGGCGAGATTACCTTTAACGGCGGGAGCGGCGGCAACGATGGGCTGCGAGTTGTCGGAACTGGAATGGCGTTAGGAGCAACCGTCGCGGCATACATGCCTAGTGGAACGACGCCGGGCAGCGGCCTGGTTCGCGTTACCGCAGGTGCTGAGATGACTTCCACGGTGTTTTCCGGCCTGGAACCGGTCGAACTGGCTCAGATGGCCGGTTTGGAATTCGTTGCCCCTAACAGCCTGGACGTGATCAACATTCTGGCTGCGTCGGACGGCGGTGTCACGAAAAACGAAGTTGCCGGAACGAGCGGCGGCGTGAGTTTCGAGGCATTAACGTTTTTCGACGTTCCTCAAGTGTTGCTGGACCTGGCAACTGCGGATCAAACGGGCAGCGACACGGATACCGTCACGCTGGCCGGCGACCTGACGGCCCGAAACCTTGATTCGGTCATTCTCAGCACTGGTGGCGGCGGGGACCGTCTTGATGTTGGCAATTCGAACGTCGTCTTGACCGGGGAATTCCGTTTCGACGCGAAGGCGGGTACGATCGAATTGGACGGCGGTTCGATCACGGCTACGACACTCGACATCAACCATGGAACGATTCGCGGCAGTGGCACCATCAATGCCTCGGTTGTGGAAGGTCGCCACGTCGACGTGGATGGGCTCCTGATCATGACGCATGGAATCGCCATTGATCAAAATGGATCGATCAGCGGGACGGGAGAGCTGCGCGGGGAGATTGCGGCCGACACGGGATCGGAAATCACAGCGACCGGTAATCTGGTCCTGGGAGCGGCCACGTCGCCTGCGGGATTTTCCACCGCCGGTGCTTTGGACGCAGGCGGATTTGCGCTCACGATTCATGATAGCGACGTCGGCAACCTGGGCTCGATCACGCGATTGGGAGACGGCACCAGCGGAACACCGGGAACGTTGAACGCGCCGTCCGGGCTAGGACTCGCGATCGACACGGGCGAAACGCTCGAAGGTTTCGGTATCGTGAACGATCGGTTCATCAACCGCGGCCAGGTCACCGCCACAGGTACCGGCATGGAGTTTACCGGCAACGTCAGCGGCAGCGGCGATTTCGGCGGTACGATCACCTTCAGTGGAACGTACCTGCCAGGCGATAGCCCGGCGCTCATCGACTTTTTCGGCGACGTGGTGTTCGCCCCGACTTCAAAGTTAAATATTGAAATCGGCGGCACACAACCGGGCCAGCAGTACGATACGTTAGCCGTTGGTAACACCGCTTCATTAGGCGGCACGCTGGACGTTGCTCTGACGAGTGGTTTCGTGCCCGCTGAAGGCGATCGATTTACGATCATCGAGGCCACCACAGCCGTCAGCGGAACTTTCGCAGCGGAAAACCTGCCGGCACTTGCTGCGGGATTGGCGTGGGACGTCGAATATAATGCAATCGACGTGACGCTGGCGATCGTTGCCACAACCGGTGAAGCGTCCATTGCAGGCCGGCACGTCTTCTATAACAACTCGGCCTTCGACGACGAAGCACAAGGGCACACGGACGACGACGCGATTGCGATCGACAAGCAGGCGTTGCTCCCCGGCGCGACCGCTGAATTTGTGAACTACACGAGTTCCCCGCTGGGGATCAACGGGATCATGATTGACATCGCGAATCCGGCGGATCCGGACGCGATCACATCCGCCGAATTCGAATTCCGCGCCGGTAATTCGAGCGATTTAGCCAGTTGGACAACAGCCCCCGCACCGCTCGACATCACGGTTGATGCCGCTGCCGGTGACGGCGGGTCCGCTCGAGTGACGATCATTTGGGCCGACGGCGCGATTCGAAACCAATGGCTGCAAGTGCGCGTGTTGGCCAGTCCAAGCACGGGCCTCGCCGACGACGACGTGTTTTACTTCGGCAACGCGCCGGGAGAATCGGGCGACAGCGTCCGGCACACGTTCGTCAACGCCTTCGACTTCGCCGGCCCTCGCGATAATCCCCTCAGTAATCCGCCCGGCGCCGACATTGACAGTCGCTTCGACTTCAACCGCGACAACAGGATCGATGGTGCTGACCTGGCCATCGCACGTGATAATACGACGGACATTCGCACCGCATTGGAGTTCATCAGCGTGCCCGCTACTCCCCCTCGCGTGGTTGATCTGGTCATCGCCGAACGCATTCAGGCGACCCGTATGCCGGATGGGAAGGCGGACGATCCAGAACCCCAGAATGTACGCGAGGCCGCGCTGCTGGAACTCATGGATTCCGCGGTGCCGGTTTCCATTGAACAATATTCCGATCGCCCGTTGGCGACGAACTACCCAGACGAACAGATGCTGGACGAGATGCTCTTCGATCTGCTGGACCAGGAATCCGCTGACTAGTGCGAGTCGCACGGACGTGTAGCGTCTCCGGCGCTGCAAATCACCGTGTCAGTTGGCGACAAAAACGCTACACTTACGCGAATCGCGCTGTAGTTGCGATCGCAACCAGTCCTTTTTCAAACTTACCTACTGAAAGATTCCACGACTCAATTGCGAACGGCCGGGGACTCAGGCCAGGAACCTGCGGATTGGTCCTGTCTGGGGGAGCTTCTTGCGGGACATTTCGAGGTCGAGGTCGCCGTAGTGTTCGATCGGGTTGCCGTAGGCGTTCAGCAGCGTCGTGTACCAGTTGCTCAACGTCTGATGACCCTCGGTGCCGTGGAACGGCAGGCGAATGTAGCGGCCGGCGATGTCCAGCTTGGAGTTTCTGCCAGTCATCACTACCATCGGCGCTTCCGTATCCGGACCGTGATGGCCCGCGCCGGTTTCAGGGAGGTAGATAATGGTCGTGTTGTCAAACATCGTGCCATTGCCTTCCGGAGCGGCTTTGAGTCGGGTGACCAGCGAGTGGACCTGGTCCATGTGCGAGGCCTTGATGATGTCACGCAGTTCTTGATCGCTGCCCGCGTTGTGACCGAGCCGGTGGATGTCGATCTTGTTCTTGTTGCCCGGCAGGGTGGTGATCGGCGTTCCCAGGTCGTCAATCGTATACGTCACGACGTTGGTCAGGCCGGCGATCAGCGCCGCGGCAATCACGTCGGTGAAGGCGCTTTGTTTTTCGACGAGCGTCGCGTTGGGGCCGCCGTCAGCGTGAATCTTGTCGATGGTCGGCAGGTTCCGGGCGATCACGTCGGCCAACCCGGCGACCTTGGCATTGCGTTCGCGAATGGCCTGGATCGAATCGACGTGACCGCTGATCTTGACGCGTTCCTGGCCATTCAGCCCCGTCAACCGTTTACCCTCCTGCTCGTGCAGGTAATCCAGCAACTTGTTGTCAGCGTCGACGGCGGCCGTATTCGTCACCGATTTGAACAGTTCGTCGTAAGCGGTCTGTGGATCGGCATAGCAGTAGTTACGTTGATGCGCGGCGGGGGCGGAAAAGCCCGAAACGATGCCTGAACGGAACTGCACTTGCCCGGCGCCCGAGGCCAGGGATACTTCGACATGCCCGAAGGGGGACGGAAAGAGCCTGGCCAGTTCGAAGTCGGCGGTGGCACGCTTGATCCCGCTGAGCACGTTGCGGCCAGCCTTGTAGGCGCCCATGCAACCGGAGAATGAATAGTGCCCGCCGCCGCTGACGGCCATGGAGATGCCGTGCAGCAGCGTCATGTTCTCCCGGTGACCTTCGAGTACACGCAGCCAGCACGGCAGTTCGTGTTTGTCGAGTGCCACTTCGAAGGCCTCTTTCTGCTCGTCTTTCTTCCGCTCTTCCGCAGAAAACGACGGGAGCGTGCAGTATTTCGGCACGTTAC
>CALBSZ010000559.1 GCA_937967665.1 uncultured Planctomycetaceae bacterium
CGGGTCGATCTCCTTCGCGTCGTTCACCTTCACGGATCACGGGTCGATCTCCTTCCCGCCGTTCACCTTCGCGGATCACGGGGCGGTCTCCTTCACGCCGCTTTGGTTCATACCGATTGTTTGTGCGCGCACGCAGTTCGGCAACGTCACGGCGAAGCCTTGCCACTTCTTCGCGCAGTTGCATGATCGCGCGGAAAAGGATCTCTTCGCGATCCGATTCCGGACGAAAACCTTCGCGTCGATCGCCGTCACGGATGACAGGCCGATCTCCTTCGCGTCGATCACCGTCGCGGACAACAGGCCGATCTCCTTCCCGTCGATCACCGTCGCGGATGACAGGCCGATCTCCTTCCCGTCGATCACCGTCGCGGATGACAGGCCGATCTCCTTCGCGTCGATCGCCGTCGCGGACAACAGGCCGATCTCCTTCGCGTTCATCGTCGGCAACCGCTGTTGGTGTGTTGAAGATGCCGGAAGCAAAACAGTAAATGGCGCCGGGAATCACGACGGCGCTCGCGAGCAGTAGCCCGCCGATCCAGTTCTTGCTCATCACTTTACCTTTCAATGAAAAGTCTTGTTGGTGTAAGGCCGCTCGCATCGGTGCTGCGGACGTGCTTTCTGCGGGAGTGAAGCGACGGCTGCTGTTGGCAATCGTCTGAGTCACGAGTACTGCTAGAACACGTGTTGAAGGCGATCGTAAACTCTTCCTGTTTGATTCCGAGTTCCTTCTGACGCTGCGGTTCATTCGTGCGCCGACCTACTGGAGTTGCTGACGCTCGTTGGGTCTTTCAGCGTCTTGCATTCTAAACGGTGGTGCTCAGAAACGGGAGCGAAGAATCTAAAAAATGCAAGAGCCGAATGAGCTCTTCAGCAAAAAAGTAGCGAAGAAAAAAAAGTATGTGATTCATTGCTTGACATTTTGCGCCAGCTTCGCAAAATGTGTTCATCCTTGTTATGAGTTTTTAACTTCGCATTCTTTACTACCGAAGACAATTCGCAGTAGTTAGATGATCGGGTGCTTCTGACTCGATCTGGATAGTTGAGCCACGACGGGCTTTAGGCGGCTTCGTAGACGTCGCGTGCGCGCAGGTTGTTGGAATTTGCGAAGGCAGGTTCGTAGCAGGTGTTTCGTCTCGGGTAACCCATTGCGGGTAATCCATTGTTCGGGACGACGGTAACAACCATCTAACGCACACGATGGGAATTGAGCAGCAAGGGGGCGGCGACTTACGGAAACGACTGTCGACGGCCTTGGTCGTGGTTATGGAGGCCCCCCCATATTTTTATCGCCGCCGTGCACGGAAGTCGTGGCGAGTACAACGAGCGGCGGAAGAGGTAACTCTTCCGCCGCTTTTGTTTTCGGAGCGAGAACCATGGCCTTGGCATTGATCAGCCTGGGTTCCAATTTGGGTGACCGAGGCCGGCAACTGCGACAGGCCATCGAATTCCTGGGTACGCATGAGGGACTTCGGATGCGGGCGGCCAGTTCGCTGGTCGAAACGAAACCGATCGGAGGTCCAGCGGGCCAGGGTGCGTTTTTGAATGCGGCCGTGGCCGTCGAGACATCTCTATCACCGGCTCAGCTCCACGCGTCCATGCGAACGCTGGAAAAGCAGATGGGGCGAACTCGCAAGATTCGTTGGGACGCCCGCACCCTGGACCTGGATCTCCTGCTATATGATGACGTGATTGTTGCGACCGACCAGTTGGTGGTTCCTCATCCACGCATGACGTTTCGTCGTTTTGTCCTGGAACCAGCGGCGGAAATTGCCGCGGACATGGTTCATCCACAAACGGGTTGGACAATCGGCCGGCACCTGCAGCACTTGAATCACTCGGCAAATTACGTGGCGCTGGCCGGTCCCATCGGCGTCGGAAAGACGGAAGTGATCCGTCACGTGGCCGATCACGACGGGCTGCCGGGCGGCCCGCCGCTGGTCGTCATCGAGGACTCGATCGACGACCGTCAGTTGCAGGCGTTCTATCAGGATCCAGCGGCAAACAGCTGGTCGACCGATGTGGCTCTCCTGGAAGCACGCGCCCAGCTGGTACAGCCTGGACCGAAATTTGACAATCTGGCCATGAGTGACTTCTGGTTCGACCAATCGGTTGCTTTCTCCCGACTCTGGCAGCCAGCAGCGCAGCAGCGCGAATTTGAAGGGCTTTGGCGGGAACTCCGGTCGCAGGTCGTACTGCCGAAACTGGTCGTGTTCCTGGATGCTCCGACAGAGCGGCTCCTGCAGCAGATCGCCCAGCGCGGGCGTCGCTACGAAGCGGCTCTGACGGTCGCATGGATCGAGCGGTTGCGGCACGAGCTGAAATCGCAGTTTCGCCGGTCAGATGTGGGATGTGTCTTGGAACTGGAATTGGATAATATCCAGGTGGCTGTCACGGAAATCAGAGCCGCCCTGGAAGCCATGCAATGAATCTCGAATAGTTTTCTATGAGCAGGTGCGACGAGCCATTCTCCATGCCGAACTCCTTTCCCTCACCGACGGTCCTGACGACCTGCGACGAGTTGCAGAGGCATCTGCGGCAGCGACGCGCCGAAGCGAAGACACTGGGACTGGTCCCCACCATGGGAGCGTTGCACGAAGGTCACTTGAGCCTGGTACGCGAAGCGAACGCGGAATGCGACGCCACCATCGTTTCCATTTTCGTCAATCCAACTCAATTTGGTCCCGGCGAAGATTTCCAGCAATACCCGCGGACGCTGGAAAGCGACCTCCGCGCCCTCTCCACCCTGGATGTCGACTCCGTGTTTGTTCCCGCAGGGCAGGAGATGTATCCGCCGGGATTCTCCACTTACGTGCAGCCTCCTGCCGTGGCGGAGCCCCTGGAGGGCAGTTTTCGTGCCGGACATTTTCAGGGTGTCGCCACCGTGGTACTCAAGTTGTTTCATCTGATCCCAGCCGACTTCGCCTATTTCGGCCAGAAGGACTACCAGCAGCTGACCGTGCTGCGACGCATGGTCGCGGATCTCAACGTCCCCATTACCTTGCGCGAATGCCCGATTGTGCGAGAGCCGGACGGACTGGCTTTGAGTTCCCGCAATCGCTATCTCAGCGACGACGAACGTCAGCGGGCCCTCGCGCTCTCACGCAGCCTTGCTCGCGCTCGAGAGCTCGTTGCCGAAGGGGAACGCAACACGGCGCGACTGCGACAAGAGATGCACGAGATTTTTCGCGAACACCGTGTGACCGAAATCGACTACATTACGATCGTCGACCCTGACACGATGGCCACGATCGCGTTCTTGGAGGAGCGAGCGGTGGCGGTCATCGCGGCCCGCGTCGGGAAAACGCGATTGATTGACAACTGCTACCTGGAAATAGCGTGAAACAAACCCTTCTCTATATTCCTCACGACGCGCTCCGCTGGCTCCTGGTGGGCTGGATGGTTTTTAGCGTTGTTTTCTTCGGCTGGCTCGCCCGGCGCCACGGTTGGAACAAGGAGACGCGCAGCTATCTGCCGATCCTGATTCTGGTCGGGGCGGTGATTGCGTTTGTACTGCCGCGAATCGCCGACGCACACGGACTGCCCATTCGCGGTTACGGCGTGATGATGCTGTTGGCGATTGTCCTTGGCGTGGGGCTGGCAGCGCACGAAGCGCGGCGCGTGGGACTGAATCCTGAACTGATCTTTTCACTGGCGGTGGCCATGACGCTGGCCGGTATTGTAGGAGCGCGGTTGTTTTACGTCATTCAGTACTGGGACCAGTTTCGCGGCAAGAACCTCGGGGCAACGCTGGCCGCGGTCGTGAACGTCACGCAAGGAGGATTGGTGGTTTACGGGTCGCTGCTCGGCGCACTGCTCGCGGCGTTCGTTTTTCTCAGACGCCACAACCTGCCCATGTTGGCGATGGCCGACTTGATCGCGCCGAGTCTTGTTTTGGGGCTGGCCATTGGTCGGCTGGGTTGTTTGCTGAACGGCTGCTGCTACGGCGGGCTTTGTCCCGATGCGGCGGTCGGCGTGACGTTCCCGCAGGGCAGTCCGCCCTACGTTGATCAGTTGGCCAACGGCGAATTGCTCGGACTTCGCACGACAACGTCCGTAGACAAGGTGAGGACGATCACCAGCATCCAACCGGCAAGCCTGGCGGAACGGGATATGCATGTTGGCGATCAGGTCAAGGACATTACCGTTACCGCTCGCCTTTCTCCTGGAATGGAGATCCAGGACCCCGATGCGATAGCCGTTATCGTTACCACCGATCACGGCACGTTCCGATACACGCTGGGGCAGTTGCCGGCACGAAGCCGCCAGGTCAGGCCGGCGCAGATTTACAGCGCGATCAATGCCGGGCTCCTCTGCTTTTTCCTCTGGTCGTTCTATCCCTTCCGGCAGCATGATGGCGAAAGCATCGCGCTGCTGTTGACGATCTATCCCATGACGCGATTCTTGTTGGAAATGGTCCGCGTGGACGAAGTGGCAAGGTGGGGGACGTCGCTGACGATTTCCCAAATCGTCAGTCTCAGTGTCCTGGTGCTGGCGAGCGCGCTGTGGTTTTATGTGCTGCGCCAGCCCAAGGGAACGTCATTTTTCAGCGGCTAGGTCGCACTTCGTTTTCCCACGCGGCCAGCAGGTCTCTGCAGGTCGTGGCCAACGCAGGTTTCATGGACAGCAGATCACGGGTTTCGCTGGGATCGGCGGCCAGGTCGAACAGTTTCTCCTCGATCGTCCCGTCGTCCAAGGCGCGGTGCAAATACTTGATGTCGCCGAAGCGAATGGCACGCTCCGTGCGATTGCCGCGGCGGCTGCGCCAAAACAGGGTGCGTTCGCGATCGGGTTTGTTGCCCTGAATGTGTGCGATGATGTCGATGCCGTCCAGCGGCAGGTCATCGCCAGCCCCGGCAAAGTTTAGCAGGGACCGAGTCAGGTCCATGGTCATGCAAGTTTGGCGCGAGACGTCATTCTCGGGAATTTTGCCCGGCCACGAGATGATCAATGGAACACGAATGCCGCCTTCGTACAGCGTTCCCTTCTGGTTCGACATCGGCAGGTTGCGTCCCGGTGCCATGGCGCCGTTGTCGGAAGCGAAGATTACCAGCGTGTTTTCGGTCAAGTGGAGCATCGATAGCGTGTCCAGAATGCGACCGATCTGCTGGTCCATGTCATCGACCATTTTTACGTACGTGGCCCGCGTTCCACGGGTCCAGTTTTCGGCGGTAAACTTCATCTGATGGTCGTCAGGACCTTGGAAGGGAAAGTGGGGAGCGGTCAACGGTACGTACAAGAAAAAGGGCTTCGACCGATTCTCGCGCAGGAACTGGACCGCGTCGTCAGCGAGTAGATGCGTCATGTAGCCCGGCCGTTCCACCGGCTGGCGGTCGCGATAGAGCACGGGAAGGTCCGAGAGTTCCACGTGCGTGAAGTATTCGACGTTACCTCCCAGGCAACCAAAGAACGAATCAAAGCCGTATTCGAGTGGATTGAACTTGGGTTCGTAACCGAGATGCCACTTTCCAAAAATCGCAGTCTGGTAGCCGACCTTCTTGATTTCACGCGGCAACACCGCCTGCGTAACGGGAAGTCCGAGTTCGTGCTGCTGGGCGAGTCGGATGGCATCGTCGTAGCGGCCAACGTTGCCGGTGCCGATGGCGCATTCCAGGCCGCCGGCGCGCTGCTGGTAGCGTCCGGTGAGCAGCGCGGTACGGGTCGGAGAACATTCGGGGCCGTTGGAATAGTGTTGCGTGAAACGAGTTCCCCGCTTGGCCAAACCGTCCAGATGCGGCGTGCGGACGTCGGGAGCGCCGTAACACGCCAGGTCGCCGTAACCAAGGTCGTCGGCAAGCAGGAAAACGATGTTCGTCTTTTCGGCGCCGTTGGCCTCGGATACGAAGTTCAGCAGGCAGCAGATGAGGCAATAAACTCTGGTAATCATGATGGTACTCGCGGCGTGATTTGTCATACTGGACTTTTTCGGACAAGGAAGCAGAGGGTGTCTGCCCCCCCTTTGCCGACATAGTATACTCGTATCGCCCGTCGATCGCGAATCCTTCGGAGCCCAAGATGTTTCGAGTTCTGGCCGCCGTTATTGTGCTCGCCGCTACTGCGTCCCCTGCCGAGGAGCCGGAACGGCCGTTTGGCATCGCGGTTCGTGCGCCGTGGACAACGTCACGCATCGTCGGTTCGCCCGATCCGCCGTCGCCATATGTGGCCGAACGATGTTACGCGCAGTTGACGTTTCAGCAGCCGGTGGCGATGGTTGCGTTTCCGGAACAGTCGCGCATTTGCGTCGTGGAACGCAACGGCCAAATCTATTCGTTCGTGGATGCCGCGAATATCGCAACTCCCGATTTGTTCTTGGCAGGCGCGGCGGAGGTTGACGGCTTGAAGGCGATCTATGGTCTCGCCTTTCATCCCGATTTTCCACAGAACCGCTACTGCTACCTTTGTTACATCCTGGGGCCGAATATCGACAACGGTACGCGGGTTTCGCGTTTTCGGGTTACCGCTTCCGATCCGCCGCGCATCGATCCGGAAACGGAGACGGTCTTGTTGACATGGCGGAGCGGCGGGCACAACGGCGGCTGCCTGCAGTTCGGTCCCGATGGCTATCTCTATATCTCGACCGGCGACGGTTCCCCGCCGGCTCCGCCTGACATTCACGATACGGGACAGGATTGCAGTGACTTGCTGGCCAGCTTGTTGCGGATTGACGTCGATCGCACCGACGGCGACAAGCCGTACGCGATTCCTCCCGACAATCCGTTTGTGAACGCCCCCGCGGCGCGGCCTGAAATCTGGGCTTTCGGGTTGCGAAATCCCTGGCGGATGTCGTTTGATCGGAAATCCGGCGAACTCTGGCTGGGCGACGTTGGTTGGCAGTTGTGGGAAATGGTTTATCGAATCTCCCGCGGCGGCAATTACGGATGGAGTATCAAGGAAGGTCCCCAGTCGGTACGTCCGGATATGCCGCTCGGGCCGGCCCCGATTACCGCGCCCGTCATCGCGCACCCGCGAGCGGACGCGGCGTCGGTCACGGGTGGATATGTTCACTATGGGAACCGCTTGCCCGAACTGAACGGAGCCTACATCTACGGCGACTACGTGACCGGCAAAATCTGGTCGCTACGCTACAATGGGAACCAGATCACCGAACATCGTGAACTCACCGACACCTCGCTGGCCATCATCAGCTTTTACGAAGGTCCTCAAGGCGACCTGGCATTCATGGATTACAGCGGGGGAGGAATCTACCGGCTCGTACCAAACTCGGCCGCGCGGCAAACGGCTCCCCCTTTCCCCAAACGACTGAGCGAAACCGGACTCTTTGCCGACGTTGCGAAGCATCAAGTTGCCGCAGGGGTCGTGCCGTTTTCGATCAATGCGGAACAGTGGATGGATCGGGCCACTGCCGAACGCTATGTCGCGGTACCCGGTCACCAGACGATCGCCCTGACCCAGCCCAAAGGCCGGGTTCCACTGCAATGGGGAAAGTTTCCCAGCGATACCGTGCTCGCCAAAACGATTTCGATGGAAACGGAGCCGGGGAATCCCGCCAGTCGCCGCCGGCTCGAGACGCAAGTCTTGCACTACCGTGGCGATGCCTGGCGCGATAACTCGGGTGAATGGCACGGCTATACGTACGTGTGGAATGCCGAACAGACAGACGCCACGCTGGCCCCGCGCGAAGGCGGTAAGATCGAATTGAGCATCGTGGATCAAAACGCGCCGGGAGGACGACGAACGCAAACGTGGCACGTCGCCAGCCGGGCCGAATGCTATTTGTGCCATAACCCGTGGGCGGGATACCGGTTGGCCTTCACGGTGCCGCAGTTGAATCGCGATCACGATTACGGGCAACGGGCAGACAACCAATTGCGAACCTTGCGGCACATCGCCATTCTGGATCTGCCCCAGGGGGTGGACGAAGAATCGTTGGCCTCGGTCGATCTGCAACAGACGCTGGTCTCGCCGCACGACGACGGCGCTGAACTGCACGCCCGCGCGCGGGCGTACCTGCATGTGAACTGCGCCCACTGCCACCGTTTCGGAGGCGGCGGTACCGCTGCGATCGACTTGCGGTTTTCGGCGACGCTGGAACAGATGCAAGCAGTAGATGTGCGACCCACGCAAGGTACGTTCGAAATTCCACGCCCCGGCATCGTCGCGGCGGGTCGGCCCTATCATTCGGTCTTGCTCTATCGGATGGCTAAACTGGGACGCGGACGCATGCCCTATATCGGCTCTTCGGTCGTCGACGTTCGCGGGTTGGACCTGATTGAAACATGGATTCATGAATTGAACCCCGACGCCGACGGCGCGGTGCAGGGGGGCCGTCTCGATTCGACCCCAGCCGCGCTCGCCACAGCCCGCGAAATGGACGCGGGAAGGCTGGCGGCCCCGGCCGCACAGGCGATGATCGAAGCCGGAGCGCGGCACGAGAATCCAGTGATCCGTGACCTGTTCGAGCGGTTTCTTCCCGAAGACCAGCGCGTTGCACGCTTGGGCGCGGTGGTGAACGCCCAGCAAGTCTTGACGCTTGCCGGCAACGCTGCGGATGGCCAGAAACTCTACTTTGCCGACGGCATGCAATGCCAGAAGTGCCACCGCATCGGGCAACAGGGTGGTCGTGTCGGTCCGAATCTGATCGACATCGGCAAGAAACGGACCGTGGAACAACTGTTCGAAAGTATCGTGGAACCGTCGAAGACCATCCAACCGCAATTCGCGACGTTCCTGGTAGAGACCGTCGATGGCCGCGTCTTGAATGGTATCATTACAAAACGGTCCCAGGACAGCGTCACCCTGCGTGATGCCCACGATAAGATCGTGCAAATAGAAGTCGACCAAATTGAATTCATGGCGCCGCAAGCGCGCAGCATGATGCCGGAATTGCTATTCCGCGATCTGACCGCCCAACAACTGGCCGATCTGATCGCCTATTTGAAATCCTTGTAACCAGTAGCTGGTCCGCCACCACGAAAGGCTTCCAATGATGTTTCGTTTCGCCCTGTTTTGTGTCTCCTTCACGTTGTTCCTGCAATCTGCCATGGCCCAGGATCCCAACCACATCACCCATGGCCCGATTCTGGGACGTTTGAGTTCCCATGGTATTGGCATTTGGGCACGCACGTACCGAGCGGGCGAATTTCAAGTGCGCTGGGGGCTGGCCCCGGATCAACTGACAGAAGCGCGCATGGTGCCGACGGCGTTGGAGAATGACAACACCGGTTGGGTTCACATCACGGGTTTGAAGCCCAACACCAGGTACTTCTACCAGTTGTACAGCGCCGGGACCGAAACGCCAGCGGGACGCGGCGGGTCTTTCCGTACGCTGCCCGATACGGAGGCACTGGTCGACCCCGAACTGAATCCCGCAGGACTGTTTAACTTCAGTTTCGAATTCGCGTGCGGGAATAATCAGAATCCCGATCAGGGTTTGGGGCCGTCTCTGCCAACGTTCAGGACCATGCTGGAACGTTTGGACGACAAGATCCACTTTGCCATCCTCAACGGCGACTGGCTGTACGAAGTGCGTCGCGGTTACACGACAGACGAATGGCAGTCGCAAGTCGGGACAGCAGGCCAGTCGCTTCCCAAGTTGATCCAGGACGCGCCCACCATCGTCGGCGTCTGGGAAAACTACAAGCACTTTCTCGACCAGGGAACCAACCTGCGTCAGTGGCATGCCGAAGTACCTTCGTTTTTCATGTACGACGACCACGAGTGCTTGAATGATATCTGGGGAGCCGGCTCGCCGGGACTCCGCGACCGACGCGCCGTGTTTCGCGATATCGGCGTCCGCGCGTGGTACGACTACCTGGCATGGAGCAACCCCACGGAATTCAACAGCCGCACGCATATCAGTAAGGCCGAGTTCAAGAAAGGAAGCGACGTCTTGTTCGATCCGCGGACCGACTTCACGGCCCTGGATCCGCGCGACCACAACAATTTGCACGTGCATTGGGGAACGGCGACGGCCGGCGTGAATGACAACGACCTGGATGGTGTCGGCGGTGTGCCCAACGCAGGTGTCTATGCCGTTAAGGAAGTGTTGGACAAACATCACTTGCGGATCGCGCCTCCCGCCGTGGCGGATGGTACGGATTCCTATTCCATTGGACGCAGGAATTACTACAAATTGAACTTTGCCAATTGCGACATCTTCCTGCTGGATACGCGCGGGCAGCGCCAGATGCACGATACCAAGGACCCCTCGAAGAAAGGGCTTTCGCATCTGGGAAAACAACAGCGCGAATGGCTCGAAACAGGCCTGCGGGAAAGCAAGGCCGATTTCCTGTTCGTCGTGTCGTCCGTCAACTTCATGATTCCGCATGTGGGCGGCGGCAAGGTGCGAGCCACCAACAAGGATGACGCCTGGACCGTCTTTTACGACGAGCGGGAAGCGTTGATCGAAATGTTTGATCAGCTTGACAAGCCTGTCATGCTGTTGACCGGCGATTTGCACAACAGCTTCGTCATCCAGATCACGGACAACGTTTTCGAGATGGCCTCGGGCCCGCATAATTCGCAAAACCATCTGGCCAGCGACGAAGGAGATCGGCCGGCGAACGGCCCGTTCCAGTACGGACCCCGTGCCGTGGATATCCGCTGGTCGACCTACTTCCTCAGCGATATCCCACGCTCCGAATTAAAACATCCAACGTACTGTGTCGTGCAAGTGAACAACGTCTTCAACAACGCGCTGACGAAGGGACAGGACCGCTGGGTGGCCTTCCCGCGTCCCCATGTCATTTTTCAATACTACAGCGGCTTGACCGGAGACCTCCTGTACGCCGAAACCATCCACGCCAGGCGGTAGTGGGCGGGCACTGCCGTCGTGAGGATGTGCCTTTCTGGCGGGGTCATCCCGCCGTCGAGTCGCGTGCCTTCCTGATGCAGAAACCGGCG
>CALBSZ010000560.1 GCA_937967665.1 uncultured Planctomycetaceae bacterium
GTACCCAGCCGCTGAAACCAGCGCCGTTCAAGTTGTAGGGTAAGCCAAAGGCCACTTGCAGTTGGAACGTCGGGTCCAGGGAAGTGGCGGTAAAGGTGCTGGTCGTGAGCAAGGCTCCGGTCAGCGACAGGTTCACGTCGCCCGAGTGCGGGTCGGCTTTCGTTCCCGCCGACTCCAGCAGTCCCCCCGTCGGGTCGAGGTGATCGATCGACAGTCCGTCTTTGGCAAACAGATGGCCGCTGTGATCCGCGGCCAACGCGACATATTCGCTGCTCGGCAGCACGATCGATCCCACGGCCGCCATGGTCGTCGGATCGAAGTAGTTGACCGTTTGACCATCCTGGTCCAAAACGTAAAGCAATCCGTTGAGTCCCACGTTGACATCGCGCGGTTGTCCCACGATCGAATCGGAGTAACGCACGACGGAGCCATTGGTGGTATCGAAACGAAGCAGCCCTCCGTCTGCGGATGCGTTCTCCAGATCGGTTGCGAAGACATAGTCACCGAAGATGGCCAGCTTGATCGGCACATTCGGCGCGCTCTCCCACTGGCCGTCGCCGGTATGTTCCGAAAAGCTATTCGTCTGCGGATCAAAGCTGACCAACTTGGGAACATTATTCACGTCCACGGCCATGTGAGACCGACCGTCCGCGTCGACCACAATGTCGTGAATCTGGTAATGCATGCCGGCGGAACCATCGTGGACCACGATGGACTGGACAATATTCCCCCCGAGATCGATTTCCAGCAGGACGTCGATGTTGTCGCGTGACGAGGGTTTGCCAACGACGAAGTTACCGACCGTAAACGGTTCTGGAACGTCGATCGCGCCGAAGTCGACATCGATCGACGGTTCGTTCTGATTTACTCGCACAAGCTGCCATTCCGCGGCCACGGGAAAGGTCCGCGTGTACTCGCTGGCCTGCGGGATCGAAGCAACCCGGTGAAGGCCAATGGGAATGTTCGGCAGCGTGTACCGCCCGTCGCGGTCTGTCGTATCGACCGGTTCACCGGAATCGAAGGCACTGTTGCGATTGACGTCCACATACACTTGCCAACCGGGCAGGCCGGGCTCCGAAGGGTCGCGCAGTCCGTTGCCATCCAAGTCGTGCCACTTGTGCCCTTCGATGACTCCGGTGGCGAGCAGTTGTCGTGCTTCCAGCGACTCGACTTGCAGCAACGGACGGCGCTGGTGTCGTCTCGCCTTGACATTCCGCCACAATCTTCGCATTGCGTCCTCAGCCCATTCTCTTCAATTTCATGCCGCATAACCTGGGAATTTTAATATACCTAAAGCCCGCTCGCCAAACCAGGATTTTGCGACTCGTGCCAAGAAGTTTGAACGTCCGGGGGCGAGAGGCACGATCGCTTTTAAAAAATCGCGAAATTTTTCGAGTATGTTTAGTTGGACAGCGCCAACATTGGGCAATTCGCAAGAATGCAAGCACGCAACGCAAGCAAGTGTATGCGGTCGTCAGTGGCCCGCTCGCTGGCGCTTCGAGCTTGTAGGACGACGGAACCTGGCTCTGTCGAATTCGGTTCCCAAGTGACCGAGATAGCCGCGACTGGAGCCATGGGGGCAGCGGAACGACGCCCGCTGCGGCACGCCGAGGGCCGCGTTGGCTCGCCGGCAGTGCTAGCGTGCGGCGAGCCCGTCCAGGTTTGCCGTCTGCCAATGCCGTTGTGCCGCAAGTGACAACCGCTTGACTCGCCTAGTCTGAATTTCCCGAATACGCTAAGCTACGCTGCCATACAAGCTTTCGTCTGATTGTCCCGCTTACGAATGCGGAGCGTGTTCCACTCGTACAGAGCGCAAGGAGGTGCTCGTGGCCGGTGAATCTTTTCGTTTTATACACGCCAGTGATCTTCGGCTTGATCAACCGCTTTATGGTTTTACCGAGGTGCCGGATCATCTCCGCGATCTGGCCCTGGACGCGCCGTTTCATGCCGCCGAACGAATCATGGAGTTGGCGATCGTCGAACGCGTGGACTTTGTCGTGTTGTCGGGCGACGTGGTGGATCCTCGCACCTGCGGACCCCGGGCGTTGGCCTTCCTGTTCGAACAGTTTACGCGTCTCGGCGAACGCGGCATTCAGGTGTACTGGGCGGGCGGCGATGTCGACAGCCCGGCGAATTGGCCTGACGAGATTGCGCTGCCGGAAAATGTTCGCATGTTTGCATCGAACGACGTGCAAACCTTTCAGCACAATCGCGGCGACCGTCCCTTGGCGAGCCTGGTGGGACGCAGCGGCAGCGGACGTGTGAAAGCGTCCGACTTCGAAGCCGACACGAGTGAACTCTGTTGCATTGCCGTCGCGCATGGCACGGCTGATGTCGGGGAACTCAGCAAGCATCGCATCGACTACTGGGCGCTCGGCGGCGATACGCGCCATCAGGTCCTGGCGACATCGCCGGTGGCCGTGGAATACTCAGGCAGTCCTCAAGGCCGCTGCCCCTCCGAGTCCGGGATTCATGGCTGCCTGGTCGTGGACGTCGACGCGGATGGCGACGTGCATACACAATTCGTGGCCACCGACGTGATACGCTGGCGGTACGAGCGTCTGACGCTGGGCCAGGGACTAACCGGTCAGGATCTCAAGCGGATCTTGCGCGACCGCATGAAGAACGTGGCGTTGGAGGCCAATGACCGGCCGCTGTTGATTTCCTGGTCGATCGACGGGCAATCCGAGAACCTGGCTGATCAACAGCGTCTGTCCCGTGACCTGCTGACGTGGTTGCGTGACGAGTTTGGCCAGGGCACGGCAACGGCCTGGACCATCAGCCTGCGGATCGAGCCGACTTCGACGTTCCCGCCGGAATGGTATGAAGAAGATACGATCTTGGGCGATTTTCTGCGTGTGGTGCGCGATTACGAACGTGACAGCAGCCCCACGTTGGGCCTGGCAGCTCCGTACGCCGAGCATACTGAACTGGCGTCGCTCGTGACGGACGTTCAGATTGCCGACCCGAAAGTCCGTGCCGAAGTGCTGCGTGAAGCCGCCATCATGGGCTCGGAACTGTTACGCGGCGACGAAAACGCCTTGCACGACGACTTACTTGCGACCTTGTCATCCGAAAAACAGGAGGTCCTGTCTTGAAGATTACGAATGCGCGAATCGATGGATTCGGAGTGTGGACGAACCTGCAGGTCGATCAACTAACCGACCGGATGACTGTCTTTTTTGGTCCGAACGAGGCGGGTAAGACAACGTTGATGCAGTTCGTGCGCAGCGTGATGTACGGCTTTGATCGACGCCGCAAGGCGCTGTATCTGCCGCCGCTTCACGGCGGCGCCGGTGGTGGTACGTTGGGAGTTGAAGCGCCCAATGGACGTTTCGACGTTTCCCGCCGAGCCAACTTGAACGAGCACTCTAAGAGCCTCGGCGAAGTGACCGTGACCGGCAGCGACGGGAAGCAGCACGGGCAGCATCTGCTCAATCACATGCTCTCGGGCGTGGACGAAACCATCTACAACAACGTCTTTGCGGTCGGCATTCGTGAACTCCAGGAACTCGGCACGCTGAATGACACGCAAGCGGCCGAACATTTGTACAGGCTGGCCAGTGGGGTGGATCGCGTTTCCCTGGTGGACGTGATGCGCAATCTGCAGAAATCGCGCGATCAAATCGCCACCGCCAATAGCACTTCGACCGTCTTGTCACGGTTGATCAAACGCCGGCAGAAGCTGCAAGAGCAGCTCGAACAACATGCGGCGAAGACCGAACACTGGACGCAATTGTACGCGCAGTTGAGGTCGCTGAATGCGCAGATCGAAAGCCTCGACGCCGAAATCCTACGGATGGAGCGGGACTCGCGCGCGGTGGAAGTGGCGCTGCAGATCTACGATCGCTGGCGGGAACGGGAGCAAGTCGACGCGGAACTCGACGAGCTCGGCCCGCTGCAGGACCTGCCGGCGGATGCCGTGGCGCAACTGGATGACCTGCAGGAACAGATCCGGCAGCATCACGAGACGCTTCGCCCCATCAAGGTGCGCCGACGTGAAATCCGGCAAGAGGCGGCGGCATTGCCCATTAACGAGAAACTGTGGTCGCGGTCGTGCCGTATCGAATCGATTGTCGAGCACGGGCCCTGGCTGGCTTCGCTGACCGATCAGATCAAGCGTGCCGAAGAAGGCGTCTCGGACGTCGAACTGAAGATGATGCAGACGGACGAGCAGCTGGGCGTCTCGAAAGGGATGGCCGTTGCCAGCCTGCCCGACGTGTCGCGACGCATGATGGGCGAATTGAAGAGTCCCTACAAGATGCTTCGCCTGGCAACCAGGAAGCGGAAGGCAGCGCGCGAAGCCTACGAAGCGTCGCGGCGCGATACGGAAAAGAGCCAGGCACAGTACAATTCCGAACTGGCTGAGCGGAATATCGAGGACCTCAAGACGGCGATCGAAGTCGCCAGCGAAAAAGTGCAGCTCTACCGCAAACGGATTCGGCTGGACGAACGACTCGAAAAGATGGCGCGGCATCTGACCGAACTGGATGAAGATCGGGAAGAGTTCGGCGACGAAGATCTCCTGCCCACGCGCTCTTTTGTCGGCATCGGCGTACTCTTCACCCTGGGCATGACCCTGGTGGCGACCGGCGTGGTGGGGCATCCCTGGTTTAACTTTTCCGGCGATACCTGTGTCTTGTTCGCATTTTCGGGCTTCGCGGCGCTGCTGGCGACCGCCGTCTGGTTCCTGACACAACGCCGCAGCCTGGAATTCGAACAGAACGACGCCGAACGCCAGATGGACAAGCTGGAAGCATTGATCGACAAGACCAAAGCCGAACGCGCGGAACTGGATGCCACGCTGCCCAAGGGCGGCGGTTCGATGGACGTTCGCCTGGCGTCCGCCGAAGCGGAACTGCGCGAGTTGGAAGCGATCCTGCCGATGTCACAAACTCATTCCAGCGCCCGGAAACGCCGCGAGGCCGCGAAACGCCGACTGGACGAAGCGGACGACGCGCTCAAACGCGCCAAGTCCCGCTGGAAGAAGACGCTCAACAGCGTCGGGCTTCCTTCGACCTTGTCTCCCAGCGATGTGAAACGACTGGGCGAACACACCAAAGAAACCACCGTGCTGCAAACGCAGCTTACGAGCCGCCAGGAAGAGATGCTGCAACGCAAACGCGAACGCACCGAACTGGTGCAGCGGATCGCCGAACTGTCCCAGCAGGTCGGCTTGGAACTCACCACCGACGACCCGCAAGCACAACTGGCGCAACTGGCCGCCGCCGTGACCAGCCAGCGGGAAATGGTCGAACGCCGCCGGCGCCTGCAGCGCGAAGACCGCGAACTCAAACGGCAATACGTTACGACCGGGAAAAGCTTGCGAGAACTGGAAACGCGTTTGGAATCGCTATTCGAGGAATGCGAAGTGGATAGCGATGAAGAGCTGCGTGAACTAGCAGCGAACCTGGAAACGCAAGCGGAACTCTGCCTGCGTCGCGACGATTTGAGTCAACACATTGCTAGCGCGGTCAGCGACCACTGCACGCAGGATGAAATCGGTGAACAGATCGAAGAATTGACAAAGACGCAGCTGGAACAGAAGCATGAGTCCCTGGTTGCCCGTTTGCATCGTTCGCAGACCGACCTCACGAAGCTGCATGAGCGTCGTGGACAATGCACGCAGGAAATGAGAACGCTGGGAGACGACCGCACGATCGCCGAAGTCAAACTGGAACTCGGTTGCGTACAACGGCAGATGGAGCGGGCTTGCTCGCGCTGGCGGATGCTCACCGCCATGGAAAACACTCTGGAAACCGTGCGGGACACATATGAATCCGATCGCCAGCCCGAAACACTCAGCGAAGCCTCTCAGTACCTGGGCGCGTTAACGGAAGGCAAATACATGCGGATCTGGACGCCGTTGAGTGAGAATACACTGCGCGTAGATGACGAACGCGGCGTGGCGTTGCCCTTGGATGTGCTTAGCCGAGGAACCCGCGAAGCGGTCTTCCTGAGTCTTAGGCTGGCACTGGTGACCGCCTACGCGCGTCGCGGCATCATCTTGCCAGTGGTGCTGGATGACGTACTGGTGAATCTGGATGCGGCGCGAGCGCGAGCGGCGGTCCGAGTCTTGCGTGATTTCGCCAACTCCGGTTACCAGGTCCTGTTCTTCACGTGCCACGAACACATGGTGACGTTTTTCCAGGACGCCGACGTCGAAGTTCGCCAGTTGCCCAGCCACCTTGAGGCAGGTAGCGGGCACGTACTGCGTCCATCGCTGCTGGTCGCCGAAACACCGCTAGAAGAAGACGTTGTCCCCGAGCCCGAAGAGGAGGAAGTAGAGGTCGCTGAAGAGGAGGTAGAGGTCGCCGAAGAGGAAGTCGTCGAGGAACCGGTGGCCGACGAGCCGGTTGTCGCCGTCGTACCGGAAGTGAATGAAGAGCCGGAAGAAGAAGCTTTGGAAGAAGCCAATTTCGATATCAGCGACGATCCCGACCTCGTCGACGAATTACGCGACGCCAACGTGGATACCAGCACCTGGCAGGTCCCTGAAATGTGGTGGGACGCCAACGAAAGGGCAACGGCCAACTAGGTTCTGTTTTTGAACCGGAGAAGGGTGGCTGTGGTGGAGCGAAGCGACCCCACAGAACCTTGGTTCCGGGAGCTCGCTTCACTCGACCCCGGCCACCCATGACAACAACGCGAGATTTAAAACAAAGCCCAGTCGTCAAGCAGGCTGGCGGTTTGGAGCACCGCGGCGTGGGTGCCGTTTTCGAAACGCTTGCCTGCGCGCTGCTTGCTGAAATTCCACCTCGTTACTCGTTCTACCGCGGCAGACCAAGTGGGCGAGGATTCCTCGACGCTCAAGCGCTGCGACTGCACATCGTATTGTCGCTGCTGGGGCACCGCGATCAACGGCGTGCCCGTTTGGCGGGCTTCGTAAACGGTATTGTATCCTCCGGCGCCGACCAGTAGATCAATGCCGCGCATCAGGACCATCAGCGGCCAGACCGAGACCGCGAACGATTCGCCAGTCGAGCGCGTCGTCGCCAAACGCACGTGGACACGACCGGCCAGCCGCCTGTACAGCGTGGCGGCGGCGAGCCGCGCTGCTTCGACCTCGTCCGGCCGTCCCGTGCCGACCACCACTGCCATCGGCAAGAAATCGTGTACGGGGATGCCGAATGCCTGGCGGGCGTCAGATCGGTTCAGCAGGTCGCCAAAATCGCAGACTGTCCAGGGCGAAGTGCGAAACGCCCGCGGCAGATGGGCGAGCGGCGCGTCCTCCCCAGGGACCAGCACCAGGTTAAAATGGCGCGCGAAGGTAAGCAGGTCGCACTGGTCGACGTAGCGCGGACTGACATTGCGGTGGATCCAGACTTTCGGTTGCGGGATGGTTGGCAATGTCGCGACAAGTTCTCCTCCCAGTCCGCGAGCAAACGTATCGACGACGAGGAGATCAAAATCGCGGCGCGCCAGAATGCGCAAAACGTTCTCAGCGGTGTCGTCTCGGCCGGCCTGGGGATCGAGAAGAATCAGTTCCAGGCTTGCGGGCAGAGCAATCCGTTTCGGGCAATCGTCGGACAGCAGGCTCGCGGCCATCGGCGAGTTGCAGAGGATGGTGAGGTGGTAGCCTCGTTGTGCCGCGGCTCGGCCCAGAGCCAGGGCGCGTGTCAGGTGCCCTAGTCCGCCGCCGAGCGCATACACCAACCACCGCTTCATGGCCGGCTAACCTTCGCGTGCCCGCTGGGACTCGAAGAGCAGCTCGACACCGCGGCGTCCTCGAAGCGCATCCCGAACATCAGCTCTCGCCCATGTCCGTCTCGAAATCTTCATCACCTTGCTGCGCGAAGGCGGCGCCGTCGGCTTCGGTGAAATCATGGGAATCGTGATGGACGCTGTGATAGTGATCGTGCCCCCAACGTCCTCTGCGGTGGTAGTCGCCATAACCGATGTAGTAATAGCCGGCGTAGAAGTAGGGATCGTGGTAGTCGTAGTCGCCGCGCGACGTCGTTTGCGTTTTACCCTGTTGCTGGCGTTCCTGCTTGATTGCCTGTTTCGCGCACGTCGTGCACAAGACTCCCTGTTCTGTCGGGTGCGTATGTTCCGAGCAAACGGGCCGGCTGCAACGGCTGCAGGCGCCGGTCGACAGCTGGTCACAGGCATGGCTGAATAGAAAACCGGATTTCTCGTTACAGCTACCGTCGGCATTCCATGCGGTGCTCATGAATTCAATCCTTATTGCAAGCCGTTGACCGCCGCCAGCAGTGCCGTGCGCAGACGCGTGTCCTGAATGACATCCAGTCCGAGGCAGGCAAACGCGAGCGGCTTCACCGGCTCGTCTGTATAGTAGACGGTCTGGTCCGCAGCGTCGCGCAGGGACGTCTTGTCGCCCTTGACTTTGATTTTGTACAAACTGTGTTCGGCGTCGTCTTCGATTTCAAAGCCGTATTCCCGCAGCTTGATCTTGTAAATCAGCGTTTCCCGCGCGTCCTCCAGCTTCCAATCTCCATCGGCTTGGGGAATCAGCTTGAACAGCTCCACTTCCTGGGACGGATCTTCCACTTTGAAGCGTTCGCCCGACTTGACAATGTAACCCAATACGACGTCGTCAGCGTCCTTCACCTTGACCTTGCCGGCAGCGGCGTTAAACCGTGCCAATTCGACTTCGCCGGCGTCGACGAGTTTCGCACCGTCGTCTTTGGGCTTGATCGAGAAGGCGGTTTCTCCGGAGCCGCTTTTCACTTTGAGTTTTTCCGCCACCAGCGGGATGGCAGTCGGCCTCGGGGCAGGCGTGGCGGCAGGTGAATCCGCCGCAACGGCCTGGGTTGCCCGATCCGCCGCTGGGGATTGCGAGACCGGATTGCTTGATGCTTGGACGGGCTCGGGCGATTCCACCACGACTTCCTCGTGACGCACTCCGCAGCCCGCCAGCACCAGGCAAAAAACGGACAACCCGATGACGTTGCTGTTTCTCATGGCAGTTTCAACTCGACGCTTTGGTGATGATTCGAGACAAATTCAGGACCTGGTACAGGCTTACGAACATCATCGCGATCATGTCGACACCATTGCCCTGCCCTTGCAGTTTCATCTTCTCGCTGGGAATGTCCCACGGTAGTTTGGTGCCCGCCTTCAAGAGCAATGTCCCGTCGCTGACCTGCAATGCCTTCAGCGTGACCCACGGCGGCAACTGCACCGCCGCCGCGGCGTCGTGCGACAAGGTTGTCAATTGCGCGTACTTGTTTGTCTTGGGCTTCAAACGCAGGGCGACATCTGTTGCCGACTTGGTCTTGGACTTATGCTTCGACTTGCCACTGCGGGACCGTGTCCACTTGCTGCGTGCTTGAAACTTTTCCAGGACGATCAATTGATACGATGTCCCGTCGAGCAACCGGCCGCGAAGCTGCAGCCAGGTGTCTTCAAAATACTTGACTTTCCAATCGCGGACTTTTCCTTGACGCGTGAACTTACTGGCATGCCCCGGCTTGCGCAAGTCCATCTTAACGTCGACCAAGGCGTCGGCAGCGGAATCCTTGGCCAGAAGTTCCAGGACCTTGCCGGTCAGCAAGTAACGCCTGTCTTCCAGGTTGTACCGGCGATTTGAAAGCCATAGGATCAGGCCCACGATGAGCAGGACGGCGGCCACGCCCCAGATGCCGAACATGAAGACTGGCACATCGCGGCCGGACGTGATCGCGCCGATGAACACGCCGAAGATGGCCAGCGGGATCGCCGACAACGCGGCGCAGCCCCAACGCTTCGCGCGTTTCTCACTCACCTTATCCAATTGCTGCAGTTCGCCAATGTAAGCCAACACATTGGCAATCGTTGCCCGATTCTCGTAAATGAGCGTGCGGGTGGCAAGTTCCAGCGGCGAACTCATTCTCTGCCTCCGACAGAAGAAGGAATAGGAGGAGTCTACGCGTGGGCAGGCGTGCATGTCAACCGGCCTGCTTCCTCGCCATCGTTTGCCGCTATGAGGCACCCGACCTGCGTTTCCGCGGAACGCTCGGGAGGCCGGGACGTGGTCAAGTGAGGGGCGCTCGCTACAATGTGATCCATGAATGTATACCTGTTTGATATCGACGGCACGCTCATTAATAGCGGCGGCGCTGGGATGACAACGCTGTACGAGGCGTTTGAAGCCGAGTTTCAGGTGAAGCCGCGAGGGCGAGTGAACGTTCACGGTTGCACGGATCGCGGCATCGCGGCGTCATTGTTTGCCATGCACGGGCTGGACGATTCGCTGACGAATTTCGAGCGATTTCGCGACGCCTATCTGAGCCGCTTGCCCCGTCAGTTGTCACGCCACTCCGGTTTCGTCCTTCCCGGCGTGGATGATCTGTTGGGGGCGTTGGGACTGAGGAGCGACGTGGCCGTCGGCTTGTTGACCGGCAATGTCGCCTCCGGAGCGCGGATCAAGCTGGAACACTTCTCGTTGTGGCAGCACTTTCGCTTTGGCGGCTATGGGGAGCGTCATCCCGGCCGGCCCGACGTCGCCCGCGAGGCCGTGGCCGGTGCCGTCGGGTACCTGGGATGCGACGTCCACGGGTCGAAAAGATTGGCTCTCGGCGACACGCCCGCCGACATTGAATGCGGACGAGCGATCAACGCACGCTGCGCCGCGGTGCTCACCGGCCAGCACACGAAAGCCGAGCTGGAGGCAGCGCGGCCTGACGTCTTGCTCAACGACCTGCGGGAATTCGACGCGCTGCTTGCCTGAATCGCACGGCAGCGCTCCGAACGCGTGCGGGGATTGGTCGTAACTGACAACGCCTAACTAACGGAGCCCCGCAAGAGTACAAGCACGCAGCGCCAGCAAGTGTGTTCCGATGAAAGTGACTCACTTGCTGGCGCTGCGTGCTGGTATGGATGGAGGTGACTCACTTGCTGGCGCTGCGTGCTGGTATGGATGGA
>CALBSZ010000561.1 GCA_937967665.1 uncultured Planctomycetaceae bacterium
CGGCCAAAGTCGTCCACGTCGAACCGCGGCTTCGTGCATGCGCAAGCTCCATCGGCACGCCAACGGCTGATGGGGCCGCAGTCGGGATAGCGAGCCGCGGCGCCGACCGCGCCGGTGACGGACCATCCCTTCCGCTTGAACTCGCCGCCTTCAGGAGCGAACTTGTAGATCGTGCCGACGGCGTGGCGGTAGGCCTCGTCGTCCTCGAAGCCGCGCGGCGGCTGGTAGTCGTCGGGCAAGCCCTGTTGCAGCAGATAGATGTTGCCTTGCCGGTCCAAGCGAATGCTGCCGCCGTAACCGACGACGCCGGAAACCGCCACCGGCACTTGCTCCGGACCGCGGCGCGTGTTGACCGTGATCTTGCGTTTGAAATCGACGAGCTCCCCTGTCGCATCGTAGGCGCGGACGTGACATTCGTTGACGCCGTATGTGGCGAAAACCCGACCCAGCGAATCGACATCCAACCCGCACACGCTGCTGCCGCGACCGGCACGGCCGTAGAGATGACCGATCGTGTGCTGGCCCGTTGATGGCAGCGGAGCCGGTTTCAGATCGCGCGAGAAGCGACCGATTGGCCCCTCGTAGCCGCCGTCCGTTCCCCAGGTATAGATATGGCCGCCGGGACCGATGGCCAGGTCAACGGCTTGAATCTCCAGCGGCCCGCCGTCGCCGGTTTCACCGTTGTATCGCCAAACCGTGCCGCCGCTGCGAGTTACGTAGACCAGTTCGGCTTCACGACCGACATCCATATAGCCGACAAATGTAATCGCATTTTTGTCGCGATTGAGAAAGTTGTCGCCGGTTACAACGAGTTTCTCGCCGCGGTCTTCGATGCGCAGCAGTTGCGTGCTGCCTTTCTCGTGCGTCGCCTGTCCGGCCAGCCAGATGACCGGCGTCTCGCCGCTTTCATCGAGCGTGTAGGCCCCGCCGATCGTGCCGGCCAGTGGCAGCTGTGCGACGACCTCGGCCGCTTCGCCTCGGCCCGCAATCTTGTAGAGCGTCGCCGGCGGCAGGGAGCCTCGCGAAACCTTGCGCGAGATCACGTACAGATCGCCAGTCTTTCGGCCGACCATCACTTTGTCCGGCCACGGAATCTTTGTCTGGCTCAGTTGTTTTCCGTCGCTGCCGATCTCGACGATTTGCCCGTTCACCAGATCGCACAACAGGACGTTGCCATCGGCATCGGTGTCGATTCCTGCGGCGGCGGTCTTCTTGTCCCATGCGCTAGGCATCCAATAGGGTTGCTTGTCGAAGTCAGGAAGTTCCAGATCGAAGAATCTGACGGGTTTGGAATCCGGCGTTGACAAGTCGTGGCGATAGACGCGGCCTTGTGGCCACGCCGAGTCGATGTCGGACGGCTTCTTGCCGTCGTATGCCGTCCCCGCGACGTTCGAGTAATAGGCATAGCGTCCATCCGGTGAAAACGCGACCTGAAAATCGAGCCACTTCGGAGCGTTGAGCTTTGCTTCCGGCGGCCACATCGTCACCGTGCGCAAGCGGTTGCTGCCATCCGGCGAGAAGAAGTTCAACTGCCGCTTTTCGGTGTGCACAAAAACAATCTGTCCGCCGACAACGCGACTGACCAGTTCATTGCCAAAAACGGAGAACACCGGATAGAGGCTGTTTTGATTGGCGGGAGTGAAGCCGTGTTGACCCGAGGCGATCAACTCGACGCCGGTCGCTTTTGCCGGGTCGGTGGAAGGCGGATACGGCAGGATCGTCTCTAAATAATTGGCGTCGCGGTCGAACTTCCGCAAATGCCACGGCCACATCCCGGAATTGCCGTGACTGCCAACGGACGACATCATCTTGACGTAAAGATTTCCGTCGGCATCGACTGCCAAACCATTGACCGGCGCACGATAAGGCATCGCAACAACGCTGCCCGTGTAGGGGCTGCCGCCGATCATTCGTCCGAACTGAACACCCATTCCGGCGCAGACTCGCAGTGCGAACGGACCACCCGCAGCCAGTTTTCCCAAGTCGTCGTTTCCGTCCCATTCAATCGCTTGAGAGAGCCCCGGTTTCAGCGGCAGTGGCGGCGGATTCTTTCCCCCCAACACACCAGCCGCTAGGTGGCGAATCGTCCTTCCCACCGCATCACGAACGGAGACCTCGACATCGGTCGGTTGACTCACGGAGAACGAAATCACGACGTTGTCGTTTGCCCGAACGGCCGTCGGCGCGACCGTGAATTCTACCTCGTCTGCCAGCGACACGTGTGCCGAGCAGGCAAACAACGTCACAAAGCCGACCAATCTCAACGGCTTGAAAGTTACCATGGCGTCCTCTGGCTGAACTGCCTCATGGGTTGATATAGCGATCCATCGCCTGGGGCACGTTCACTGCCGAAGGCGGAGTTTGAGCTAACAAGTCGTTGCGGTCCGCGAGAGTGAAACTGACGGCAAGAGTAACCTCACGATCCCCCTTGCCGGCCCAGGTTAAGTTCGATCCGTATGCGGATACTTGATCGTTCCGCCATGTGCCCTTGGCGACCATGTCGAATCGCGTGAGCTTGCCCTGGTTGGTCTCGACGGCACCCAAGAGATCCATTTGATAGCCGTTCTTTCCCGATTCCGCTTGAGCATGCACGCTCCCCGACAGACGTCCGTCTTCGATCGTGACCACGAGCTTCTTCCACTCTGGCAGGAAGAAGACCTGATGCACTCCTGTAAACATTCGCTTTTTCAGGCTTTCAGGAAACTCACCGCGGGCCAACGCCTGGACTTCATCCTTCCGAACCCAGAGGCGATCAAATCCTGCTTCACGCTGCAACTTGCCATAGACGGGATGCTTGTCCAACGGCAATAGTTCCATTCCATCGAGTACATTCCAAACCACATAGAGCACCTCGGTATCGGCTGGTGGCCGCATCTCCAAGCTTTCGCTCTCGGCGCTTAATGCCAGAATCTTGGGATTGGGCTCCGGCTCGAAATTGTCAAGGACGGCTTCGAGTTCCGCCAGACGCGACTTGGAGCGGACAATGGGCAGCCCCTTGCCGCCCGCCGTGCAAGCGTACATGCGAAACGTTCCGCCAGGGTGATTGATCTGCTTTAAAAACTCTTTCTCTTCAGGCGCCAGATACCACCCGGTTCGCACCGCACAGGCAACAAACTGCGTGCGGACCAGTTCCACAACTTTCGGATCGCTAAAAATGAGCGCACGGCCCATGCAAACGTCCTGTCAGCCACAGGCCAGCAAATGGCCATTGCCTGTAAATAAAAGGATTGGCTTGTTCTCTTTCGCTGCCAGTTTCCTCGCCTCAGTGATCGAAGGCTGCCACGAGATCGCGGCCCAGGGTTGGTCCTTGATCTGGAGTTGCTTGTGTAATTTCTCAAACTCGCCCGTAGTCAGTTTTGCATGCCCTGGTTCCGTCTTTTTTTCTACCGACTTATCGTCGGCCGACGATCGGTTAGTCGCAACGCCGGCGACAGCGGACATGAGGAGGGGGAGGGCCAGACACCAAACAATGTAACGTGGCGAATACATTTTCGATCCTTTTTACGTTATTTGACAAACCAAAGATCCGACGTATTGTCAGATCAGTTCGCGAATTGGGCGGCGGTTTTCGAGCAGGTATTGCGGCCGCCCGAAGTTGTCGACCACTTGAGTGTCGAGGTCGATGCCCAAACAGTGATACAGTGTGGCGAACACTTGCTGGCAGTGGATGGGATTGTCCTCGACGGACGAAGCCGTGCGGTCGGTCTTTCCGATGACCTGGCCGGTGCGCATGCCCCCACCCGCGAACAGTGCAAACGAGGCGCGGGGCCAGTGGTCGCGGCCCGCCTTTTCATTGATCCGTGGCGTCCGCCCAAATTCACCCCAGACCACGACCGCCACGTCGTCAAGCATCCCCAACCGGTCCAGATCCCACAAAAATGTGCTCAGGCCGTGGTCCATATACGGCAAGTTGCGATCTTTTATCCTGCGGAAGTTGGCGGTGTGCGTGTCCCAGTCTTCCCACGGGCCGCTCATCGTCACCGCCCGCACACCCGCCTGGATGAGGCGCCTCGCGGATAGGAGGTTGCGGTTGCGGTCGCCGTATCGCTCGACGACGGCGGGATCTTCTTTGCTCAGGTCCAGCGCATCGGCGGTGGCGCCCGAGGTGACAACCTCCACGGCCTGCTGCGTGAAGCTGTCCAGCGCGTCCATCCGCTTCGAGGTGTCAATATCGCGGCGAATCCTATCGAGCGATTTGAGCAGATCCATGCGACCATCGAGCCGCTTGTTGGTCAGCACGGGGTTGCGCCGTAGCCGGTCGATCGCATCTTCGGGATTACAGCCCGCATCCCTGGCCCCTATGTAACCGGGCTGGACTCCGGCATAAACGCCCGCCGACGCGTTGTACGCAACATGCGAGATCGGTGACGTATTTTCGCCTTCCGTCAGCTTGGCCACCAAACTGCCGAACGAAGGTCGGTAATTGTCGACGCGGCCTATCGGTGTTGGGTAACCGGTCATCACCTGGAAGGCGCTGTGGACCTTGAACATGCCCACCAATGAGCGAACGATGGCGTACTTGTCAGCCATTGCGGCCAGCTTCGGCAGCAACTCGCAGATTTCGATGCCCGAAACATTGGTCTTAATGGGGCTGAATTCGCCGCGAAATTCCGATGGCAAATTTGGCCTCATGTCAAACGTATCGATATGCGACGGTCCGCCGGTGAGGTGAATGTTGATCACCGCCTTGTGACGCTTTGGCGCGGCAGCCTTGGCTTCCAAACGAAACAGGTCTGCCAGCGTGAATGCGCCGAAACCCAGGGCGCCAATCTTCAAGACGTCGCGGCGCGTTACTCCGTCACAAAGCCGCTTCTTGCATCCAAATCGAATCTCTAACATCGATCGTTCTCCTGTCGTATTGCTGGCTCAGAACAAACGAAGGTGATCTTTACTCTTGGGTTTGCTCACTTCGTGCTTTCTTCAAGCTCTTGCCTTCTCGGAGCCAGGCTTCGTTGAAAGCGGCACAATGCATTTTGGAACCGCCCGCATAGATAATTCCGTTGGGCGCTTGGGTAAGTGACGAGTAGCCGCGAATGTCTGCCACCGTGCGCACGTGGGCCCAAGAGTCGCCGCCGTCGGGCGACAAAGCGGCCAAGGCACCGCGCTCCCCGATGGCCTTGGCTCCGCCTGGTATCAATACCAACAGGCCGCCGCTGGCCAAGGTCAATACCGAGGCCCTTTCTCCGACAAAGATTCCAGGAAGGTCTGTCTTGTGCAGGTCCCATGTTTTGCCGCCGTCCTTAGACCGCGTCATCGGCATTGGATCGTCGCCCCGCCAGAACGCGACAAGCGTTCCGTTTGGCAACTGCGTTACCGCCGGGTGGACCAGTTTCTTGGCGGATGAATGAGGAACGCTTTCGGTAATCTCCCAGGTCTTGCCGCCATCGGAACTGCGGGCGAACTGGTGTTCGTACTCCATCGCTGCCCAAATCGTCTTGCCGTCGCGATCAAGAAACGTGCAGCCGAAGCGCAAGTTGTTCGCCAACACGGGATCTCTTTCACTCGGACGTTGGACGAAGGTCTTCGGCTTGGTCCACGTAGCCCCGTTGTCGTCAGACGTCGACAGGACACCAGCCGCACCTTTCCAACCGTGAATCGCGTGGGTAGCAAGAAAATAGAGCCGCTGCCCGTCCGAAGTAATGCTCGGCTTATGGTCGTTGATATCCGGAACATCCATCATCACCGAGGCCGGCTGCCAGGTGTCGCTACCCGCCGGCAGCCGGCTGACGGCAATCGCGTTGTCGGGGAAGCCCTCATTGACCATCATTTTCCAGGTGAATAGGACATCGCCATTGGGGCATGCAGCGATTGCCGTATTGTGATTATGATGGCTCAAAAGCGGTCCCCAGCTTTCCGGCGGAATGGTAGGACGCCGACCATCGAATCCGTCGTAGTACGGTTTGTCAGCGCTGATCTTTACCTTCGCCGGTGTCTGATTGATATTTCGCTTGAAAAGCGGTGGTGCTTCCGCAGGCAGCATCTTCGTCGGAGTGTGGTCTGCCAGTACCACGCGAAAACCGATTCGCGGGTTGCGAGCGTCGTCCGGCAAGCAGCCACTCCGATTGGACGAACGGCAGTACCTGCCAGTGAGATGAAAGTTGCCGCCGCGCGTTACCTTGGCGTATCCGTCGCTCCGGCCTGCCGGATCCGTCTTCTTCGCAGACGTGTAGGGTCCATGCCAATCGAGACACCATTCCTCGACGTTGCCGTGCATGTCGTATAAACCCCAGTTATTGGGCTTCTTACCTGCCACCACAATCGCATGATTCTGCGAATTGGAGGCGAACCAGGCGTATTCGCCCAATTCGCTGTCGTCATCGCCGAAGCCAAATCGGCCCTTGCTGCCCGCCCGAGCCGCGTACTCCCACTCGGCTTCGCTGGGAAGACGGTAGGTCCGCCCTTCTTTCTCGGAGAGCCATTTGCAGAATGCCATCGCTTGATACCAGGATACGGCCGTGACCGGTTCGTCATCGGCGGACGTGACACGACTGCCCCCTAAATGCAACCCGCGCGATTTCTTGTGAGCTGGGTCGAATCGTTCGTACTGGATATTGGTTACTTCACAGGTTGACAGGAAATACGGCTCGCTGATTTTCACCAGGTGCGAGGGCGACTCATCCCAGTCGCGCTCTTCCCACTCTTCCCGCGATTTCGGAGGCTCCGCGCCCTCGCCCATCGTAAACTCGCCCGGGTCGATACGTACGAGCGTCATCCCCAGCGAATTGGTAATCGTTTTGCCATCGGGAAGTTTTTTGTCACGGTCGGCGATCTCCTGCGCGATACGACTCGCCTTGCTGCCAAAATCCTGCGCGAGACGATCACGCAAGGTATCAACGCGGCCAACGTCAACCTCTTCCCGCTTGGCGATCGTGCCACTGGAGGCGATGTGCGCGCTTTGTCGCTCGATGAGGCGAATGCGCTCTCGACGTTCTGCCTGGTCAACCACTTCCACCTCGCCGCTGAGCACGATGACTTCCGCGTCACCATCTTCCTGCACCTCGACACCAAACTCTGTGCCGAGGTCTTCCACGCGGGCTGTGGGAGTGTTGATGGTGAAACTCCGGACCGACTGCTGCACGATCTGAGCGACAAGCTTACCACGCTGCAAGCGGCCCGCGCGGCGACCTTCGACGATATAATTGCACGGGCCTTCCAGCACGATCCGTACACCATCGGGATACCAAAGTTCGACACGCCCGCTTTCCAACTCCAATCGGTCACCAGCCGCCAGCTGCGCGCCCTGGCGCGCGCCGACCTCTCCGTCGGCCCATCTCGCCTCGTCAGTACCCGTGATTTCTGCCACGACTGCAACGCGCGTCAGTGCCGTATAGAGGGGCGGCACGATGAAGTAGATTGCGGTCAACAGCAGAACAACCGTTGCCGCCGCCACTGCCACGTACGGGCGGCGACGCACCCTTTCAACGGATCGACGCGATGGTTGATCGTCGTCCACGACCTGCCTGCGAATTGAAGGTGCGAACGACGTAATTTCACGCCCGACGTAGGCAAGACTGGCGTGGATTGCCATGTAGCGCAGGTAGACAGCGCAGTTCTCGTCGCTGTTGCGTAGCAAGTCATTGAGCAATCGCCGATCGCTATCCGAAAGTGCTCCTGCGCACAATTGGTCAATCAGACTATGCAATTCGGAATATCCGTCGAGTGTGTCCATCAGTCGAGCCTTTGATTCAATAATTGGCGAGTCTGCGCACGCTGCACGCACTCCATGAGCCAGCGCCGAATGCGCCCCAGCGACTTGTAAACCGAATTGGCGGGTCTTCCTAAACGTTGAGCGACATCTTTGAGAACCGTATCCGGCGAATAAGAGAGTTCGATCAATTGGCGATCAGCCGGGCGGAGCAGATCAAGGCACTCGAACAGCGCGTCTTGTTGATCATTGAGTACATCCGTCTGCGACCGGGAGAAGTCGGCGAGTCGCTCCAGAACATCGTCATCGAGCACGACCTCGCTGCCACGTTGGGCGCGGCGATGTTCAAGCACCTTGAGATGTGCCACGCGATTGGCCCAAGCCAGAAAATCTGTGCCCGGCTCAAATTGTTCGAACTTGGCCCACAGCACCTCCGCCGTCGTTTGCAGTACATCCTCTGCGTCGGCAACGTGGGGGCAAAGCGTCAGGATGTAACGATAGATGCGACGTTGATTGGCCAAGAACAACGATACAAACTGGCGGTTCGACTCGGCATCGCTCGGCGGCGTGTGTTGATTTTCTGCCATGAATCACTAGACCTTCCCGCGAGGGCATCGCGAGCGGAATCTTGTCCCGCTAATATGCAATGCAGATTTGGCCGCCAATGTGTATCGAAAAATACTTCGCCGGCGGCATGTCGCGGCGCAACTCTCCTGCTGGTCATAATTTGGAGTGTAGCGATTATGAAGGCGTGGCAATGCCCGGAATTCTGATGCCGATCGGGGACGCCACGGAGGCGCTCGATACGTTTTATTCCTACTATTTCTTGCCCGATGACGGATACGAAGGTGAACCTTCGCGCCCCTGAAGCACGGAATGGCGATCTGGTCCTTACCATTTCCGGCTGGTGGCAGCGTGTACCCCAGGCCGTCGCGACTTACCGCTCAGGGTCGCCTGAATCACCAAAAGACAACTTGATGGTGATTGAGCAATTAGCGTTGCCGATGACACGACGCGAATTTAGACTGTACTCTGAGTCGAAACCGATGTGTCACGAGAACGATTCCCATGCTGTCAAACCCCTTTGCGCGACGAACCAGGCAACTTGCCAGACTCGGCAAGTCGTTGGCGGTTGCGCGTGACCTGACCGATCGCGAAAGCCTCAGCTTGTTGCTACTCATCCTTATTATCGGCCGCCGACGCGGTGGTGAGGTGATGGCCTGCTGAATCAACTTCCAAGCAGACTTCAAAGCCGACACTCGCCCCCGCGACTGTCGGCTTTTTTTATTGGCATTCGTTAGGAGTTGCAAGATGCCCGCACCACCCATCACAGAATCCCAGAGCAGACGAACTCCAGAAGTCTCCATCACACGCCTGGCAGTCTCCGATCATCCTGCTTTCGACGGCCACGAGGAAGTCCTGGCGTGCCGCGACGCCGCATCCGGCCTGAAAGGGATGATCGCCATTCATAGCACGCAGCTTGGACCGGCGCTGGGCGGTTGCCGGATGTGGGCCTATGCCAACGACGACGAAGCGTTGAACGATGTCCTGCGGCTGTCGGAAGGCATGAGCTACAAACATGCCGTCGCCCAAACGGCCCGTGGCGGCGGCAAGGCCGTCATTATTGGGGATCCAAGCCACAACAAAACGCCCGATCTGTTTCGAGCGTTTGGCCGATTTGTCAACAAACTCGGCGGCCAATACATCACGGCCGAAGACGTGGGTGTTTCCGTCGGTGACATGACGATTGTCCACGAGGAAACCGGTCATGTCGCTGGATTGCCCGTTGAACTGGGCGGCTCCGGCGATCCGTCGCCGTTCACGGCCTACGGGGTTTTCTGCGGCATAAAAGCGGCCCTTCGCTTTCAGATGGGCCGACCGATCTCCGATTCGCGCCTGCTCCATGGCGTCACTGTCGCCGTCCAGGGACTCGGCCACGTCGGTTACGCGCTGTGCAAACATCTGGCGGAGTCGGGCGCGAAGCTAGTTGTTTCGGATGTCAACGCGGAATGCACAAAGCGCGTCTCGGACGAGTTTCGCGCAACGCCGGTTCAGCCAGAAGAAATCCTTGATGTCAACGCGGATGTCTTCGCGCCGTGTGCGATGGGTGCCGTGCTTACGACAGCAGCCGTCCAGCGATTGAATGCCACGATCGTCGCCGGTGCGGCAAACAATCAACTCGCCTGTCCTGAAGTGGCGACTCTGCTGCGCGATCGAGAAATTCTCTACGCGCCGGACTACGTCATCAACGCGGGCGGTGTCATCAACATTTCGCATGAAGGCAACGGCTATGACGTCGTGCGGGCCAAAGCGCACACCGCGCGTATCGGCCAGCGGCTGACCAGAATCTTCGCTCGTGCTTCAGCGGAAAACAGAACAACGGCAAACGTGGCCGACGCAATGGCAAGGGCCGCATTCAAAGGGAAAACAGAGGAGCTTGCGCCGTGAGCCAACTCGCATTTATCGTCGTGTTGCAGGATATGTCTACTTTGCTCACTGTGCTGACGCAAGTCTCGTGTCTTGGCGGCAAGCTCACGCGCGTCGTCGCTGCGGAAAACCGAGCGAGGATTGTGGCGCGCGTTCCCAATCGCGTGGAGGGGCACTTCGCGAATCGAATAAGAAACATCGTGGGAGTCATCGAACTCAACGAAATCGAAGACGATTCGGTTGCCGAATCGCGGGCGCATGCCCACGTGAAAGTCATTCAATTGGGCTGAGAACGGAAGGCAGATCTGGTTATGGAATAGCGAGCAGAGTTGGTTCACGAGTTTAATTTGGGCGGGGTCTGCGGCGATGTTCTTGGTTTCGTGCGAATCGACGGCGTAATCGTAGAATTCCCACGGAACATCGCGATCGTCGCTCGTGACACTACTTGGGAAAGAAAATTCGCCAGGTTCGCAAGGGGGAATGAGCGAATTGTCGAATTCTCGATCGGCAACTGTATCGCCAGTGATTCTCATTTTGAAGCGAGTTTGCTGCGGGGCAATGTAAATCCGTGGACGACTTCGCGATCGATCGTCACGACTTGATAGCGCACCGTTGGATCCTCGCGCTGGGTATCGAACGACACCAGTCCGAATGACGGCTTCTTGTTGTAGGAAAACTCGGCGTGTGGCATCGTACCGGCGATGCCTTGATTGGTCAGGCGCGAACTGTTGAACTCGTACAGGTCGTAGCCGTCTTTGCGCTCGATTTTCCATAAGTCCGATCGGTGTCGGTCGGCCG
>CALBSZ010000562.1 GCA_937967665.1 uncultured Planctomycetaceae bacterium
ATACACTTGCTCGCGCTGCGTGCTTGTATTTTGGCGGATTGCCGAAAACTTGGCGCTGTCCAACTAAGGACCCGCGCGGGGCGGCTACGCTTTCGACTGCTCTCGCAAACGTTGCAGGGCTTCGCGAGTTGCCTTGAGTTGCTCTTGCAGTTCGGCCAGCGACTCGCGTTCCCGCTGCACCACATCGGCCGGGGCGCGGCTGGTAAAGTTCTCGTTCGACAGCTTCTTCTCTTTGCCGCCGATCAGTCCGACCTGCTTCTTTTCGAGCAATTCGAGCCGTTTGATTTCGGCGTCGACATCAATGAAATTCTTCAAGTCGACGTAGACTTCCATGCCGTCCGCCATAATGGCTGCGTTCGTTTCGGGCGCGGCCGTTTCGGGCCCCATGCCTGTAGACGCTGCCTTGGCCATCGACTCGAAGTACGCCGACATCGGCTTCAGCAGCGCGACCGTCTCGTCATCGCAGCGGATGCAGAATTCCACGGTTTCTTTCGGGGCGATGTTCTGCCGACTGCGAATCTCGCGGACGGCCCCCAGTGCCGCTTGAAAACGGGCGAATTGCTGTTCGATGTGGGCGTCTTGACGCGCGGTGTCCGCCTTGGGCCAGGGAGCCAGCATTACACTGGCGGCGGCCGCTTGCGGGTCGGCGAGTCCGCGTTGGGGCGCGGCGCGGCCCAGCAGCTGCCAGACCTCTTCCGTAATGAATGGGATGATCGGATGCAGCAGACGCAACAAGGCGTCCAGCGTATGGGCCAGGACCCGTTGCGCGACGATTCGCGAGGACTCGTCCTGCAGCCGGTCCTTGGCCATTTCGACATAGAAACTGCAGAAATCGTCCCAGGCAAAGTCGTACAGCGCCCGCGCCGCTTCGGCGTAGTGATACGATTCCAACGACGCTGTCACTTCGGCCGTCACCGTGGCCAGTCGGCTGAGCAACCAGCGGTCTTCCACCGCCAGGTCGGCATCCGCAACGGGACCGGCAACGTAGCCGCTGAGATTCATCAACGCGAACCGCGAAGCATTCCACAACTTGTTGCAGAAATTCCGAGCCAGTTCGAAACGCTCGCTCACCACCGCGCCGCGCGGCAACGCCGCGTCGGCTTCCTTGCGTGCCCACTGCGTGGAAAACTCCTTGCCGCAACTCTTGCACGCCACGCGCGGCAGCTCGCGATTCTTCTTCGTCTGGTCCATCAGCGTATCGCAGTGCGGGCATTCGAATTGCACCGGCATGCGAACATCCTGCGTGTCGGTGGTCAAATACGCCAAACCGAACCGCAACGCGTCCGGACCGAACTTGTCGATCACGTCCAGCGGATCGACGCCGTTGCCTTTCGACTTCGACATCGTTTCACCGTACCCGTCCAATATTTTCGGATGGATGAAGACCTCCTTGAACGGCACCTCGTTCATGTTATTCAGTCCCATCAACACCATCCGCGCGACCCACAGGGTAATGATGTCGCGACTGGTAATCAGCGTGCTGGTGGGATAGAAGTACTTCAGCTGCTCGGTTGCCGCGGGCCAGCCCAACGTGGAATGGGGCCACAGCGCCGAACTGAACCAGGTGTCCAGCACATCGTCTTCGCGGACGTAGCCCAACGCTTCGAAAGCCTGTTCCAAATCGGAGGCATCTTCGTTCAAACAGACGTGAATGACGGCGTAGCGCGACTCGGCGTTCGTGGCATCGTACTCGGCGTTGAGATCCACCTGGTACGGGACGCTGCCGTCCGCAATCGCGGGCTGCTGCCGCAGTTCGGCGACCAGCTGCGAATGATGCTCTTCGTCGTTGCTGTACTTGGACCAGATCGGGATCTGATGCCCCCACCACAGCTGGCGTCCGACCGGCCAGTCCCGTTTTTCGCCGAGCCAGTCTAAATACCCCTTGGTGTACCGCGGCGGGTAGATCGTAACGCGGCCATCCGTTACCGCGTCCATGGCGGACTGGGCAAGCTGATCCATCTTAACGAACCATTGATCTGCCAGATACGGTTCGATGGGCGTCTTGCTGCGGTCGGAATGGGCCAGTTCGATTTCCCGGTCTTCGATCTCGGCGAGCAGTCCCGCGGCCTCCAGGTCGGCGACCACGGCCTTGCGGGCCTGCTTCATAGTGAGTCCCTGGTACCTACCCGCCTCGCCATTCAACGTGCCGTCCGGATTCAGGATATTGATGGCACCGATTTCCGGCTGGCGTGTCCAGACGGCGTAGTCGTTGGCATCGTGGGCGGGCGTGATCTTCACGCAACCGCTCCCCAATTCGGGTTTGGCCCAGGTGTCGGCAACCAGGGGAATCGGGCGATCCATCAGCGGCAGCAGCACTTTGCGACCGTCCTTGGCCATGTCGCGCAATTGCTCCAAGTGGGACAGCATCGTCGTTTTCCGCTGCCGGATGTTATCCAGCTGAGTCTGAATGGGATCCCCTTCTTTGCCCGCCGCCTTGCCCAGGTTGTGGAGCAATGCCGCTCCGTTCTTATTACGCTGTGTCGCCGGGTCGGGGTGCACGGGAACGGCCGTATCGCCGAGCAGCGTTTCGGGCCGTGTGGTGGCGATGGTCACGTGCGTTGGTTCGCCGGGACGGGGATCGATGACCGGATAGCGAAAGTGCCAGAAGTGGCCCTTGATCGGCGAATGGAACACTTCGTCGTCACTCACGGCAGTCTGCAGGAACGTGTCCCAGTTGACCAGTCGCTTGCCGCGATAGATCAGGCCTTTCGAAAACAAATCAAAGAACGTGTGGCGTACGGCCCGCGCGCACGTGCCGTCCAGGGTAAAGCGAGTCCTCCGCCAGTCGCAACTGCAGCCCATTTGCTTGAGCTGGTTGAGGATCCGCGTTTCGTACTGGTCCTTCCACTGCCAGATCCGTTCAATCAACTTTTCGCGGCCCAGGTCGTGACGAGTCAGGTTTTCCTCTTCCTTCAAACGCCGTTCCACAACGGCTTGCGTAGCAATCCCCGCGTGATCGGTCCCCGGCATCCACAGAACCGAATAGCCCTGCATGCGTTTCATGCGGATTTGAACGTCTTGCAGCGTGTTGTTCAGTGCGTGCCCCAAGTGCAAGGCGCCGGTGACGTTGGGCGGCGGGATGACGATCGAATACGGTCGCCGCTCCGGATCCGGTTCGCCATGAAAATATCCGGCCCGTTCCCAGGACTCGTAGATGCGTTGGGCCTCGGAGTGATCGAAGCGGTTAGGAATGGTTTCGGCTGAGAAGGTTGCAGGCATAGGTTCAATGTAGATTGTTGATTGCAGATTGAAGAATAGTGATTGATGATTGATGAATGCAAAATGAAGTTGGACTAGCGCCGATCAAGCGTGTAAGCGTTGTGGCCGGGGCGATCACTTTTCGTCTTTGTAGAGTTTGTATTCGACGGCATCGAGCAGCGCCAACCAACTGGCTTCGATAATGTTTTCGCTCACACCGACGGTTCCCCACAGATCTTCCTTGTCCGCGCTTTCGATGATGACGCGGATGCGTGCCGCGGTACCGGCGTCCGAATTCACCACACGCACCTTGTAGTCGACAAGCCGCATATCGCGGAGGTTCGGAAAGGTACCATTAAGCGCTTTTCGCAGCGCCGCGTCCAGGGCATTCACGGGCCCGTCCCCCTCGGCCACTTCGTGTCGCAGCTGGTCGTTCACATACAGCTTCACCGTGGCTTCCGTGACCACTTCGCGCCCGCGTTCGGCAGACACTTCGACATGGTACTTTTCACGTGAAAAATGCGGTTTGAAGGTGCCGGCGCACTTTTTGAAAAGCAGGTCGAACGAGGCCTCGGCCGCTTCGAACTGATACCCTTCGTTCTCCAGCCGTACCACTTCGGCCAGGATCTGGTCCTGCAAGTCGCGATCCGCCTCCAGTTTTCGTTCGGTCAGCAGGGCCACGATGTTGGAACGGCCGGCGAGTTCGCTCAGCAGCACGCGGCGTTCGTTTCCGACCAGTTCCGGGTTGATATGCTCGTAGCTGGCGGCCGCGCGGTTCACGGCGTGCACGTGCATGCCTCCCTTGTGCGCAAACGCGCTGGAACCAACAAACGCCTGATTGTTGCGGAACAGCATGTTGGCGGTTTCGTAAACGTAGCGTGACAGTTCGGTCAGGTGATTCAGGTTGGTTCCCCCCAAGACCTGATAGCCCTGCTTCTTGAAGGCCAGATTGGCGACTACCGAAATCAGGTCGGCATTCCCGCAACGCTCGCCAAAACCGTTGATGGTGCCCTGAACCTGATCGGCGCCGGCATCCACGGCGGCCAGCGAATTCGCCACGGCCAATTCGCAATCGTTATGACAATGGATCCCCACGGGGGTTCCGCCGAGCGCGGCCAGTGCCTGCCGGACCAGGGCGGCGATCTCCTCGGGCAAACTGCCGCCGTTGGTATCGCAACAGACGACCATCTGCGCGCCGGCTCCGGCCGCGGCCTGAATGGTCCGCGCCGCGTACTCCGGATTCGCTTTCCAGCCGTCGAAGAAATGCTCCGCGTCATAAATCACCTCGCGGCCCGATTCGCGCACAAAGCGAACACTATCGGCGATCATTTCGAGGTTTTCTTCCAGAGAAACACGCAGCACTTCCGTCACGTGGAAGTCCCAGGTCTTGCCGACGATCGTTACGACCGGCGCGCCGGAGTTGACCAGCGCCTGCATGCCGGGATCGTCCGCCGCCGCGATGCCGCGGCGGCGTGTCATGCCGAAGGCACATACCTTGGCATGCTTCAGCGTCAGTTTCTGGACGCGTTGGAAGAATTCGACGTCCTTCTGGTTGGACAGCGGATAACCGCCTTCAATGTAGTCGACCCCGATTTCGTCCAAACGCTGGGTGATCTGCAGCTTGTATTCCAGCGACAGACTGACGCCTTCGCCCTCAGTGCCGTCGCCGAGCGTGGTGTCGTAGATTTGGATGGTTCGCATGGGAACTTCTTCCAGTTGTCGCCAAACCGGTAAGCGTTGGCGCGGTACTGCGCCCGACTTTCACGGTCAGGCTATCTAGTAAGTGTCGGCAATAAAAAAGCCCTGGAACCCGCCGGGGGCTCAGGGCTTGCATATTCGATCTGATCGCGAATGCCCTTAAGCCCGCACCTCCTGAATAATAATGTCCACGCTAATGGTGGTAACGATTATGTTGGCGCGGGAACGGGTCATTACTGTCTCCTGTCAGTGGTTTAGCGTATGCGAAAGATTCCGAGCGGTCAAGGGTTCGCGCGCTGGCGAACTCGGCTTCAGCGCAAGAAGCTTACTCCATCGTGGGCACGGCGATCTCGGCAATCACTTCGTTCACCACGTGCTCGGTCGTGATCTTCCGGAGTCGGCTTTCGGGCTTCAGGATCAGGCGGTGCGTTAAAACGGGGGGGGCGATGCGTTTAACGTCGTCGGGCAAGACGTAATTGCGGCCACGAATTGCGGCCATCGCCTGCGCGCTGCGGAACAAGGCGATCGACGCCCGCGGGCTGCCGCCGAGCGCCAGGTCTTCGCATTCGCGTGTGTCATGGACGATTTGCAGCAGGTACTGGCGCACCTTGTCGTCCACGTGGATTTCGCGGACCTGCTGCTGGCACGCGATCAGCTCGGCGGCCGTGGCTACGGGACGCAGCTGCTGCACGGGATGTTCGCGCTGCAGCATATTCAGCATCTGTAATTCTTCGTCCATCGTTGGATAACCCAGACTGAAACGCATCAGAAATCGGTCGAGCTGCGCTTCGGGGAGCGGAAAGGTCCCTTCGTGATCGACGGGATTCTGGGTCGCGATCACAATGAAAGGCGCTTGCAGTGAATGCGTGGTTCCGTCCACCGTCACGCTCGATTCCGCCATGGCTTCGAGCAGCGAAGCCTGCGTGCGGGGCGTGGCGCGGTTGATTTCATCGGCCAGCACGATCTGCGCGAAAACCGGACCGGGACGGAATTCGAATTCAGACGCTTTCTGATTGAAAATGGACGCCCCCGTCACGTCCGACGGCAGCAAGTCGGGAGTACATTGAACACGTTTGAACGTACATCCCACGCTCCGGGCCAATGCGCGGGCCAGCATCGTCTTGGCGACGCCCGGCACATCCTCCAGCAGGATGTGGCCTTCACAGAACCATGCGACCAGCGACAGCACTAACTGCTGGCGTTTGCCGACAATCGCCAGTTCCACATTGGCGATAATGCGTTTCGCAACTTCAGCGACTTGCGACATGTGAGAACTCGAAGGGTGTGGCTGGCTTGCTGTATGCTAATCGCCGGCACGGCCCTTTGCTAGTGCGAGTCAATGAAGGCCAAGACCCGTCCAGGCGGCCCGGGTCCACGCTGCCAGGACAGGTTCTGGCCTACACGTGCTGCCGTACGCGTGCAATTCCCAAAGACCCGCCGTACCAACAAAAAAAGCCCGACCGCGGGGAACGATCGAGCTTTCGAGATGATGCTGGTGTTCCTTTACACGGGTCGGCGGGGCGAGCGGATCGGTGCTCGTGACCAATGCAAAGGAACGGCTGGCAAGGCGAGGAACACGTCGGTGACGTGCGTAGGATTATCCATCGGATGATCACAACCGAAACAACGACGATTTCCCTCAACCCTCGTACAAGCTGCAGATTCGGAAACACCGGCACAGGCGTTAAGGTTTGACAGCGACAGGCGCGTCACCGGCCAAGAACGAAAAAGACGAGCACGATCTCGGATGAGACCGTGCTCGTCTGCCTCAACAGGATTGGGGAGTGGATCGCAGCAACGGGCAGGTGCCTCTTCCTGCTCGCCCTGTCATGCGGTTGCGAACCGAAATAACTCATCGGTCCTGTACAATCGGCAAGTCGATATTTTTCGCTACTCGTGGAATTCCCTTGCCACAAGCCGCAACCGCTACAATCGCTACAGTCTTCCACGGCAACCGCTGCGCCGTTGCGACCAGCATCACCGGTCGGTACTCGTCCCGCCTGCACGATACACGAGCGGTCTGTTATAATTCGCCGCGTCACTACAGGAGAGTCACGCAAAATGGGCAAACAATACATTTACACCATCGTCGATTTGACCAAGAAGCATGGTCAGCGCGAGGTATTGAAGGAAATCTGGCTGGCATTTTACCCGGGAGCCAAGATCGGCGTACTGGGTCGGAACGGCGCCGGCAAGAGCACGCTGCTACGGATCATGGCCGGGCTGGACAAGGAATTTGACGGCGAAGCGCGGCTGACCGACGGCTTTACCGCCGGTTACCTGCCCCAGGAGCCGCAGTTGAATCTGGAAAAAGACGTCTGGGGGAATGTGGAAGAAGCGGTCGCGCCGCGACGGAAAATGCTGGACCGCTATAACGAAATCAGCGTCCAGCTGTCCGAACCGATGGACGACGAGGTGATGCAGAAACTCTGTGATGAAATGGCTCGCCTGCAGGATGAAATCGAGGCCAGCAACTCGTGGGAACTGGATCGCGAAATCGAGATCGCGTTCGACGTCATGAGTTTGCCTGCACGTGACGCCGATGTTAGTCGACTGTCCGGAGGCGAACGGCGCCGTGTGGCGTTGTGCAAGCTGCTGCTGGAACGTCCCGACCTGCTGCTGCTGGACGAGCCGACGAACCATCTGGACGCCGATGCAGTGGCGTGGCTCGAGCGGCATCTGGCCGAATACAGCGGGACTGTGGTGGCGGTCACGCACGATCGTTACTTCCTGGACAACGTCGCCGGCTGGATCCTGGAATTGGATCGCGGCCAGGGAATTCCCTGGGAGGGCAACTATTCATCGTGGCTCGCGCAGAAACAGGAACGATTGCAGCGTGAAGAGCGGTCGGCCGTGGCCCGGCAGAAGTCGCTGGCCCGAGAACTGGAATGGATTCGCATGTCCCCCCGCGCGCGGCAGGCCAAGAACAAGGCGCGTATCAAGGCCTACGAACAGATGGCGACTGAGCAGTTCGAAGAGCGGCTGGACGAATTCGAATTGCAGATTCCACCCGGCCCGCACCTGGGGGAACTCGTTGTGGAAGCCACGAACGTGAGCAAGGCGTTTGGTGACAACGAACTCATCAAAGACCTGTCGTTCAACCTGCCGCCGGGAGGGATAGTCGGGATCATCGGTCCCAACGGCGCCGGCAAGACGACCCTGTTTCGCATGATGACGGGCGAGCAGGAACCGGACACGGGAACGTTGCGTGTCGGCCCGACCGTGGAGTTTGGCTACGTCGACCAGAATCGGGACGCCCTGGATCCCGAGAAGACCATCTACCAGGAGATTTCCGGTGGACACGACACACTGGAAATGGGTGGACGCAAGGTCAATGCCCGCGCGTACGTTTCGCGTTTCAATTTCAAAGGTCCTGACCAGGAAAAGAAAGTCGGTACGCTCTCCGGCGGAGAACGGAATCGCGTCCACCTGGCCAAGTTGCTTCGCCGCGGTTCGAACGTCCTGCTGCTGGACGAACCGACCAACGACCTGGACGTCGACACATTGCGCGCCCTGGAAGAAGCAATCTTGAACAATGCCGGCTGCGTCGTCGTGATCAGCCATGACCGCTGGTTCCTCGACCGAATTGCAACGCACATCCTGGCTTTCGAAGGCGACGCGTACGTCCACTGGTGCGAAGGAAACTATGAAACGTACGAGGCACAGCGACGTGAACGCCTGGGACTGAGCGAAGAAAAGCAGCAGCGATTCCGCTACAAAAAGCTGCAGCAATGACGTCTTTGCCAGTTTTTGGCTGGGCCTGGCGAAGTTTGCTTGCGGAAAAGCACTTCGATTCTGTAGAATGAGGACTCGCCGTGGGGGTCTGTTTGTCGCCGCCGTATCGCCAGTTCTGAGGCGGCGACTGAGGAGCATGAAATGAAGAAGGCTATTCTCGCCTTGCCGTCGTGCGAATGCGCTGACTTACGTTCGTCGACATTTTCACCCGAACCACCGCCATTAGCAGACCAGTCAGGGTCTCCGCCCGCAGTTGTTGGTGCGCCCGTGCAACCGCCGGTACCAGCTGTCAAACAGGGACGGTTTCGTTTTCTGTTCGCCGCGACCGGGGTCGTTGGACTGCTTGTCGTGCTTGTCGCAGGATGGATGCTGCAACCACGCCCTGAGGAATCAACCGTCGCAGCAGCCAGGCCTCCCGTTGCTCCCGCGTCAACGTTGTCGGAGCCTTCGTTCTCTGCCCGCGCGGACGCGGTCTCCACGGATGCAACTCCGATCCCCGCGAGCTTGGCCGAAACAAACGATGCACGGGACTCGTCCGAACCCGCTACCGCGCCCCGGGACGCTGGAACAGCCCACAGTGACACCAACACCGCGGTCGTCGCCGTACCGCCGGCAGAACCATCGGCAGACGCCGCCGTCCCAGACGACACGTTAGTCGACGAAATCAAAACAACACTCCATCAACTTACTGAGCAAAAAGCGGTCTCCGAAGAAGACATGCTCTTGACCAGCATGGAGTCGACCAACAACCTGGACATCAATCGCGGCGCGAAGTCTTCCGCGGAAGTTGAAGCCGGGCGACTGCTGGCCGCTTTCGAACCGGCGCAGGCCTTCCTGCCCAACGTGGAAGTTTGTGCGGACGCCGAGTGTCGGCCGCAACGCAACTACGGGACGGTGGTCAACTGGGCCGAATCGGTTAGTGACGCGGCGCTGGAGGCGTTTGAAGCCGACAAGCTGTTGTTCGTCATGCACGTTTCGGGCAACTTTGCGGATCCGGGCTTCACGTGAAACAACGCCTCTCAATTCAGGGCGGTCGCCCTGTCAGATCCTGATGTCGGGAATTACCTGAACCAGCATTTTGTGTCCGCTTTTCAGCAAGTTGGCAACTTTGAAGTCGTCAACGTCAACGGACAATTACAAAAGAATGGCGGCAATGTCGCCGGTTATTTCTGCACGCCGCGCGGGCACGTCCTGCATGCGACCGCCGGGCCCATTCCGCCTCATGAACTGCTGGATGCCGCGAAATGGGCTGTGCAGCTTTACCACGAGGTTGCCGGCAAGACGAAACTGGAACAGCTGACCGAAGTGTCACTCGCCCATCAGCAGGCCGTGCAGGCGCGAGTGCAGAATTGGCAGCAGCACCATGCCCGGCGCGGACTGCAGTCCAACCAGGGTCGCGTCCACGGTTTGCTGGCCAAAATCCCGCTGGCGTTACTCGAATCGGTCTACAAACCGGTCTTTGAAGAAATCCTCAACGAAAGAACGGGAGTCGGCTCGCCCAGCCTCGAACTGGCGGAACGGCAACTGGCCCTGGCCGAACAGTCGAAACGTCCTCTGCTGTTTGTGCTGCACACGAGCCCCAACAACGGCGACATCCTGCCTGGTTGGCAAAACATGCTGGCAACGCCCGTATTGAAGAAGGCGACGCTCAAAGCGTTGGTAAAAGACTTTGTGGTCGTGCCGCTGCCGGTGAAAGAGTTGCCGGCCTTGTCACAACGGCTGGGCCAGCCACCGTATCAAGCTCCCAACAACACACGCCCGCTGTTCGTCGTAGCGCGCAGCGACGGCACGCAGCTGGCGGCCAGCACCGGCTGGCACAACGTCCGGGAACTCGCCTACAACCTGGCGGGCGGAACCGTGGACGCCATCAAGCAGAACCCGCCCGCGGCCAAGACCATCCGCGATGCCGCCCGATTCCTGGGCCAGTTTGATCCGCAGTTTGCCGCCGCGTTGACCGGCCTGAGCCTGGAAAAGGCCGAACAGGAAAAGGCCGAACAGGAAAAGGCCGCCCGCGATAAATCGGACCGCGTTCAACCAGACAGCGGCAAAGTCGCCATGGCGGATTCATTGCCAGGTAAACTGCCCACGTCGAAATGATGGCCCGTCAATGAAGGCCCGTCACAGCGACCGGCAACGGCCAGCTTGCGGACCGTGCGACGATGTGGCGTTTTCTCAGCGCGTGTCGATTTGACAACGCCGGCCGGTAATCTACGTTTGCTTAAGACTACGTATCAGCAGGCGCTCCGGGTGCTGTCCGCACTCGGGGTGTGATAAAGCTGTCCGGCGTTAATGGTTTTCGAGTTCCGCTGGACTTCTGGACCGCGCACGGAGCCTGTCTGCTGATCGGAACTTTAACGCCAACGGAGATCATCATGTTGCGTCAAGTCGTTACTGCCGTCCTGCTTAATACCACTGCGTTGGCATCCGCCACGGCACTGTCCCATGAAAAAAGCGGCGATTGCTGCTTCGTGGAAAAAGTTGTCTGCGTCCCCACTTGGGTAACCGAAACGCGTATCTGCAAGGAAACGCATTATCGACGCGAGGAACGAACCAAGACCTGTACCGTCTGCAAAGAAGTACCGGTGACGAAAGACGTCGAGTGCAAGTACACCGTCTGGGTCCGAAAAAAGGTCCCCCAGACACGCGAAATCGAAGTCTGTACGCCGACGGCCAAACAAGTGGAGCAGAAATATACCGTCTCGGTGCCGGCTACCGAAACCGTCGTGAAACTTCGTCGCCGCCACGAATGCGTACCGACCACCGAAACACGCACCGTCTGCAAGGACGAGGGGCATTGGGAGGAGCGGGAAGTCGCCTGCGTGGACCGCTGCGGTTGCCCCTCGACCCGCATCGAAAAATGCTGGGTACCGAAGATTGTAAAAACCGAAGTGGAAGTCACCGTCAACAAAAAGCAATGCGTCGAAGAACCGTACGAATGTCAGGTCAAGACCTGCGTGGACGTTGAAAAGTCCCGCACGGTCACCGTGTACGACACGAAGAAAGAAACCAAAACCGTGACCGATTGGGTAACCACGTTGGTTCCCGAAGAACGCACGACGACCAAAACCGTGACCTACTGCGACACGGTACAGGAAGAAAAAGTTGTCACCTACACGGTCTGCGTTCCCTACACGGTGGAAAAAGCGGTCGAAGTCCGCGTCTGCAAGATGGTGCCCAAGACCATTCGAGTGCCGGCATCATGCTGCCCGTGTAAATAACGGCATTCCCGCTCTGCGCGAATTGCTTGAGTTTACCGCGGGACTTAGCCACAATGAGAGAGTCGAATCCAAACACTCTCTCAAGGCGGCGGCGTGCGAAAACGAAGGAACTTGCGACAGACGCAATTGAAGCGCCGACGCGTGAGTCCCGCGTGCCGTTTCGAATCGCTGGAGCGGCGCTACGTGCTGGATAGCACGGTGGTTTTCAACGAAATCATGTACAACCCGGCGGGCGACACGGACGCGGCGCTCGAGTTCATTGAACTCTACAACCAGATGTCGGTCAGCATCGACCTTTCCGGCTGGACGCTTCGCGGGGGAGTCAACTACACGTTTCCCGGCAACACGGTGCTGACCGGCGGATCCTACCTGGTAATCGGCGCCGACCCGGCCGCGCTGGCCGCTACCACGGGAGTCGACGCGCCGCTGGGACCATTCACCGGGCAGCTGTCCAATGGCGGCGAGTTAATTCAACTCGTGAATCACGCCGACCGTGTGATGAACGAAATCGAATACGGCGACCGCGCGCCATGGCCCGTGGGCCCCGACGGCAGCGGAGCGTCGCTGGCGAAAAGGGTGCGTGATACCGCGACCGAAACCACGGCCAACTGGGTCACGAGCGCTGAAGTGGGCGGTACCCCAGGCCGCGTCAACTTCGCGAACGACGATAACGCTCCGCCTGTCTTCACCGACCTTCTGACGCGCAATGATCTCGCGACCTATCAGATTCCGATCGACGACAGCCTCGGCCAAGCCTGGACAGAACCGAACTTCGACGATGCTGCGTGGCCGACCGGAACGCTCGGTATCGGCTTCGATACGGACGCCGTCACGGAGAATCCGCCAGACCCCGGAAGCTTGCAGGCATATTTCACATTCGAAGGTGACTGGGACGATGTCGCGGGCGGCCACAACGGCATTCCCACCGGGACGACGTTCAGCATGGATACGGTTTCCGGCGAGGGCACGTCGCTGAGCTTGGATGGTAATGACTTCGTGAGTGTTCTGCTGGACGTTTCGGAAGCGAGCTACACCTCGTCACTGTGGTTCAAGACCACCACGTCCGGACGTGGTCTGCTGTCCGTAGTCGACAGCGACCTGGGTGTCGGGGGCCACGATCGCCATGTCTTCTTGAATGGCACGAATATGGCGGCGCGAACCTGGAGCAACGAAACGATTTCGTCGTCCGCCAGGAATTTCGCCGACGGCATGTGGCACCACGTAGTTCACACCTTCGGCGGCAGCATCGGCGGCCAGCGTATTTATGTAGACGGCGCGCTGGTGGCTTCCGGCAATAAGGCGAACTCCGATTTCCATTGGCAGCAGCGGGTCAACATCGGCTTTTCGAACGACGCGGCAAACGACTATTTCAACGGCTTGATCGACGATGTGGCCATCTGGAGCGCAGCACCCAGCCCGCAGGCGATCGCGGCGCTGTACGCCTGCACGTCCCCGCCGGAACTGATGGGCTTTGGGAAGTTCATCGGCACTGACGTCGAGCCCCCGATGAAAGACGTGAACGCTACCGTTTATTTGCGTACGGAATTCGAGGCGTCCCCCGCGATTTACGATCAGCTGACCCTGCACCTGAATTACGACGATGGCTTTGTGGCCTATCTGAACGGGACGCAAGTTGCCGAGTCGAATGCGCCGGCGCTGCCCGCCTGGAATTCGCCGGCCACCAGCGAACGGCCGGATCGTGAGGCGGTGGTGGCCGCGGCATTTGACTTCACGCCGCATCTGGGTTTGCTGCGCGAGGGGACTAACGTACTGGCCATCCAGGGCCTGAATCTGTCTGCCGCGGATCCCGACTTCCTGTTGCTGCCGGAGTTGTCGGCGCGGATCGCGCAGGTGCAACCGTTTGCCGCCGACCTGGCACTTAGCGAAATTTCACCTGCCGGCGATCCGGACTTTTCCCTGGAGTTACTCAATTTCGGAACAACGCCGATCGCGCTGGATGACATGACGCTGGTCAGCAGTGAAGGTGCGGGCGTGCAGGCGGCTTTGCCCGATCAGTTGCTGCCCCCGGGTGAATTCCTGACCCTGACCGCGGCGACGCTCGGGTTCGCACCGCAGGTTGGCGACAAGCTGTTCCTCTATTCGCCCGGCCAAACCTCCGTGCTGGATGCGGCGGTTGTCGAAGATCGCCAACTCGGCCGCCTTCCGGACGGTACGGGCGATTGGTACTACCCCGAAACCGTAACGGACAATGCTGCCAATCAGATTCAGCTGCACGATCAAATCGTGATCAACGAAATCATGTATCACGTAGCGCCGCAGTACGCCCAGGATGTCGTCCCGTTCGAAGAACGGCCGGAAGAGTGGATCGAGTTTTACAATCGCGGGACGGAGGCCATTGACTTGACCGGCTGGCGGTTGGCGGGCGGCACTTCGTATTCGTTTCCTGCTGAAACGTTGGCTCCCGGTGAATACATCGTCGTGGCGCACGATGCCGCGTCGCTGGCCGCCAGGTTTCCCGCCGCGCGCATCGTCGGCAACATGGCGGGGACCTTGAGCAACAACGAAGATACGATCCGGCTGTTCGACGCCAACGGCAACCTGGCGGACGAAGTCCACTACCATGACGGTGGCCGTTGGTCTGAGTTCGCCGACGGCGGCGGCACCAGCTTGGAGTTACGCGACCCCGACGGGGACAATTCCAAGCCGGAAGCCTGGTCCGCGAGTGACGAATCGTCACGGTCGCAATGGCAACACTATTCCTATACGGACACCGTCACCGCCTTTCCCTTTGATCCGCCCATCCATTTCCAGGAATTCATCCTGGGCATGCTCGACAGTGGCGAAGTGCTGCTGGATAACGTCAGTGTGATTCACGATCCGGCGGGCGCGGGCACAGAACTGATCCAGAACGGCACTTTCGAAACGGACGCTTTCGGTTCCCCTGCCAGCAATTGGCGCATTCAAGGGACCCACGGGAGGAGCCTCGTGGTGGAAGACCCCGATGCCCCCGGCAATCACGTCTTGCATTTGATTGCCGATGGCAAGGCGCATTACATGAGTAATCACGCCGAAACGACACTGGCCGGCGGCGCGCAGACCGTCAATGGCCAGACGTATCAGATATCGTTCGACGCCAAGTGGCTGGCCGGTTCGCCGCAATTGCGCAGCGAGCTATACCACAAAGACGCCGCGCTCACAACGATCCTGGCGCAACCGGCGCTGAGCGGCACGCCGGGACAACAGAATTCGGCATTCGTCCCCAACCTGGGACCGACCTATGCGGGGCTGGCCCATCATCCCGCCGTACCCACGTCGGCCGACGACATCACAATCACGGTCCAGGCCCAGGATCCCGATGGCCTGTCCACGGTAGACCTGCGCTATGCGGTTAACGGGGTCGCCCCATTCGCAACCGCCGGCATGACGCTTATTGGCGATCGCTATACGGCAACGATTCCAGCGCAGGCGAACGACACGCTCGTCCAATTCTTCATCGAAGCCACCGACCTGCTCGGCGCGACAACCGCATTTCCCGCTGCCGGGCCTGATTCCCGAGCCCTCTTCAAGGTCGACGACAGTTTTGCCCTCGACGCCGTGCGTCACGACGTCCAGATCCTGATGATCCCCGCGGACGTGACGCAACTGCATCTCAACACCAACATGATGAACAACAACCGCTACGGTTCCACCGTGGTGTATGACGGCGTCGAGGTGTTTTATGACGTCGGCACGCGTTTGAAAGGCAGCATGTTCACGCGGAACAGCATGAGCGGTACGGCGTACAACTTGAAATTCCGACCCGAACAAAAGTTTCGCGGCGAGCACGAGGCGATCACGATCGACCAGAAGACCGAGCAGGAAAGCGCGGTCAAGCAGAGGGCAAACCGACTGGGATTGATGGGAGCCATGTACGACGACGTTGTCATGCTGACGACGCCGTCCGGTCTGGGCGGCGGGCCGACCACCCTGCAGTTGGCTCGGCATGGCGACGTTTTTCTTGACGAACAGTTTGTTAACGGTTCGGAAGGAACTGTCTATAAGTTTGAGGGCATCCGCGTGATGCAGACGACGGTGGACGGCCATCCCGAAAGCCTGAAAATCTACCAGCCGATCGGCTGGGTGGGCAATTTTGACATCCAGGACCTTGGCGACGACAAAGAGCTTTATCGCTGGCCGTACCTGACGTTGAACAATCGCGCCAGCGACGACTACACACGGATCATGGACATGGCCAAAGCCATGTCGCTGTCGGGACAGGCGCTGCAGGACGCGGTTGCGGAAGTGCTGGACGCGGATCAATGGATGCAGACATTTGCGTTGTTGTCTTTGGCCGGCATCGGCGACGCGTATACGCAAGGGAATCCCCACAACCTCAATTTCTATGTCCGTCCGGAAGACTCGAAAGTGTTGGCGTTTCCCTGGGACTGGGACTTCGCGTTCAACCGGTCCACGACCGCGGCCCTTCACGGGGGCAGTAATCTGGGCCGCGTGATGGACCTGCCCGCCTATGAACGGCTGCTCTACGGTCACATGCTGCACATGATCGATACGTCTTTCAATGCCGCCTATTTCACCGACTGGTCAAACCACTATGCGTCGCTGTTAGGGACGAACTTCTCCAGTCACCCGACGTACGTCACCAACCGGGGAAATCATGTCGTGAACGCTATTCACGCCGACTTTCCTGCCGTGCCGTACGCGATCACATCGCCCAATCCCCTGGCGGTGGCAAGCGCCCAGGCGACGGTGGAGGGAACCGGCTGGGTCGATGTCCGCGAGATCCGACTGGCCGGCAGCACTATTCCGCTGGAGGTACGTTGGCGCACCGCTGCGGGACCGCATGCCGATACCTGGGAGGCCACCATTCCGGTCGCCTTCGGCCAGCATGACTACACCTTCGAGGCCTACGACTTTTCGGGCGATCTGATCGGCGCTCAGACCATCGCGATCGACAGCGGCGTTCAAGACCGGCCCCATGAGCAGTATTTACGGGTGACGGAACTGAATTACAATCCCCACGACGCGCTACCACAATTCGGCGACGCCAACGCGGGAAATGACGACTTCGAGTTCCTCGAAATCGCCAACACCGGTCCCGATCCCTTGGACCTGAACGGGGTGCGATTGATCGAAGTGGACGTGGCGGGAGACCAACAAGGAGTTGTTTTCCAATTCGCGGCGCAGACGATTGCTCCAGGCGAACGCCTTGTCGTGGTGCGCGATGTCCAGGCATTTCAATCACGATACGGCGGATCGGTTCGCATTGCCGCGGGAAATGACGGGCTGGGCGGCATTGAAGGCGAATACGACGGTCGCCTGTCGAATAGCGGGGAACGCATCACGCTGCTGGCTCCGTCGGGCGCCATCATCCAGCAATTCGACTACCGCGATTCCGCCTCGTGGCCGGGGCGGGCGGACGGCAATGGCAGTTCCTTGGAGGCCGTAGATGTGAACGGCGACTTCGATGACCCGGCCAACTGGCGCAATAGCACCGAATTCGGCGGTTCGCCCGGCGTCGCGGGAAGTGGCCCGGTGGTGGACGTTGTCGTGAATGAAGTCCTCACACACACCGACCCCCCGTTAGTCGATAGCATCGAACTGTACAACACGACCGCCAGCGCCATTGAGATCGGCAACTGGTACCTGAGCGACTCGAACGCGGATTACTTCAAGTATCAAATCAGTTCATCGACCTTGCTCGCCGGCGACGCCTACGTGGTGTTCGACGAAACACAGTTCAACAGTGCCGCGGCAGCAACCCCGTTTGCCCTGAACAGCAGCAACGGCGACGATGTCTGGCTGGTCGCCGCCGATGCCTCAGGCAAGCCGACTCGTTTTGTCGATCGCGTCAGCTTTGGAGCGGCTCGGAACGGCGAATCTTTTGGCCGCTGGCCAAACGGTTCGGGAGAACTCTATCCAATGCTCAGCCGGACCTTCGGCGGTCATAACAGCGGGCCGCGCGTGGGGCCCGTGATCGTCAGCGAAGTCATGTATCACGCCCCCGACCCGGACGGCCCGGGCGGCATGGATCCGGGCAATTTGGAGTTTGTTGAGATTTTCAATCCGACGAACGATGCGGTGCCGCTCAACGAATGGCGCCTCCGCGGCGGCATCGATTTCGACTTCGACGCAACCTCAACCTTATCGCCGCAGGCCGTAATTGTCATTGTGAGGTTTGATCCGTTGGATCAAGATTTAGCGGGCGACTTTCGCGCCGTCTATGGAATCGATCAGACGGTAATGCTGCTCGGCCCCTACGCAGGCCGACTCAGCAATGGCGGCGACCTGGTCCGCCTGGAGCGGCCGGATGAGCCGCCACCGGACGATCTGGGATTCATTCCCCGCTTGCTGGAAGACGAGGCGGATTTTGACGACGAACTGCCCTGGCCCCTGCAGCCTGATGGCCAAGGCCCGTCCTTGACACGCAAGCTGCCCGCCGCGTGGGGCAACGACCCGACCAGCTGGGTTCCCGATCCGCCGACGCCCGGCCGCGTTTCGGATGGCTCGGCAGACGTTGTCGGGCGTTACCTGTTCTACAACCGCTCGCAGTTCGACGGAAACAATCCGCTGGCTACGGTGGAAGACGACAATGCGGTCGCGTTGGACAAGTTCGCCCTCTTGCCAGGCGTTACGGCCGGCTATCGGAATTACTCCAACTACAGTCGCGGCCTCAACGGCATCATGATCGATATCGCCAATCTTCCGCTGGGAACACTGACCACCGACGACTTTACGTTCCGTATCGGCAACGATAACAGCCCGTCATTGTGGACCGTTCGGCAACTCGATCATCCCGTGGAAGTGCGTTCCGGCGAGGGGCTCGGCGGCAGCGACCGCATTACGATCCTCTGGGACGATGGCGAGATTCAGGACGCGTGGTTGCAAGTCACCGTCAAAGCTACCTCGAATACGGGACTCAACACGGACGATGTGTTTTACTTCGGCAATGCCATCGGCGATACGGGCGACTCAGTCCTGCAAGCAATGGTCAACGGCTTCGACTTCGCCGGTGTCCGGGACAACAGCGGTACCGCCACCATCACCAATTCTTTTGATCTGAATCGCGATCAATGGGTCGACGGCGCGGACCTGGCGCTTGTCCGAGACCATCCGACCCATTTCCACAATGCACTCAACACAATCACCCCGGCTGGGACGGCACCACCGCCGCCCGCTGCCGCCCTGTCGGACCTGGTCTTGTGGGATGTGATCGAGGAGTTGGAACGGAAGCGTCGACGGTGGACGGAGTAGGAATCGAGCACGTGCGAGCGTGTCGACGCCGATTGCCGCGGAGAATAAGATTACGGTCGAGACGTTGCTTCCTGTTGTCCGCGGGCGGCGGGCGGCGAATTGTTTCTTACCGTAAGCCAACCTGCGGGGAATGTTCATGGCTGCATCCAAACCAAGGAGCTTGTTGATGAAAAGCGACGCCCATTCCTTCTTGCGGGAACACGCAAGATTAACTCGGCGATATTTCTTGCAATGCGGTGCGGCCGGTGTGATCGCGATCAAGTCGGTGCCGCTTTGGGCGCAGGTGAAAGAACACGATCCAAAACTGCAGGCGGCGATCGACAAGATCGAGGCATGGTTAACTCGCCCCGACGATTTCCAGGACGTGTCGCGCGGGAAGCCCAAGCCCCATTCGCTGACTCCTGAAAAGCGAGCGGAAGTCGGATTGACCCGCGAAACCTGGAAGCTGGAAGTTCTCAGCGACCCTGACAATCCAGCTCGATTGCGAACGCCCCTTTCCCACGCGGAAAATACCGCTCTCGATTTCGACGGACTCTTGCAGTTGGCCCGGCAGCATGCCGTTCGCTTCCCGAAGATCATGACCTGCCTGAACCTCGGTTGCCCGTTGGGGAATGGCATTTGGGAAGGCGTGCCTTTGCGCACCGTGATCTGGAGGACTCACACAGGCGATAACCTTCGGCGCGTGTTCTATCACGGCTACCACAACGACGATCCCCAGCAGATGTTCCGCAGCTCCCTGCCCGTCGGACGCGTACTGGAGGACCCGTTTGGCTTGCCGCCCGTCATCTTGTGCTACAAGTTGAATGGCCACTGGCTCACGCCCGAACGCGGCGGACCCGTTCGGCTGGTGGTGCCGGAAGGATACGGATTCAAGAGTATCAAATGGCTGACACATGTCTTCCTGTCGAATCTTGCGACGGCAAACGACACGTATGCCGCACAGAACAACGACGTCGACAGTCCGCTCAAGACGTTCTGCGCAACGCTCTCGATTCCGGCGAAACGAAAGCCGGGAGAACCGATCCCAATTACCGGATATGCACAAGTGGGCATCGCCGGGCTGCGCAAGGTTCAAGTGTGGATACAGAATAACGACGACGACAAGACGAGTGCCGATTCGTACTACGCGGAAGCGCCATGGCGGGACGCTGAAATCCTGGCGCCTCCCAGCGTGTGGGGCGGGGACCTGCCCGACGATCGCATTCCTGCTGCGACGATGGGCTTCGATCCGGAGACTGGGAAACCGCAGACATGGCCGCTGCGATTGTCCCGCGCCCACTGGGCCATCTTGCATCCGGGACTGCCGGCGGGGAATTACACGTTCCGCTGCCGCACGATTGACGAAAACGGTATCGCCCAGCCGCTCCCCCGACCGTTTCGCAAGTCCGGCCGCGCCGCCATCGAACAGCTGCCGATCACGGTCGGGGAGTAATCCCGGCAGCCCGATACTGGACGAGATTCCGCCGCGGCAATCCGACGTTCAAATCCCGCACGGGGTCAACAAGGCCGCGCACGCAATTCGAAGGGAATATCATGGTGGTATTGCCGGGCATCCCGCAAGAACAATCGAATGCGGACACACCAGCGGATCTTGACGATCAAGCCGCTGTAACTGAGCGGACTGTTGGGCAGGATCGTACCGAACTGATGCAACGAGCGGAGGTCCTGGTCCTCGGCGTCGTCGGGCGTGCGCCGATGAAAACAATGGACGCCCATGTCCTCCGTACCTTTACCCTCAGTAAACCACAGCACGGCAGCTTCCACGGCGTGAACGTCCGATTGCATGACGGCGTCCAATTGATATTCGCACAACAGCTCGTCGCCCGGAAAGAACACGCGGTGCGGGTGACGTAGCGTGGCGCTGATGAGCGGCTCCATCACGACCCTGCTGCCAGGCTTTCGCTTTCTTCCACCGAGAGCGGATAGACGACCACCGGAAAACTCCGTTCGAACGACGGCCACGATGTTGATTCTCCTTTGACGACCAAATTCCAAGTCACGGCATTGTGGCTTGAGTGAAACGAATGCATTCCGTCCTCGGGAATGGTGATTCGACAGACTTGTTCAAACGGGCTTCCCGGCTCGATGCGGACTTCCGTTTCGCGAAAAAACTCCTGCGAACGCACGCGGCGGGTTTCCGTGCGAATATCGGTTCCTTGATGGAATGTCGCTTCTTCGTCGCAGACCAAAGCCAAGGTCAATGAATCCAATTTCATTTGTCCCATTTGGGACATGTATACGTCATAAGCCTTCCCAGGGTATAGGGGATGCTCGGAAATTTCAACGTGAGTTGGTCCGATACTGGCGTGCTGCCACCACTGTTTCACGGTATAGAAGCCGCTCCAGATCCCGATTCCGACAAACGGCAGTGCGAACAGCGTCAGGAGCCAATCCGCCTGATCTTCGCGGTGGCTGCTCCAGGCGACAATCACCAGGACGACACTGACGATATTCCACACGACCGAAAACACGGTAATCGTTGCCAGCCGGACGACGGGCGAATGCATGGCGGGCAAGCGATAGGCCAAACGCACACCCGGGCTGTTGGTTAAATCGGAATCTCGCGGAATACTCGGAAAATCAATTGTCGAGGGCATGGCGTCGCTGAGCAGATCGATGTGAGCCGCCTTGCGGGCGAGCGCCAGCCGCCGCTCGCTGGACATGCCGACTTTGAAAATCCGAATGACCACGCCTCCCCCGCCGATCAGGATGAACGAGACCATCACGCCGACCATCAACCAGAAACCGAACCCCAATCGGTAATTCGGGCTGGGATGGTTGACCTGAGCCACGACAAGTGCGGTGAGGCCGAGTACGCCAATCACAAACAGCAGCGTGAAGAAGGCGGCTTCCCCCAAGCTGCCGACCAGGTTCGAGCCGGTGCGTTTTGTTCCTCGTTTCTTTCCCAGCAGTCGATAGCGCGGCATGATTCTGGTGTGCTCAGAGTTACCCCCGAAACGGAGTTTGTCGTTGACGGCCGCCGATTATTGTACTCCAATCGGGGCAGGTTGAAGTAGCGGAGGTCATTCAGAACGGAAGGTATGGGCATGTTTTTGCGTTTCGCAGTTCCCTTCATGTTGCTCAGCGCGGCCGCGACCGCCGGTTTGGCCGGCGACTGGCCGCAGATTCTCGGCCCGCATCGCGACGGTGTCGCCCAGGACGAGACCTTATTGACGAACTGGCCGGAACCGGGCCCTGCCACGTTGTGGTCCTACGACGTTGGCGAAGGCTATGCGGGGGCGGCGGTTGTCGCGGATCGGGCAATCGTCTTTCATCGCGTCGGAGACATCGAGCGTGTTGAGGCCCTGGCGGTGGAGGACGGCCGTTCGCTTTGGAAAGCCGACTTCGAGGCGTCCTACGGTGGCGGGATCAACTCCGATTTGGGCCCCCGCTGCGTCCCTGTAATTCACGGGCAATTCGTCCTGGTTTACGGCGCGGGCGGCGACGTCCACTGCGTGAAGCTTGCCACGGGCGAAAAGGTCTGGAGTCGGCAGTTGCATACGGACTTCCAAGCGCCCGACGGCTATTTTGGTGCGGGCAGCACCCCGATCGCCTGGCAGAATTCACTGCTTGTCAATGTGGGCGCCCGTCAGGCGGGCATCGTGGCCCTGGCCATCGATACGGGAAAGACGTTGTGGCAGGCCACCGACGACCGCGCGAGCTATTCATCCCCCACCGCCTGGAAGCACGGCGACCGCGTGGACGTTGTTTTTGTAACTCGCCTGCACGCCGTCGGCCTTGCACCCCGCACGGGCGAAGAGCTGTTTCGGTTTCCCTTTGGCGCCTCCGGCCCAACGGTCAATGCGGCAACTCCGGTCATCGTGGACGACCACCTGTTCCTGACTGCTAGCTACGGCATCGGTGCCCGCTGGGTGAAGCTGGGGGAGACGCCGAAACCGGTCTGGATGGATTCGAAAGACAGCATCCTGTCGAGCCAATACACCACTCCCGTCTATCACGACGGTTACTTTTACGGCATCCACGGCCGTGAAGATTACGCCGGCGCGCAGCTACGCTGCATTCACGCCGAAAACGGCTCGGTAAAATGGACCCAGGAGGATTTTGGGGTCGCCCACTTGATTCTGGCCGACAAGAAACTGCTCATCGCTAAAGTCGATGGCGACCTGCTACTGGCGGAACCGAATCCGGAGAAGTTCCAGACGCTTGACCACGCCCGCGTGGCGGTCGGCACGACGCGCGCGATCCCTGCCCTGGCGAACGGCCGACTGTTTGTCAGAGTGTCCGGCCAAGACGCGAAGCTGGTCTGCTTGCAAGTGGGGAAGATTCGCGACGCCGACCGTTGAGCGCCCTCATGCCGACGGTTGCGTTGAAGCTGGAACGTAGCGCAAAGTTCATGCGATTCTCTTGTCGCCCTCATCGTGACTTGTTAAAATCCATGGAATCACGGAACGAGCGATGCAGCAAGGAGGTCCAGTCGGATGCTAAAGACATTAGGGTTGGTGGAAGTTTGCTCTTCAGTGGAGCTCAGTCAAAATGCCAGCGTTCTTCGCAGCCTGGCATCGCGAAGGCTTGGAAGTATTTCCCTGCTGGAGTGGGTCGTTCGCCGTGTGACCGAATGCCAGACGCTGGAAGGGATCGTGGTGGTTGCGGCAGATGATCCCGCGTGTCACCGCATGTTGCAGCTGGTTCCCTTCGATTCGGCAACGTTTATCAGCAGCGCCACCGATCCGCTGGCTCGCGCCGCCGCCGCGATCGAAGAATTTGAACCGGAAGCAATCGTTCGCATCAGCTTGACCTCGCCATTCGTGGACCCCGAGTTCATCGATCGGCTGGTCGTATCTGCCGAGGCCAACCGGATCTATGATTACGTCAGTTTTTGCAGCAAGCAAGGTCGCTCGGCATTGCAGTCGAAGATCGGCTTGTTCGGCGAGTGGTGCCGTGCCGAAGCTGTGCTGAAGGCGAATGCCGAGGCCGTTCACGGTATCGAACGTCAAAGCGCGACGTCTTTTATCTACTCCCACCCGGAACTGTTCCAGATTCGATTGCTGCCCATTCCCAACCTGCTGGATCGGTCGGATCTTCGGCTTTCAATTGATTCCGAAGAAGATTGGGAACACGCCCAGGTGATTTTCGATGCCCTAGGGCCGGAACATCTGGATTCGCGAAGAATCGCCCGCTTGTTGGAGCAGAATCCAGCCATTCGCGAACGCATGGCGGTGTTGAACGAGAATTCTTAGTTGGACAGCTCCCAGCTTTGCGGGAATCCACGCATGAGGGTAAAGGGGTCAGGAGTCAATTGCCGGAACGGCCCTTCGGGTGCTTCGCACAATTGACTCCCGACCCCTTTACCGACCACAGCCGCGTCAAAATCGCTATAACCCGCAAGCTTTCCCTAAAGCTCCGCGTCGCCACGAGCCGATTTACAAGCTGAATCGATAGGAGAGCGATCCTATCGCCCGGTGTCCTTGGTATCCAGCTGCGGGGAAAGTTCATGAGCAGGAAGAACGTGTTCGGCATGCTAATCGCCGTCTCATTGACCGTGATGTCCGGCTGTTCGATGTGCGCCAACACGCATGACGCGACCTACGCTGCATTTGGCGGCAGCTGCCAGCGGGAAGACATGTGTTGCGGCCGAGTCGGTTCCCGCTTCGCCCCGGCGGGCGGTCAAGTGATCGATGCGGTCCAAGATGCGGCGACTCCCGAGCTAATCGACGAGGAGCAGCTGGAACTGGAAGATCCCGCGCCCATCCTGCTTTCCGAATAACCGCCAGGCGTCCCCAGCGGGGATTATTCACTTAGATAGGTCAAATTCGCGTAAGTGATTGGTGGGCCAG
>CALBSZ010000563.1 GCA_937967665.1 uncultured Planctomycetaceae bacterium
GCCGAAGCCCGTCGAGGTCGATGATCGAAGTCATCTCGCCCGCTTCCTCCATGGCTCGATACCAGGCCAATTGCGCTTGCGTGATGGCCCAGGCAATTTCGGGGCTGTTCCAACCCGGCGCCGGGTTTACCGTGGCCACGCAATGGGCGATCTGGGTGGCGACGCAGAGTCCAATCTGGCCGCGCCGCATTTCGGGAAGATTGACGACACCGTTCCCGCGTCCGGCAAGATAGGTCGTGCCCGCTTCTCGCCGGCGAACCTCGTCAAGTGGTTTCGTCAGGTCGCGATTCCATTCCACCGCGTTCATGGCGATATCTAAGTGAGCATCAAAAATCAACATCACGGTACTCGCAAGGGGAACTTGAGCAGGAAACGGCTCCGACCGTTGTTTTCAAATCTTAACAGATGTATCCTGATTACCAGACCCACCCGACGGTTTCCCAGTTCTTTTTTGATACGCGCCCTCGGGAAACCTTGCCCATTCGAGCGGGCACGAAGGAAACGCTCATGGCCCTCGGCATCGCGGCGCTCGCGTTCCTGCTGTTCAGCCGCTTCTAGACGCTGCGAATACAACCGCGCGCTGTCCAAACAAAAGGGGACATGCTATTCAGCCTTCGTGCCGGGCCGTCCTTGGGGACGGAGTATGGATTCCAAGCCCAAGCGAGTCGCTGTCACCTTTTGCCAGTGACCGGGAAGCTGCCAAGGCAATTGAACCGCGCAGCGGTGGCATGTGAAAGCCTCGGACGCGAGTCCGAGGTGGACATGGTATTCACGCGGCGGAGTCGCGAAGCGACGGCATGAATTGCGGAACCCCCCACGCGCGTATCACCGGGGGCGGCCAACAACCGGACGCATGTCGTCGCGTTGCGACTGGGGGCATCGGGTGGTGTCACGTACCGCGGACTTGCATCCGAGGCTAATACCTGTCGTCGCGTTGCGACTGAGCCCCACATCGGGAAGCTGCCAAGGCAATTGAACCGCGCCGCGAGTGGCAACGTCGGCACGCCGTTCATGGGAGGGATTGCAGGAATTCGGCAACCGCAGCGGGATCCGTGAAAAGCTTGCAGCGCTCCGCGTCGATATCCCGAAAGGCCGACTGGAAACGGTCGTCTCGGATGGATTCGCCGGTCACGTTACGGATCAGGATCGCGGCGATCCGTTCCGGCGAGTGTCGCGCGATGTCGCCATAAACCTCCGGATCGTGTTCTCCTGAATCGCCGACCAGGACAAAACGGCGGCGTGGCCAGTTTTTCAGCAGCATCGCGATGGCAGCCTTCTTGTGTGGCTGAGATGAAGTGAAAAACGTCTTGATCGAGCCATCTTGCAGACGAAACAATCGCAAGTGAAACGTGCCGCGTGGAAAACCTTCTTTTTCCGTGAAATCAACCAGCGGGCGGTAGAGCTGCCAGGGGCTGGCGGAGACGTAATGAAACGTCCAGCCGCGCCGCGCTGCCGCGGCATACAGTTCTGCCATTCCCGACGCGGGCTGAAAGGGACGGACAAACGTGTTCTTGATCAATTCCTTCTTGTCCAGAACGTTCGAATCCTTGATCGTATCGTCGATATCGGAAATGACCGAAATGCCTTCGTGGCCGACGAACTGGACGTTTCCCACAAACAGTCGGTCATCCCCTTCGGACAGGACGGCCGAATAGCGCAGCCAGCCGTCGTGGGACGGCTGTGCTTCGAATGCCTGCTGCACCGCCTCCGCCGACAGTGGCAGTTGTGTCACAAAATGTCCATTAGCCGCCGACTTGGAAAGCGTCTTAATGTCATTCCCCGTACGAATGGCGATCTGTTTATCGCGTTCGTTATCCACCAGGAACAATCGCGCGCGCTGCTGGAAGATGTCGGATTTCAGGTCTTTGCGGTCCAGTCCGATCGTTTTCTGCAGAATTCGAATCAATGCGCGCCGTCGCAGCGAATCCTCTTCCGGTTCATACACGATTCCGTGTATGGGTACGATCCACTTTCCCGACTGATCCAGGTACGCTGCCGTGGGATAGAATTCGACGACTTCGTCCGACTTGAGATCCGACTGCATTACTCCCGCCAGCGCGATGAACAGAACGGCTGCTACCATAAACTCGATTCTACCAGTCCACGGTGGTGATTCCCAGGGTCTCAACAGCGAGACCATCGCAGTGCTATAATCGGCGGATGCCAACCGCCGTTTCCTCGGACATTGTTGAAACACCGTCGTCGACCGAGAAATCCGCGCCCGGGTTGCAGGGAGACCACGAGCCGCGGAACTTTGCCATTCTGGCTCTCTTTCAGATCCTCATGCGCACGGGTTGGATCTTCAAGACCGAGAGCATCGTGATGCCGGCTGTCTTGGATTCCCTGGGCGGTGCGTCGTGGTTGCGAGGTTGTTTGCCTTTGCTGAATCGATGTGGACACAGCTTCCCGCCGATCATTGTGGCTCCCTGGGTGCGTTCGCAGCCGAGCAAGAAGTGGGCGCTGGCCGGCACCACGGTAATGCTGGCCGTTTCGATGTTCCTGATGGCCGCGTTGTGGCTGGGGAGCTGGACGGAGCCTCCGGCATGGGCACCCTACGTCTTCTTGATCCCGTACGCCTTGCTGTTCGTCTGTGTCGGGGTCAATCAACTGACGTTCCACACGTTGCAGGGCAAGTTGATTCGGCCCACGCGGCGGGGACGACTGTTGTTGGTTTCCAATCTTGTGGGAGTTGTCAGTGCCATCACGTGCGTTTATTTTCTCATGACGCGGTGGCTTCGTCCGGAAGGAGGTGATTTCGAATTGGTCTTTGGTTTCGCCGGGCTGCTGTTCCTGTGCAGTGCCGTGTCGGTGACCTTCCTGGCGGAACCGGCGGACAGCTACCCGCGGCAATTCATGTCCGTCAGGGAGAAGTTTGCCGATGTTGGCCGCACGTTTCGCGATGATACCAACTTTCGTCGCCTGGCGGTCGTCGCCGCGCTGTTTGGGAGTTCCATGATGCTGTTTCCGCATTATCAGGCACTAGCGCGCGAGCGACTCGGCTTGCAAATGGACAACCTCGTCTGGTGGGTCATTCTGCAGAATATTGGTACGGCCATGTTCAGTGTCGTCATCGGCCCGTTGGCCGATTGGAGTGGTAATCGCGCGGTATTGCGGCTGATCCTGGCGGGAGTGTTGATCTCGCCGCTGGCGGCGCTGGCGTGCGTCTATCGGCCGGACGTGGGGATCGGATTTTACCCTTTCGTCTTCATTCTGGTTGGCCTGACACCGATCGTGATCAAAACGCTCAATAACTACACCCTGGAAATCGCGGAGACCGGCGATCATCCTCGGTACTTGAGTGGCGTGGCCATCTGCGTCTCGGTGCCCGTCTTTTTTTCACCGCTGCTGGGGTGGCTGATTGACATGGTGAGTTTTGAAGCGGCCTTCCTTTTCATTGCCATGTTGGTTCTGGTAGGATGGTTGCTGACCTGGACGCTGCATGAACCTCGCCATCACGTAGCTTCCGCGATAACCGCGGATCCGTCGGTCGAGGAATGACAGCCACCGCAGTCCGGACAGGCGGGATATTGCCATGACAACTATTCAACTCATCCTTTCTGAAATTCGCTTTCGCTGGTTGAACTTTGTGTTGAGTCTCATCGCCGTCGTCACGGCGGCGACGCTGTTCGTGGCGGGACCGACCTTTCTCGCCGGCTATGCCGAGGACACCAATCGGCAGTTGGCAGAAATGGACAAAAAGACGATCCGCATCATGCGGGATTTGGGCGTCAATTTGCGCATCGTGCACAAGGACACCAACATGGGCGGGTTGTATACCGACTTCGTCGCGGTCGACTTTCCCGAATCCTATGTGCAGGACCTGGCCAAGGCGCCTTCGATTCACACGATCGTGCACCTGGTGGCGACGCTGCAGCAGAAGATGAAGTGGCAGGATCGCACCATCCTGCTGGTCGGGATGCTGCCCGTCGTGACCGATTCGCAGCTGAACGAAAAGAAGCAACACATGGTCCAGGCCATTGAACCGGGGACGGTCGTGGTCGGTCATGAACTGGCGGGCGGCAAGTCGGCGGGCGATTCGATTGAGATCAACGGGCACGCGTTCACAATCGCCAAGATACGCCCCGAATCGGGAACCCAGGAGGATATTCAGTTGGTTCTCGATTTGCACGACGCACAGCGCGTCACCGGGCTCGAGGGACGCATTCATCAGATTATGGCCCTGAATTGCAAGTGCAAGGGCGACCGGATTTCCGTGATCCGCAAGGAACTCGAAGGCGTGTTGCCGGATACTCGCGTTACCGAACATGCCTCACTCGCCACCGCGCGTGAGAAGCAGCGCGACCTGGTTGCCAACAATCGCGGGCGTCAGCAAAAAGCGATGGCCGGGGTCCTTGGCGTGATGACGCCACTCGTCGTCGTCGTGTCGGCGCTGTTTGTGGCATTGCTGACGTGGCTGAACGTGCGCGAACGGCGCCCGGAGATCGGCTTGTTACGCGCCATTGGTAAAGGGACCTTCAGTATCGTGCTGCTTTTCATGGGGCGTGCCGCCGCGCTGGGACTGGCCGGTGGTATGATCGGTTGTTGCCTGGGCTATGTTTTGGCACCTCTGATTGGCAGCCGGGTGTTGGAGATTGGCGGTGAGATGTTCACGACCGATCCAAAATTTGTGGTGGCCACGTTGTTCGGCGCGCCGATCGTTGCGGCCATGGCCAGTTATTTGCCCACGTTGGTGGCCGTCACGCAGGACCCGGCGGTTGTGCTGGCGGATAACTAGACCCGAAACACGCGCAGTTTGCACCGAGAATCACAAAAACTCGAAATCCGAATTACGAAATACGAAACAAATTCAAGATCGGAAATCCAAAACAGTTTCACCTGAATTCAACGGAAACGCGAAATGCCAAAGCCGTTGGGGGTTTCGGACTTTCGTATTGTGACATTTGAATTTGTTTCAGTTTTCGATATTCGTGCTTCGAATTTCAAATCCAGAAGTCACAGACCTCGCTTGTTTGGGAACTAGAGTGGGTTCGGCCGTGTCATCACCGGTCTATCCCGGCTGCGTTCGATTTTCTTTAGAGGGGAGTTGCTCATGTTGCGACGGTCGATTTTTCTTTGTTTCTGCTTCCTGTCTTTCCAACTGCATGCCGCGGTGACTCGTGAACCGTTTGGCAAGGGGAACTTTGGCGAGACAGTCGAACGCTTCACGTTAACGAACCAACAGGGCATGAAGCTGGTGCTGATCAGTTACGGGGCCGCCATTGCGGAAGTCCACGTTCCGGACCGCGACGGAAAGCTGGCGGACGTGACCATGGGCTACGACGACATGGCAGGCTTTAAGAAGAAGCACTACGGGTATACCGTCGGGCGCGTGGCGAATCGAATCGCCGGGGCACAGTTCATTTTGGATGGTAAGACGTACAAACTTACTGCCAACAATGGCCCGAATGCCTTGCACGGCGGTACGAAACGCGCCTTCGGAAAAATCACCTGGAACGCTGAAGTCGTCGACGACGGTGATACTCCGGCCGTCCGCTTCCATTACACCAGTCCCGACGGCGAAGAAGGCTATCCCGGGACGCTGAAGACCGACGTGACGTATCACTTGACTCGCGACAACGCGATTCGCATTGAGTACCGGGCGACGACAGACAAACGCACTCCCATCAACCTGACCAATCATGCCTACTGGAACCTTGGTGGCATGGGGAGCGGTACGATCCTGGATCATGAACTGCAGCTGCACTGCCGCCAGTACACGCCCGTCGGGGATGGTTTGATTCCGACCGGCGAACTGGCGCCTGTAGCGGGGACGCCCCTGGACTTCACGACCCCGCAAACAATCGGCGCTCGGATCGAGCAGCTCGATGCTACGCCGACGATGGGCTATGATCACAACTTTGTCATTGATGGCAAAGCCGGAGAGCTCCGACCTTGCGCTCGCTTGCGTGATCCCAAGTCGGGACGTGTTTTGGAAGTGCTGACGACGGAACCCGGCGTCCAGTTGTACACGGGGAATTTCTTGAAGGGTGATCCAGGCAAGAACGGGATCCCGTATGTGAAGCGTTGCGCGCTCTGTTTGGAAACGCAGCACTACCCGGATTCCGTAAACCAACCCGGTTTTCCATCGGTTATCCTGAGTCCCGGGGAAACGTACCGGCAAACGACCGTGTATCGATTTTCCACAGCGCCTTAACGTTGTCGTCTCGTTCAATGCGAGGCAGTATGAGAATACCGCAGATGAGAATACCGCGGCTGCTCAGGATACGCGGCTGCTCAGGATAGTGGTGTTGCGAGCCGTTCAGCGATAGGAACAAGTCCATCAACATGCCACGCCAAATAGTTTTCGGATTCCTGCTTGTCGTGACGTCCTGTGTTTTGGGGGCGGAGCGTCCGGAGCTGGCATGGAATGCGCGGCCGTTGCCGGCGTTGCCGGATGCGTTTGGTTTTGGCGGCCCGATCGTGGGAACTCATAACGGTGTGCTGGTCGTCGCGGGGGGCGCCAATTTCCCGAACGGCCCGCCCTGGCCTGTGGGCGACCAGGCGGCGGGCGACAAAGTCTGGCACGATCGGATCTTCGTGTTGGAGCCCGGGGCAGGGGAGTGGCTGGAAGCCGGCAAGCTGCCCCAGCCCCGCGCATACGCAGCCTGCGTCACGACGTCTGCCGGAATCTATGTTCTGGGGGGCGAGACATTTGGTACTCGACAGGATTCCGAGCCGACCAATTACCCGCTGGCGGATGTGCTGCTGTTGAAATGGAATGCGGTAGAACGCACCGTCGAAATCACCGAGGACGCCTTGCCGCCGCTGCCGCGCGCCTGCGACTACCACGCGGCCGCCATGATCGGCAGTGTGATCTATGTCACGGCTTCGCATACGTTGGACGAAACCAGCGATCGCCTGGATAATCCCTCGTTCTGGGCGCTCGATCTGAAACGTGTCGCGCCCCTTTGGAATGGGCTGGAAATCTGGCCGGGTCCCGCGCGGCGCAAAATGGCGCTCGTCGCGCAGCATTCCGGCGCGGACGACAAGTTTGACAACCCGACGTGCCTGTACATGATCAGCGGCGAAACTTGGGTGAACGGACCCGATGGCCAGCCCGACCTGTCGAAGTTCATCCACTTTACCGACGCGTACCGATATAGCCCGCAGCGCAAGCAGTGGAAGCGAATCGCCGACCTGCCCGAATTGCCGGACCGTCGCGAGATCAATCTGGAGGGTTATGGGTTCGACGAGCAGCGTCGCGCCTGGCGGCCTCGCGCGGACGGGGAGGCGCAGCGCCAATACGATGTGAACGAATTGTATCGGGGTGAACGCTGGCCCGCGGCGGCGGCGCCGGCCATTGACGTGGGGCAATCGCACATCCTTGTGTTCAGCGGAGCCACCGGTCGTTACGTGACGATGGACGTTGCTGACCGGCCGCTCTTTCCCCGCGATGTGCTCGCCTATCACACGATCACCGACACCTGGATCCACGCCGGCGACATGCCCGCCGGTGTGGTGACGACGAGTGCCGTGCATTGGGATGGACGCATTGTCATTCCCAGCGGCGAGATCCGGCCGGGCGTGCGAACGCCGCAAGTTCAGTCCCTGGTCGTCTCGCAGCCAGCGCAAGGTTTCGAGGGACTCAATATGATCGTCGTCGGCGCGTACCTGGCGCTGCTGGCTGGCATGGGGGTCTCCTTTTCGAAACGCGACAACGGCGTTGACGATTTCTTTCTGGCGGGGAGACGGATTCCCTGGTGGGCTGCCGGGATCAGCATCTACGCAACGCAATTGAGTGCCATTACGTTTGTCTCGCTGCCGGCCGTGCCGTATGTGACCAATTGGCTTGTCTATCCGGGGCAGTGGACCATCTTCCTGATGGCGCCGGTCGTGGTGTTTCTGTATCTGCCGTTTTTTCGTCACCTGAATGTCACGACGGCGTACGAGTACCTGGAACGTCGTTTCAACATCGCAGTTCGCCTGTTTGGCAGTGCGTCTTTTATTGTCTTTCAGTTCGCGCGGATGGGCGTCGTCGTCTATGTTCCCGCGCTGGCACTGGCCGCCGTGACTGGCATGGATATTTATTTGTGCATTCTATTGATGGGCGTACTCTCCACGCTCTACACGGTTCTCGGTGGCATGGAAGCAGTGATCTGGACCGACGTCATTCAAGTCGGCGTTCTGTGGGGTGGGATGCTGCTGGCGCTCGGGATCATCGTTGCGGATGTTGGTGGCATCGGTGACGTGGTGCAGGTTGCACGGCAGGGCAGCAAACTGACGATGTTCAATTGGGACTGGCATACGGCCGAGATGGCGACGTGGCTGATCCTGATCGGTAACTTCGCTTTGCAGTTCGCCCCTTACACGACGGATCAGGCGGTCATTCAGCGATACATGACGACGAAGGACGAAAAGGCCGCCGCCCGCAGCGTCTGGCTTAACGGCGTGTTAACGATTCCCTTTGCGCTGCTGTTTTTCCTGCTCGGTACCGCATTGTACGTCTTCTATAAAGCCCATCCCGATATGCTGACGGTCGGCATGGAGAACGACAAGATCTTTCCGCACTTCGTGGCACAGAATCTACCCCCGGGTATCTCGGGACTGGTTGTCGCCGGAGTCTTCGCCGCGTCCATGTCGAGTCTGGACAGCAGCATGCACAGTGTGGCGACGGCGGTGACTACTGATTTGTTGCGGCGTTTTCGAACGCCCGCGTCAGACGCATCACTCCTCCGCACGGCGCGCTGGCTGACCTTTGTGGTCGGCACCATCGGCACGGCGACGGCTTTGGTGATGGCGACTTACGATATCAAATCGCTACTCTTCTTTTTCCAGAAGCTGCTCGGCCTGATCAGCAGCGGACTGGTGGGCGTGTTTATTCTGGGCATGTTCACGCGACGTGCAACGACCATCGGCGTCCTCGTCGGCGTACTGGTCAGTTTTGGCGTCTTGGCGTACGTCTCCCTCGCCACCCGCGTTCATTTCTACCTGTACGCGGTGATCGGTATTGTGACTGCCGTTGCGGTCGGCTCCGTCGCCAGCATGTTGACCCCCGCGCCCAGCGCGGCCGGTTTGGCCGGCTTGACGTGGTGGACCCGAGGGGAAAAAGTACAGTGATGCTGAATTCATTCCGCCGGAGCAAGCCGGCAAACCTTGAGAGGACCAGCAAATAACCATGCCAGCGACTCACGGAGATCTGTCCACGATTCACCAACTCGTCGGTACGGCATTCTCGCGTGTGATGGATACCGAGCCCGTGCAATTGACGCGCGAGCAGGTCGAGTTCTATCATGAGTATGGTTACCTGCAGGGTGTGCGCGTGTTGACGGCCGAGCAAGTGGAATTGCTGCGCGGTGAATTGGCGGCGTTTTTCGATCCCCAGCATGCGGGCAGCGAGTATTGGTACGAGTACCACACAAACGAATCGGCCGATCCGAATACGGTCCTGTTTCACGCGCTCGGTGCCTGGCGCATCGCGCCTGGTTTTCACGACTTGCTTTGGAATCCAGCGTTCACCGTTCCCGCCAGCCAGCTGCTGGATGGACCGGTCCGTTTCTGGCACGACCAGCTGTTCTGCAAGCCGGCTCGGCACGGAGGTGTTGTGGCGTGGCATCAAGACTATTCCTATTGGACGCGGACGCGACCGATGGCACATCTGACGTGCTGGATCGGACTGGACGACAGTTCCGTTGACAACGGCTGCCTGCATTACGTCCCCGGCAGCCATCGTTGGGATCTGCTGCCGATTACAGGCCTGGCCGGAGACATGGAGGCGATCAAGCAGGTGTTGTCCGACGAGCAATGGGGGCAATTCAACGAGCCGGTGGCCATTGAGCTGCGGGCGGGTGAATGCTCCTTTCATCATCCGCTGATGGTGCACGGTTCGTTCGCCAACCGGACGGATCGTCCTCGGCGCGCGACCGTGTTGAACGTGGTTCGTGACGGGGTCTGTTCCGCAACCGATGATCTACTGTTGGATGGGACGGAAGTGATTCCCGCGGGTCAGCCTTTGAGCGGACAGTTTTTCCCGTTGCTGTATTCGCCCGATGGACCGGCTTGCGTTGAATAGCGTGATTTGAATCCTGAATCGATCGGCTTCACGCGCTGTCGGTCAACCTTGTTCCTGGAGTAGGCGTGGATCGTACGAAAGGTTTGCAGGTGATGCATCGCAGGCGCTCGGATTTGCGCGGCCAGCGCGTTGCTGCCGGTTTCACGTTGGTGGAACTATTGGTCGTAATTGCCATTATCGGAGTCTTGGTGGCGTTGTTGCTGCCGGCCGTGCAGGCGGCTCGCGAATCAGCGCGGCGAACCGAGTGCGCCAACAACCTCAAGCAGATCGGCTTGGCGCTGCAGCACTACGTTGATGCTCACAAGGCATTGCCGCCGGGAGGCCTGACGCTGGCTAATGGCGGCTACGGGCATTCGTGGTGGATTCGAATCCTTCCCTACACGGAGAAGTCAGACATTTACGATTCCTGGGATCAAACCGGCGTCCTGGCGGCCAACAAACGGAGTACGGGTTGGCTGTCACGCAATTTCGGCGGCGGCAACGAGCACAATCGCCAGTTGCTGTACGACGTGGATATCAAGATCATGCGGTGCCCATCAAGCACCTTGCCAAAGAAAGCGCTGACCGACGCGCTGCACGACGCTCATGTCGTGTCGCCGAATTACACCGGCATTTCTGGCGCCACCGATCATCAGTCGGCGCGTGACAAGAGCACGAGCGGCGGGGCGGCAGGGCGGATCAGTTGGGGCGGGACGCTGGTGGAGGGCGCCGCGATCCGCTTTAGTGATATCATCGATGGGACGACCAACACCATGATTGTTGCCGAGCAGTCGGGCTGGTGTCGCGATGTCAACGGTAACCGGAAGGTCTGTGGTTCGGACTGTTATCACGGGTTTCCGATGGGGCCAGGCAGGGACGGCTGGGAACGTCACTTCAACATGACCTGTGTCATTCATCGAATCAACGAGCGTTCCTGGAATGCGCTGGGAGTGCAGGGGAATTGCGGTCCCAACACGCCGCTCACGTCGGAGCATCCCGGAGGGATCCAGGTCGTCACCGTGGATGGCGGGGTTCATTTCTTCGACGAGAACATGAAGACATCCGTGCTTTACAACCTTGCCAATCGCGATGACGGCAATACCGAGGTCAGTTGGTAATGAAACGTTTGCGAACACCGTGCCTGCGCCTGATCGTGCTTCTGGAAATGGTCGTCGTGTCTGGTTGTCAGCCGGGAGAACTTCAAGGCGAGTTGACCGGACGTGTCACGCTCAATGGCGAACCGGTATCGCAGGGCTACGTGATCTTTCGCAACTATGCGAAAGGAGTGCACATGATGGCGGAGATCGGAGCCGACGGCACGTACCGAGCTTCCACGGCCAACGGTTACGGACTGCCGTTGGGCGAGTACCAGGTGTACGTCAGCCCGCCCGTTCCTGACGTTCCCTTCGGCCCCGCCATGGCTCCTCCCGATCGCACGCAGGTCGCCATGTTTCCCAAAAAATACCAACAGCCCGAAACGAGCGAATTGTCGATCACCATCCGCGAGGGCGACAATCGCCTCGACATTGCCATGGTCCGCTAGCGACGTGCGACATTGGAACTTCCGTCGGGGTGGTGGCTGTCGTTTTTTTCGGACATACAATGGCACTTGGGACGATGTCCGGATCCGTGACATATTGAGCCGAACGGCGCTAGCCGCGGGTATGTTACTCGCAAGAACCGGCGTCTAGCGTGGAGCCGCTCACACGAATTCCAGTTCCCGGCCAGACTCCTAGGTCGTAAGCTAGGATCCCTGTTTGAAAATTCGGTGCGTAGTGTTAGATTGGTGAGGCTATCAAACCATGCAAGCGATTGGAGCATCCGGAACCGGGGGAATGGCGCGGGCTTTTCCAGGCTGACGACTCCAATCCGCGGAAGCCACTCAAGATTGACAGCATTGGCAAGCCTGATTTATGCCGCCAGGAATGGAAGCTGGAGTGGATGGTGACAAAGGAGTGTGAATGATGAAACACCGTCAAAGCAGTTCGGGTCGGGAAGACCTTTTTGCCGGGTTCAGTGATCTGTTCGATGACGATTCTGAATTCGAATATCATGAGGACGAATTAGCTTGCACAAGTGGTGGTGGCGACGATGTCGACGTCTACGCTTGGATCGAGGGATTGCAGTACCTGAAGGGTCTGCATTCGCGGTCCATTCAGCGTCAGGCAAGGAAACTGCGCTGCACCTTCGAGGTGACCAACGTCGCCCCCGACGGCAGTGTGGAAGGAATATGTTGCGTCGGTTCAAACAAGTTCGAACTGGACGTCGAGGTTGATTGCGACGGCGTTGGCGTCGGCGGGGGCTGTGCCTGCAGTCAGTCCAGGAACAGTTCGCCGTGCCAGCATACCTACCGGTTCGTCAAGTACTTGCTGGCAGAATTGGGCGATCCGCAATCCAAGCTGCGGGCGCGCTTCGAACGTACAACAACGCCAGCAGAACCGGCGCTCGTCAATGTAACTCCCGTGCTCGCCGAGCTTGATCACTACCTTTCGTCGCGCCCCAGGTTTGAAGTCGAAGCGGAGGAAGAGCTCCCCGTTTTTCGTCTCGTGTGGAATCTCATCCGTAAGGACAAGGGGCTTGAATTGATTCCACTCAAGCAGCGCATGAAGAAGCGAGGGAATGACTGGACCAAAGGGCAGCGGGTCTCCCTGGACCGGCTACGCAGCTCGCCGGAACTGATCACCGCGCCGGCCGATGCGGAAGTCGTGGCGGCGATACGCCAGGTCTCCACGTCGCCATACGGATACAGTTACGGTTACAGGACCGAATTCGTGTTTGACATGATCGCGGCTTTGGAGGGGCTGGCGGGCCATGACCGGGTGCTGCTTAACGAAAAGCCGTTGCAGGTGCGGCGGATTCCGTTTGGAATTCGCCTCGTCGAATTATCCGAGGGCCTGAGATTGATGCTGGCAATTCCCCAGGAGCCCGGCGAACCCTATATGGTGTTTGTTTACGCCAACGGCCTCGTTGCAATTAGCGAGGAAAAACAGAAACTGTTTGTCTGCCCGTGTGATGAAGGGCAAGTGGAACTCACCCGTTCACTCATTTTCGCAGACGTCACATTCCCCCGCGAACGCCTGGACGAACTGCAGCAGCGCTTGGATCAAATCGGTCAGACGACGCCGGTAGAATTGCCCGAATCGCTGGCCGGTCCGCTGGTCAACGAAGAGACAACTCCGGTCGTGCTGCTGCGTTCGCGCCAGGGTGGATTCCTGGAATGCGGCATGCGCGTCAGGGATTCAACGGGACGCATGTTCTTGCCCGGAACGGGAGCCTTGGTCTTTTCGCACGAAAGCGAACAGCAACCCGTGCAATGCCGGCGCGACGCGGATTTTGAAATCTCGAGGGCTCGTCGCATCGAACGCGAGTTGAATCTTGATCGCACTCACGCCGTGTCGCCGTGGAATTGGCGAATTCTGGATTTCGAGCAATCATTGGCGCTGCTGGAAGATATGGAGACGAAAGCGGCAACACTGGGTGTCGATGTCGTCTGGGATCCCCATTCCGTACAGCATTTTCGCATCCTCGGATCGGTGACGGCGAAGGGCTTGCGCGTTCAAATCTCGAAAAAGCGCGACTGGTTTGGACTTGGCGGCACGTGCCAGGTAGGCGAGCGGGAATTCCAGTTGGCGGATTTGCTGAACGGGATTCAGAGTGAGCCGGCTGACGGTTTCATGGAAATTCAGCCCGGTCAGTGGGCCCGCATTACTGCCGCGTTGCGTCGGAAATTGCAGCAACTTCGCGATGCGTCGCACGCGAACCGCAAACAGCTGCAGATCAGCGAGACGGCCGCGCCGATCGTGCAGGAGCTCATGGAATCGCAAATTGACTTTGAGTCGCCGAAGTCCTGGCGAGATTGCCTGACTCGCCTGGACAAGTCCATGCAGCTCGATCCGACGCCCCCCGCGTCATTTCAAGGAACGCTGCGCGGCTACCAGCTGGACGGTTATCGGTGGTTGCGTCGTTTGGCCGAATGGGGAGTCGGCGGTTGTCTGGCCGACGATATGGGGCTGGGCAAAACGATCCAGGCCTTAGCCGTACTCATCGACCGCGCGTCCGTGGGGCCGACGCTGGTAATTGCCCCCACGTCTGTAGGTTTCAATTGGGTACGCGAATGCGAGCGTTTTGCCCCGGACCTGAAGCCGCATTTGTACCGCGAAACGGATCGCGCCGCATTTGTGGGACAGGTTGGCCCGGGCGACTTGGTCGTCTGCAGTTACGGTTTGGCGCTGCGCGACGCGGAGGCGCTGAGCAACGTGAAATGGGGGACGCTGCTGTTGGACGAAGCGCAATTCGTCAAGAACAGTCAGACGAAAACGTCGCAAGCGATCCGGGGGTTGCAAGCTGATTGGAAGCTGGCCTTGACCGGCACGCCGATGGAGAATCACTTGGGGGAATTGTGGAGCATCTTCCGCAACGTGTCGCCCGGTCTGTTTGGAAGTTGGGACAACTTTAGAAAGCAGTTTGCCACTCCGATCGAAAAGAACCATGACGAGGAACGCCGCCAGGCTTTGTCTCGCGTCATCCGTCCGTTCGTGTTGCGTCGCACCAAGTCGGAAGTGCTCCAGGAATTGCCCGAACGGACGCAGATGAACTTATACGTCGAACTAAGTGACCAGGAACGCCGGCGATACGATGAAATGCGATTGGCCGCGCTGGGAGAAGTCGATCAGATTGTGGGCGCTCCGGAAACGAACGATTCTCGATTCCGGATTTTGGCTATGCTCACGCGTTTGCGCCAGCTGGCTTGCCACGTCGGTCTGGTCGATGAATCGTGGGAGGGAACTTCGTCGAAGCTGGCATTGTTGGTGGAAACGCTCGAGGAACTGCGCGAAGAAGGGCATCGCACACTCGTCTTCAGCCAGTTCACGTCGTATCTCGCGCTGATACGTCAGGCGCTGGACGCGGCTGGGATCTCGTATCAATACCTCGACGGGGCAACTCCCGCTAAGACGCGGCAGGAACGCGTCGACGCGTTTCAAAATGGCGAAGCGGACGCCTTCCTGATCTCGCTGAAGGCAGGCGGTACCGGCTTGAATCTGACGGCCGCGGACTATGTGATTCACATGGACCCGTGGTGGAACCCGGCGGTCGAGGATCAGGCCACCGACCGCGCTCATCGGATTGGACAGACTCGTCCCGTCATGGTGTATCGGATCGTGGCCCGCGGCACGATCGAAGAGCAGATTTTGGACCTGCACGGCGACAAACGGGACCTCGTCGCCGGCGTCATGGACGGCACGCAATCCGCCGGGCGACTTGCCACCGACGAGCTGATTGCACTGATCCGCGGCGTCACGCTGTAGTGGCATTGCATTTCCCTTAATGCGATCAGGATGGTACAATCGGGGCAACGGCAGTTCGTTTCATCGTCCGTCCCGCCTTAACGCCATGCGCCCTACCTCGTTCGTCCAGATCGTATCGTTATTCACCGCGATTTGCGTCTGCGGCGCACCAGATTCGCAAGCATCGCCGGAATCCGGATCGCACGTGCCCGCAGACGTGGTCGTGTTCTTGAAGGAGCATTGTCTCGCCTGTCACGAAGGTGCCGACGCGGAAGGAGGGTTGGATCTCCGGAAACTGGGCAAGTCACAGGTGTCCCCCGGTGACTGGAATCGCTGGATTCGCATGATCGATCGGGTAAGTGACGGCGAAATGCCGCCGGACGCTAACGAACTGGAACCGCGTGAAGTGGCCGCGTTCGTAGGTTCCGCCGGAGAGTGGTTGGCGGAGCGGCAGCGTCAGCATTGGCAAGCCGAAGGCCGCGTCCGCGGTCGACGACTTACCAACCTGCAAGTCGAACGCACGCTTCACGACCTGCTGGGCGTGGACATTCCGTTGGCGAATCGGCTTCCCGAAGAACCTCGCACCGCCGGCTTCACGACGGTGGCCGACGGCCAGCCGATGTCGCATTTCCAATTGCAGAAGCACTTGGAGGTGGTCGACTTGGCGTTGGATGAAGCGTTTCGGCGAGCCACCACGTCCGGCGACGAATGGCAGAAGACCTACAGCGCAAAAGAACTGGTGCGACGGAATCCGAAAAGTCGGACACGCGAACCGGAATTGATTGACGGCAAAGCTGTAACCTGGTCGTCGCGATTGATCTTTTACGGACGACTACCGGCAACGACCGCCCGCGAAGACGGTTGGTACCGCTTCACGATTCGTGCTTCGGCGTTGAAGCGTCCGCCCGGGTCGGGCGTCTGGTGCACGGTGCGCAAGGGTAAATGTGTATCGAGCGCTCCTTTGCTCGGTTGGGTCGGGGCGTTTGAAGCGACGGAGAAGACGCAGCAGTGGACATTCGAAACCTGGTTGCCGAAAGGCGACATGCTGGAGGTGCGGCCGGGCGACTTGACGCTCAAGGCCGCTCGTTTTGCGGGCGGCCAGGTGGGCACCGGCGAAGGCGGCCCGCAGAATGTTCCCGGTGTGGCGATGGAATCCATTCAGATGGAGCGGATTCATCGCGGTCCGACGAACGCGACCATCCGGGAAGGGCTGTTCGGGGATCTCGAGTTGAAACCGGCGTCGCGTGCGGAGCCGGCCGCGCTGGTGTCGCAGCACCCGGAACAGGACGCCGCTCACTTGCTGCAACAATTCGCGCGACGCGCCTTTCGCCGTCCGGTCGACGAAGCCGACGTGGCGCCCTACCTGGATCGGGTTCGCGAAGATCTCGCGGCGGGCGTGCCCCTGCTGGACGCATTGCGGGGCGGCTACCGGGCGCTCCTTTGTTCACCACGGTTCTTGTACTTTCACGAATCGCCAGGGCCGCTGGATAGTTATGCCGTGGCGTCCAGGTTGAGTTATTTTCTTTGGAACTCGATGCCCGACACGACACTGCTGGAATTGGCGGAGTCGGGGCAGTTGGCGAAGCCGGAGACGATCGAGAAGCAAGTGCAGCGCATGCTGACCGGCGAACGCGGTCGGCTGTTCGTCCGCGATCTGGCCGCCCAGTGGCTGGACTTGAGTCTGCTCGATTTCACCGAGCCGGCTCCGCAGCGGTATCGGGATTTCGATAGCATCGTCCAGCAATCGATGCTCGACGAAACACATGCGTTCCTGCAAACGATGCTTGACGAGGACCTTCATGTCGGTCGCTTGATCGATGCCGACTTTACTTACTTGAATAGCCGGCTGGCACGCTACTACGGGATCGACGGGGTGGCCGGAGATGACTTGCAACGCATCGCCCTGGAGCCGGAACACCAGCGCGGCGGCTTGTTGACGCATGGAGCCATACTCAAGGTTACCGCGAACGGCACGACGACCTCGCCCGTGATTCGCGGTTTGTGGGTTTCCGAGCGGTTGTTGGGAGTCCACGTGCCGCCGCCTCCGGAGAATGTGCCGGCCATTGAGCCCGATATTCGCGGCGCGAAGTCGATTCGAGAGATGCTGGCCAAACACCGCGCGGACGAATCGTGTGCCAGCTGTCATGTGAAGATCGATCCGCCCGGTTTCGCGCTCGAGAACTTTGATCCGGCGGGCAAGTGGCGCGACAAGTATCTGGCCGTGCAACGCGGCGGATCGTCCCGAGGCAATCCTGTCGACGCCAGCTATGAATTGGCGGACGGCCGGCATTTCGAAGATTTATCCGAATTCCAACGCCTCGTGCTGGAAGATCCCCGCACAATCGCCCGCAACGTGGTGGAAAAATTGCTGACTTACGGGACGGGAGCTCCCGTCAGTTTCGCCGACCGAAAAAACGTGGACGAGGCCGTGACGCAGGCCGCCGAGTCGGGATGGGGATTTCGCTCGCTGGTCAAGGCGGTCGCGGTGAATCAGATATTCAACATGAAATAGATGGGGTGACCCGTTCGACGAAGATGTTGGCTGGACATTGCCGCGTCTTCGGGAATTTTCGGAAATACAAGCACGCAGCGCGAGCAAGTGTGTTCGTTCATAAGTGACCCACTTGCTTGCGCTTCGTGCTCGTATGACGGCCGAACTTGGCGCGGTCGATTTTGAATCTACTTGGTTTGAGGAACAATCGTGCAATGAAAAAGCAAGTTCACTTTAATGTCAAACACTGCCTTGATCGCCGGACGGTCTTGCGCGGCGCTGGTGTGGCGCTGGCGTTGCCCTGGATCGATGCCATGCATGGCGCGTTCGCCGCCGAGTCGCCAGCGCCTCCGCGCCGTTTCGTCGCCATGACTCTGGGGCTGGGGCTGCTGGGCGAAAATCTCAACCCGCGACAGCCGGGACGTAACTATGAACTGAGTCCGTATCTGGAGCCCCTGGCCGACTTGCGTGATCAGCTGACCGTGATTTCGGGATCCTCGCATCCAGGTGTCACGGGTGGCCATCGTGCGGAGGCGAGCATCCTGACCGCGAACCCGGTGGGGAGTTCGGGACGCGGGAAGAATTCGGTTTCGATTGACCAGTATCTCGCCAAGTACTTGGGCAACAAGACGCGATTCCCGTCACTTGTGCTGAGCAGCCGTGGCAGCAACAGCCCCTCCTATACGGAAAATGGGGCCATGATCCCGGCGGAGGATTCGCCATCGCGCTTGTTCATGAAGCTGTTCGTGGACGGCTCGCCGGCGGAACGCGCTAAGCAAGCGCAGCGCGTCCGGCAGGGGCGCAGCATTATGGACCTCGTCGGTGAAGACGCGCGGCGATTGAGCCGCGAACTGGGGGCTGGCGATCGCGAGCGGCTGGAGGCGTTCTACTCCAGCGTGCGTGACTTGGAACTGCGGATGGCCGAGTCCGAGGAGTGGGCTCACCGTCCCAAGCCCAAGGTATCGGCGACGAAGCCGGTAGACATCGGGAACCCAAACGATTTTGTCGGCCGCCAGAAACTCATGAACGACATGATCCGCCTCGCCTTGGAAACGGATTCGACGCGATTCATCTCGTATCACCTTGGCGGCTCGGGCGGCGTCGTGCCGCTGCCCGGAGTGGACGAAGGCTATCATTCGCTCAGCCATCATGGTCTGGACGGCGAAAAGCTAAGCCAACTGGCGATCGTCGAAGCGGCGATCGTGAGCGCCTGGGGAGATTTTCTCCGTGATCTGGCCGCGCACCAGGATCAAGGGGCCCGTCTGCTCGACCAGACAGCGGTCTTGTTAACAAGTAATCTCGGCAACGCGTCCAGCCACGACAATCGCAACATGCCCGTCGTGGTGGCGGGCGGCGGATTCCGTCACGGACAGCACCTGGCTTTCGACCGCAAGAAAAACTATCCGCTTCCCAACTTGTTCGTGAGCATCTTGCAGCGGCACGGTTTCGAACAAGACGCCTTCGCCACCAGTACCGGCACTCTATCCGGACTCGAGCTGACATAGCGGGGATTATTCACTTAGATAGGTCAAATTCGCGTAAGTGATTGGTGGGCCAGCGCAAACGAATCACGCTTGTTTTCACACGCTGTCTGCTCACGAGAGTTGTTCGCGAATGCAGAACCACCAGTTTTCGCTCGTTTGCTCGACACCACCCTACAACTCGAACTGACTTAGACGATAACTCGCGTGAGCGCAGCGGTCTCTTCACTGGCCGGCCTGCGGATGCGGCAACGGTCAGAATGGGATGAACTAGCGTGATCAACACAACGCGATGCCTGATTCTGGCGATGTTGGCGGTCATGATCGGCGGGCGTGCCGCGAAAGCGGAAGACGCTGTGATGCTGGACTTGCCAACAACAGGGACGGACCCGACTCGAATCCAGTTCGACAAATTGCCTCGGGTGCGGTCCACTCACGCCGTCATCAGCGATGTCCGCGGTGACGGAGGGACACGCGTCCATCAGCACGCCTATTTGGCCTACCATGACAACCAATACTGGGCGATGTGGAGCGATGGGCCGGGCCTTCCACGCCCGAACGTGACACCTCGGCAACATCGAAATATCGTCCCCGGTCACGACCAACCCGACACGCGCGTCTCGTACGCCCGCAGTGACGACGGCATGAAGTGGAGCACTCCCGCCGACCTCTCCGGGCCGCCGCGCATCAAGGGTTTCGGCTGGATTGCTCGCGGATTCTGGCCGCGCGACGGCGAGTTACTGGCGTTGGCGACGCATTTCAATGCCCCCGGGTATCCGGGAGAAGGACTCAGCCTGGAAGCGTTTCGTTGGGAAAAATCGCGCGGCAAATGGGTTTCGCACGGTACCGTATTCGACGACGCGATGAACAACTTTCCGCCCCAGAAACTTCCGAATGGCATGTGGATGATGAGTCGCCGCGACCACCAGCGGCAAGTGACGGTCCTGGTCGGCGGCGTCGCGTCGTTTGACAGCTGGGAGGTTCGGCCACTTGCCAGCTATGGCGGGAAGTTGCAACCCGAGGAGCCCTACTGGTACGAATTGCCTGACGGCAAGCGGCTCGTCGGATTGCTGCGTGACAACAGCCGGTCGCATCGCCTGCTGCGCGTTTTCTCGACGGACCAGGGCGAGCATTGGAGCGGGGTGACGCGTACTAATTTCCCGGATGCGACCAGCAAGTTTTTTGCGCTGCGGACGTCACGGGGATATTACACGCTGGTGTCGAACGCCAACCCCCAGCGTCGCGATCCCTTGACGCTCGCCATCAGTCACGATGGCCTCGTCTACACGCGACTGTTTTATCTGGTCGGCGGGCGACATGTCGACTATCCCCACATGATCGAACACGACGGTCAACTGCTGATCGCCTTCTCCGGCGCCAAGCAGACGATGGAAGTGCTGCGCGTTTCGCTGGACGAACTGGACAAACTTATCGCCGAGAGTAAATAGCTGCACAGCGTCAGGTTTGATTCGTGGTAGCTCCACGTTGAAGTGCATGGGAGTACATCGTTGAACCCTCAGCCGCAGGCGCCGGCGGACGTACCCAGACGACGCCTGCGGCTGGGGGTTAAACAAAGCTGTCAGTTTCAGCAGATGGCGTTCTCGGACACGGTGGAAAAATGCGTCGGCACGTGATAGACTCCGCTCTCCGGATCGGCGCGGCAAATCGCAGCAACAATCAACGACAACGTGCTTCGTTGGCACGCGAAGCGCATACCAATCGAGGAACGATTCATGACAATGAAACTCGGACAAGCCCTTGTGTTTTTGGCCATCTTTGGAGGTTGGACGGGAACGACCTCCGCCGCGCTGACGGATGACGAAGCGACGGCGATCATGGACCAGTACCTCAATTCGCAGAAAGTCGAAAGTCTGCGCGCACGCCGTGAAGGACCGAGTTTTGATCGCGCGGCCGCAATGGCGCGACTGCAGGAGCAGGCAAAAGAACTCACCGCGGACCTGGCCGTGCAGGAACTTTCGCTTGATAACCTCGAAACGCTGCGATTGCTGTTGCAGGCCGTGGAGGAGAAGAAGCCGCAACTGGCCAAACGGCTGATGGAATTGGCCAGGCAAGAGGATGCGGACGGTGCTCGCGCGGCGCTCCTGCTGTTCGAAATGGAAATGAATCCTACGCCGCGGGGCGTGAATCCGCCGGCAGGCACCGAGCCGCTGAAAGCGGCTTTGGCGCATCCCGGTTTTGCCGCGGCCATGACCGCGGGAAAGGTCGGCAAGTTGTTTTCCCTGTTGAATTATGTCGACCGTGATGCGCTGGGCGATTTTGAGAGCCGCTTGTTGCTGCTGGCAAGTTTCGTTACCGACCAGCAGACGCCTTTGGAATTGGCCGAGCGGGCGGCGGTCGTGAATATGCTGGTTTCCATGGCTGGCGAGGGAGAATTGAAAGATCTGGAATCCTATGAGCCCGTTCGCGAACGACTGCAAAAGTTATATGCCCAAAGCGCGGCGATCGCCGCGAAACAGCCGGACGGCGAGCGGTTGGCCGATTACCTGGCCAGTATTGCGCACGGCCTGGACAGCAGCTATGGCCGCGGGCAGTTTCTTGGTCATGAAGCGCCGGAGTTGGATTTTATCTGGTCGAGTGGCGATACGAATTACAAGACACTCGACGAACTCAAGGGAAAAATCGTGGTGCTCGACTTTTGGGCGACCTGGTGCGGTCCGTGTGTTGCTTCGATTCCCAAACTGGCGGAATTCAAGCAGCGCTACAAAGACTCGCCCGTGCAGATCGTGGGAGTTACCAGCATCCAGGGCGCCCATTACGGGAAGACTGGGAAAGTCGACACCACAGGCGAACCGGAAAAGGAGTTTGAATTGATGAAGGAGTTCATGCAGGAGCGCGGAATCTCCTGGACCATCGCCTTCGCGGAACAGGAAGTCATGAATCCTGAATTTGGCATTCGCGGTATTCCTCACGTGGCCATTCTCGACACGGAGGGCAAGGTGCGTTTCAACAAACTGCATCCGGCCAACACGGCCGCTTTGATGCAAAGCACCGATACGTTGCTGAAAGAAGCTGGCTTACCCGTCCCCTCGCGTTTGTAGATTTTGAGTCGCATGAAAACGGACCGTAAAGTCGTGCTGGCCCTGGTGGCCCACCCGGATGACGCTGAATTCTTGTGTGGCGGCACCTTGATTCGGCTGGCCGATAGCGGCTGGCAGGTTCATTTTGCCAGCGCGACTGCCGGTGATTGCGGCACGATGACTGAAACCCCCTGGAGCATCGCGGCAATCCGCACGCGCGAAGGAAAGACGGCTGCCGAGTCGATTGGGGGGACATTCCATTGTTTGGGCGAGCCCGATGGCCGCCTGGTCTACGACCGGCAGTCGCTGCAGAAAACAATCGACCTGTTTCGCAAGGTTGCACCGACACTCGCTTTTGCGCTAGCGCCTAAGGACTATCACGTGGATCACGAAGTGGCCAGCCAGCTGGCGCGGGCCGCCAGTTTCGTCTATGCGGCGCCGAATGTATCTGAGCATCCGTTGTTGGAAGGTTCGGGCGTCCCCTATCTTTATTACTGCGACGCGTTGGAGGGAGTCGATCCGTACGGCCAGCCCGTCACGCCAACAACCTACGTCGACATTTCCGAGCAGTTGGAACGCAAGGAGCAGATGCTCAGTTGCCACGCCAGCCAGCGGGAATGGCTGCGCGCCCATAACGGCGTGGATGAATTCATTCTTTCGATGCGCCGCGAAGCGCAAGCTCGAGGCAGCGACATCGGCGTGGCCGCGGCCGAGGCCTTTGTGCAGCACCGGGGACACGCGTATCCCAAAGACGATCTGCTGGCCGAGTTGTTTTAGTGCGTATGAGCACGACGTTTAACCCCCCAGCCGCAGGCGGCGGCGTATTCACCGAGCCGGCGCCTGCGGCTAAGGGTTAAACAAAACGACTGCCAGAACCTACGCACGCTGGTTCGAACCAACCTGGCGCTGTCGGACTAGTTTCCATCGGTTTGCACGCGCGTCAGCATGAGCAGGCGGAAGTCCATGACTTGTGTGCCGGGAATGTCCGTGGCGCTGAGCGTCAGCGTCCCGGTGCCTTTCTCCAAACGCAGCGTGCCTAGTTGGACCGGCTTGAAATCCTTCACATAGGATTCCTGGCGGGGGATGCGATCGTGTTCGCCTCCCCGAACGGGAGGATCATGCGGTTCGGTTAATCGCGAACGCAGCTGGGAATCGTTGAAACTGAGTTCGATGGTCGAACCGATGTCCCGCGCGGGGCAGGAATAGTGAAGTTCGACTTCATAGTCGCCCGTCGCCGCGACCTCCACCTCCCAGGTGATCTTGTCTTCAACCGCGGTCCAATTGGTAAAGTACGAGCAGTTGGGAAAGCGGTTCGAGCGTTTGATATTGCCATGCGCCGTACCATCGCGAGCAGGAAGTTGCGTGAACTTGTAACCGGGATGCGCGATCACGAAGGGCCAGTCGTGCCGGTAGTCGGTCAGGACCTCCTTTTTCCAATCGTCCACGGCCGCGGCGAGCCGCTCGGTAACGGCGGGGTGGCGCCGCGCGATATTGTGGTGCTGGCCGGGGTCCGCCTGCAGGTCGAACAGCTGCCCGTGGGTGTCGAGTCGAAACTGTTGTGTGCGCACGCTGACGCGTCCGTTCCAGTGGGAAAAGATCATCCGGTCTTCCCAGTCCCGCGGTTGCTCGAGCAGCAGCGGCTCGAGACTGATGCCGTCGAGCGGCTTCTTGCTGACGACCGGTATTCCGGCCAGATCGGCCAGCGTCGGCAGCAGGTCAATCGCCGCCCCAATCTGCGTGATCACTTTGCCCCGTGCGATCTTTCCTGGCCAGCGAATCAACATGGGCGACCGCACGCCCCCTTCGTCAGTCGATCCCTTGCGGCCTTTCATGCCGCCGTTCCAGCGTACGCCGTTGGGGCCGTTGTCGCAGAAGTAGACAACGATCGTGTTCTCAGCCAGTTGCAAATCGTCCAGTTTCTGCAGCAGGCGTCCGACGTTCCAGTCGATGTTTTCGCACATGGCCAGCGCGGCGCGGGTGTGGCCCAGCTTCTCGCGTTGGGGATCGCGATTCCGCATGGTCAGTTGTTTGTCTTTGAACTTATCCCACCACGTGTCCGGCACTTGCATGGGGGAATGCGGCGTATTGTAGGGCAGGTAGGCGAAGAATGGTTTGTCTTTGTTGTCTTCGATGAAGGCCATCGCCTTGTTGGTAAAGTCATCAATCATGAAGCCGTCGCCGCGAACGATTTGTCCGTTGTGTTCCAGCGGTGGACTGAAGTAGTCACCCCAGTGGCCCGAACAGAAACCGTAGAACTCGTCAAAGCCGCGACCGTTGGGATGATAGGGATACTGCATGCCGTTGTGCCACTTGCCGAACGCGGCGGTGGCATAGCCGGCTGCGCGGAAGGTTTCGGCGATCGTCATTTCGGCCAAATCCAAACGCTCGCCCCCCGCGGACGTACTGAAGACGCCGCCGCGCGGATGGTAACGACCCGTAAGGAACTCGGCACGCGTGGGAGAACAGACCGGGCAAACAAAAAAGCGATCGAAGCTGGCGCCGGCGCGGGCGAGTCCGTCGATGTGGGGAGTGCTGAGGTTCTGGTTGCCGTTACAGCTCAAGTCGCCCCAACCTTGATCGTCGGTCAAG
>CALBSZ010000564.1 GCA_937967665.1 uncultured Planctomycetaceae bacterium
GCAGTTGCGATGTCGCCACTCGTTCCGCCTGCTGGCGGTCGTGCGTGACCCAAACCATCGCGCGCTCGTCCGGCAACTGTCCACACCACTGATCCAGGAGCGATTCGACATCACCGACCGCCTGGTCGTCCAGCGCCGCCGTCGGTTCGTCCAGCAGCAGGACATCAGGGTCCACCTGCAGGGCCCGCAACAAGGCGGTCAGCTGCGCTTCGCCGCCCGAAAGATCCTGTTGCCGCCGAGTGAGAAAACTTTCGGACCTGCCCAGCGACTGGAGCCACCCCAGGGCGCGCTGCCGGTCGAACTGTTTACCCCGGTGTACCGTCAACGAGAAAACCTGCCGGAGGTTGTCCTCCACCGTCCCTTCCGACAACGCGGGACGCTGCGGCAGATAAATCACCCGACCTCGAAAGGCCGGAACCTGCTGGCCGTGAACGGCATTTCCGCGCCAGCGGACTTCACCGGCGTCAAGCGGGTCAAGCAGAACCAGCGAACGGAGCAACAGCGTCTTGCCGCTTCCCGAGGGACCGACGAGCGCGATCCGCTGCCCGGCCCCGACGCCAACAGAGATCTCGTTTAGCAGCCAGCGATCCTCTGCCTTTCGTCCGATTGCAACGGCTTCCAGAATCATGTGTTTGCGGAGTCTCCTTGACGCTGCGGACACGGCCATCACGTCTGCGAGCGCACGTTCCGCCCGCGCCAGGCGGCCGCGCCCAGCAAGACCCAACCCGCAATGGTCGCCAGACCGCCAATCGGCACGATGGCGCCCAAGAATCTGGGACCGCCCAATGCCAGACCATACAAACAACCGGAAAACACGCAGACACCGAACACCAGACACCAGGCCGACGCCGTCAGGCCTCTTTGTTCGCCCCCGATGCTGACCAGCAGCCCCACGGCCACGATCCCGAAGGCCGTGTACATCTGGTAGCGCACGCCAATCTCATAAGTCGCCCGCTGCTGCTCATCCAAACGGTCTTCCAGGCCATGCGCGCCGAATGCTCCAATCATGACACCCGCCGCGGCTACAAAGGCGCCTATCGCAATCCATTTGGAAAAACTCATTCTGCGTTCTCGTCTTCATACAGCCGAGCAAGTTGGACCAGCACTTCCTGTATCTTTTCGTAGTAGTCGTCTTCGGCAAGTTCTTGTTTTTGTACGCGGAGCTTTTCAAGCTGCATTTCCAGGGCGTCACGCCGCTGACGCAGCTCCGCCGACAAAGACTGCTCATCTGGACTCTCGATCAAGTGCACGCGGCGAGCCAGTTGGCCATCGACCATACCCGCTCCCTTCGCCTGCCGAACGGCCCGGTGCCCGCGAAACCACGAGGCGGGAGTTCCAGAGCCGTCGCCGTTATCATCGATCAAAGCGTGCTCGGTAGCCAAACGCGCGTCTTGGGCATACCAGTCTTCCAGTTGTCGCGACGCAATCAAGAAGGCCTCCAGCACCGAGGTCTGGTGATCTTTATCCAGGTCCGCTTGTTGATCCACAACGGCCCGCGACAAAAAACCGCCGAACCGCGAGAAGTTCTGTTCATGACCGCTCTTCGTGGCGGTCACGACCACGCGACCAGGCGCGGATAAACGATTGATAAACGGAGCGCTCGACGAAAAACAACACAGGATCACCAGCGGCCGCCGCAGCGGTTGCAGCCACTCGCTCAACTCCACCGCCGAAACGTCGGGACCGGACAAGTTGAACTTGGCCTGCTTGCCGTCGAAGGTGCCGTGTCCAATCATGACGATCCACAGCGGCGCCGTCGGCTCCTCAGCGTCACCTGCCAACTGCTTCTGCAACTCCTCACGACTCGCAATCGACTGGAACCGCGCGCTACCCAGTTTCGCCGCCCGCTCCCAATCCGCAGCCCAGGATTCGAATTGCCGGCCATACTCGGGCGTTCCCGCCGCGCCGCGCACAACGAGTACCGTCGGATCGGCCGCCGCGGCCAGCACAATCAAGTTTGCCAATGCCTGTATCATCATGAGTCAATTCGCTTCTTGTTCAAGGCAACCCTCGCCAGCGTCGCAATCCCCACTCGGCAATCAGGCAACCGATAGCCAGGAAGAACATCCAGGGCGTATGCCACAGCGGATTCACCGCCGGTTCCGTAATGGGAATCTTGCGATTGGGCAGGCTGCGGACAAAGGCATCCAGTTCGTTCATTTCCAACACTTCCCCCTCGGTCATCGCGCTGATTTCGCGTAACAGTTTGCGATCCGGCGTGAGCGCCTTGAACTCCTCGACAGCCGGTTGAAAGACCCAGCCCGTTTCGCGCTGCCCGACGTCACTGCCGTCCGCCGCAGTAACTTTCACTTCCGCGCGAAAGGAACCCGACTGCCGCGGCATGAAGGTCGTTTCGTAAACGCCCGACTGATCGCCGCTCGGTTCGGCCGCCAGTTCAATGAGGTCACCGTCAGGCAACGTCACCGTGACATCCACCGCGGCGTTGTCGAGTGGTTCGAATTCCTCCGTACGGCCGGTCACGCGCAAGGTCACTTTGCCGGATGTGGCGTCGGCCTGCGACGCCGTCACGTCAACACGCGCGGGCACCTCGGCAACCAGCCAGCGAACGGTCTGCCGCCAGGCCTTTTCCAGGTCCTTGGGAGCGTCCTCGGGACGGTGCATGCCCCAGCGCCACAAGTCGCCGATCATCACGGCCGCCGATCTGCCTTTGCCGAACCGCTGCGTCACGATGGCCGGGATCGCCGTTCCGGACTGATCTTCCACTTCGGCCAGGATCGAGGCCCCTGGCTTGATCTCGCGAATGGCGTTCAATGTTTGAAAGGGGGGCATTTCATTGAGCCGTTTCCGCTCATCGTCTTCCGTGGAACGAACACGGATCCACGGTTGCAGCCAGCCATCCCGCGTGAGTTTCAATTTGAACGGTCCTGCGGGCTCCCGCGTCCCGCGCGCCAAGTAGACCGGCAGCAGGCTATTCATGGTCGTATCTTGATAATTCCCCAAGGCCAGGGAATCAATGCCGCCCGTCATCAGGAAGCCACCACCACGTTTACTCACAAAGTCCCGCAGCAGCGACAACTGATCGGCCGAAAAGAATTCCGCTTCCACATCGTCGAGAATAATCGCGTGGTACTGGAACAATTCGTCCGCTGTCTGCGGAAAACCTTCTTTCAGCTCTTCCTTGTCCCTGGTTCCCAGACGCAGTAATACCGGTTCATCGTACTGCTCGGCCGCCACATCGTGCTGATTGCCGAAACCGCGAAACAGAGGATTAGTGGATTCCTCGGCACGGCTGCGATAGTCGAATTTCGGTTCGCGCCTGGCAATCCGCACCAGGCCAACGAGGTGTGTTTCCAAATCTTCCTCGATCGCGCGACGCAGGAACTTGAATTCCCAGTTGGGGCGTCCCGAGACATAAAGCACGCGATACGGACCTCCGCCGCGATCCACGGCAACCAGTCGCTGGTTGTTTTCCAGCGTTGCCTCGCGGGACGTCAGCGGTTCCGAAAACTGTGCTAGTTCCGTTGCGGCGCTCACGCGCACTTGATAGAACTGCCAAGCGCCGATCGGCGGCCGCAACTGAAACCGAAAGGCCAGCGGCTTGTCGTCGCCTTGCACCGGCAGCACTTCCCTGGCAACTTCCTCTCCCTGTTCGTTCAGTACCTGGCAAACCACGTCTTGCTGACGATAGCCGCTGGCCATCGCTTCCGCCTGGATGGTCACTGGCGATGCTTCGAAATTTGTCTGGCTGACATGCACGCGCGTCAACCGAATATCCTTGAGCGGCTCTTCACTGCCGACAAGCACCGGATAAATCGGCGGTAAGCCCGCGTTGCGCAACCGCGCCAGCTGGTTTGCGCCCAGATCCGTTGCCAGGCCGTCCGTGAACAGCAATACGCCGGCCACGGGACGGGACCGGAAGCGATCGGCCAGCGTTTCCAGAGTCTGCGACAGCGACGAACCAGGTTCCGCAAATGTCAATCGGTCGTAGCCCGATACCGACTCCAAACGCGATCCAAACACATACTGGCGAAGGTCGAAGTCCTGTCCCAGCCGGCTCTGCCATGCCGCGTCCGCCGCCAGTCGTGCTGCCATTTGTTCGCCTCGACTGGCATCTTCGCCGCGGTCCTTGATCCGCAGGCTCTGGCTGTCATCCGCCAGCATGACCATCAAGTTCGCGCCCGGTCGAGGCCGTGAACTGGTCACCAGCGGTTCCAGCAGGAAGAAGACGAGCAGCAGGATTCCCGTGGCCTTCAACAATCCGGCCGCGAGTCGAAATGCCACGGTCGCGCTGGTACGCGCATAGGCCACGGCAACCGCGGCCAGTTCGATCGCGCCGATGATAACCGCCAGCCACAGCCACTGCGGCGAGCCGAGCATGAGGTTCTCGAACATTTAGTCTCCGCTTCCTAAACGTTCGTAGTACAACCGCAACTCTTCCGCAAAACGATCCGGCACCGGATCGCGGTCGATCGGCGTCTGCCGGTTCTCGGGCTGCCGCCGCAGTAGTTCCGCGGCCACTTGCCGGCGAAGTTCGCTCAGCGGTTCGGCCAACAACTTCTCGACCAAATCCCAATTCGGCTCTTTCGAATGCCGCTTGAATTCCGCACGTATCTCACGCGCTCGATCCCGGATCCGGGCCGCTTCGGCGCGCAGTTCCGGATCGTCCACCAATTCTTCGACATCCCGCAAACGGTCAGACCAGTCACGAAATCCTTCCCCCGTCAGCGGCTTCTGAACCGGGCCGTTGACCGCATCCGCGAATTGTCCCAAGGAAACAGAACCCTGTGAACGGCTTTGTGTGCCCGGCGAGTTCTGCTGGCTGTTGGATGGCGAGGTTTGCGGCGCGCCGTTGGCGGGCGGGCCAGGCGAGTCGTTCTGGCCCGGCGAATTCGTTGAATTGCCGGGCGTCTGCGATGGAGATTGTGAAGGCGAATTGCCTGGCGACGGACTTTCGCCAGGCGACGTTGCCGCGTTTTGAGGATTCCCGGGAGACGACTCTGCGGACGGCGCGTTTTCCGAAGACGACGACTGTGCCGCGTTCTCCTGACCCTCGCTGGGACTCGCCTGCTGGTTCGAAGCGGACTCTGTTGGATCACCCGACTTCGCGTTCTGTCCGGGCGGACCGGCGGGACTTTCCGCGGAGGGTTCCGACTGCGACGGCGGCGAACTCGCTTCGCCAGGTTCCGCGGGTTCGGCCGCCGCGGCCTGGTCCGAACCGTCGCGATCCGGTGGCTGAGTGCCGGTCGCGTCCGCGATCTCGCGTTTGAGTTGCTCCTCGACCTGCTGCAATTCCCGCTGGGCGCGTTCCAGCCCTTCGCGTTGGCCACCCAGAACCCGCTCGGCAGCACGCTCGACACCCTCGCGCAGATCCTGGATTCCTTGGCGCGCCCCCTGTTCGGCTTCCCGTGCTTGATCGGGGAAACCACGCTGCAACAGTTGCTGCGCCACATCCAGCGTGTCGTCCAGTCTTTGCTGCTGCGCGTCGCGCAGCGTATCGTACAGCTGCTGGGCCAGCAGCGGCTGCGACTCCTCGGCCTGCTGACTGGTCTCCTGCATCCGATTCAACAGATTGCCCAGCGACTGCTGTTGTGCGGCGAGTCCCTCCTGGATTTGTTCGCGCTGTCCCGAATCGCGCAGTGTCTGGGGTTTCTGCTGTTCGAGTTCCGCGAGCTGTTCGGCAAGATCCTGCTCGCGCTGATCCAGTTGCTGCGCCTGTTGCCGCATTTCCTGCAGGTCTTCCGCAAAACGATTCGCGGTTTCACGTCGCAACTGTTCGCGCAGGTCTTCAAACTCGCGGCCCGCCCGCGTGCCGGCGGTCAAGGCCTGCGACAGCTGCTCCTGCTCGAGTGCTTCGGAGGCCTGCCGCACGTTTTCGCGAGATTCCTGCAGCTGCCGCTGGGCTTCCGCCATTTGCTGCTGGTTTTGCGGCTGCTGCAGGCGATTATTCAATTCGTCCGTGTCGCGCAACAGCTCCTGCTGCTGCTCACGCAGCCGCTTTAACTGCCTTCGCAGCTCTTCCTCCTCCTCTTCCGACTCGGCCGCTTCCAGTTCCGACTGCAGTTCTTGAAGCTGTTTGTTCAGATCGTTCTGCCGCCGCGCCAGTTCGCGCAGCCGGTTAAGCACCTGCCGTTGCTCGCGCTGCTGCTGTTCTTCTTGCGGCGAAGCCGCCGTTTGTTCGGATTCGTAGCGGTTCTCATCCTCTTTCAACTCCAGTTGCTGCAATTGCTGCTGCTGGCGACTCTGCGCTCGGCTGCTGGAGCTGCTTGATTGCCGTTGCTGCTGGACGACTTCATGCTCGCGGGCGCGCAGCCGCAAGAGCGATTGATACGCAGCCTGCTCCGCGGGCAAAGCGTCTTCGTGCGAGGAGACCGCGACATCCTCCACAGCCCGCTGCAGGTGCTGGACGGCCGTCTGCATGTGCCGTTTCACGTCCCGCATGAATTCCAGCGACCGTGGATCTTGCAGTTTCTGTTCCAAGGCGGCCGCCTGCTCGATCGCCGACTGTTGCGATTCGACGAGCAACTGACTGTCCTCGACGAACCTTTCACTCACCGCACTCCCCTGCTCTCGGCGAATGATCGTCCAGGTGCTGTTGATGATCTGCTTCTGCAACTCGGCCAGCTTTTCGGCGTCCTGTTCATTTTCGCCGGGCGGTTGCTGTTGTGATTCACCGCCTGGGGGCGGCGAACCCTGCCGAAAGATTTCTTCGAACGGCCTGATTTCGGCGAAGTACATGTCGCTGAACGTGCGACGCGTGCGTCCGTCCGGCCTCGTGTCTTCAACCCAGAAAAAGTACGAAACCAGCTCGTCCGGCGCGACCTGCAACGATTCCATTTCCAACAGATGCTGGATGTCGTGCCTGGTCCTGGCCGCAATCCGTTCTCCCAGCACCAGGTCCCGAGGTGCGTTGCCGCCGATGCCATACGACACTCCATACGATTCAATCCCGAAATCGTCCCACACTTCCGCACCCAGTTGCAGTTCTTCCAATGGCGACGCCTGCACATCGCGCGCGGGCCATGTCAGTTTCAACTCGGGCGGTTTGTTTCTGGTCACATTTACCACAAACTGGGGAGGCTGTTTGTTCTGTCGCTGACGATCGTCGGTCAAGTGGAGTCGGAAGCGCCGCGATTCCGACAAGTGCATGGTCGTCGCATAGTGCGTCGGCTGGTCCGAACGGGCGGACAGTTCGATCACTTCGCCATCGTCGGCAACGAGTTGAGCCATGGCGACCGGCTTGTTCAAGCGACAGGTTAGCGTCAACTCGGTCCCCTCCACCGCCGTGACTTGCCGCGTGTCTTCGACCGTTCGCGGCTCGAGCGACGTGTAGTCCGGGAACACGAGCCGCGCGTCCGCGCGTTGCAACTCCGGATACTCGAACACCGTCACCTGGAACGCTTCCGATTGCTGCTCCGCGTAGCGGACGCGATACGTCAGGTTTTCACCGACGGCGGGAATGCGGGCTACGAAGACCGGATCTTCCAGGCTTCGCGACATGTCGATCTGCTGTTCCCCCGCATCCCCCTGGAACACGAGCGTGGCGTCCGGCGGCACAGCGCGATCAAAGCGGGCCAGGACCAGCAAGCTGCGGCCGCGTTCCCATTCGACATCTCCCGGATCGACGGTTACGTCAAACGCCACGTTCGATCCCGCATCGATGTAGACACGCGGCAATCGGCTGTCCGCGATCGCTTTCGAACGACTGACGTGGACCAGGCTGATCAAGACGCAAGCCAGCGAGGCGAAGGCCACCAGATGCGTTGCCCAGACCGCCAGCAGTCGGGACACGGGAGCCGTGCTGAGCCAGTTATTCCTGCGATCGTGAGACAGCGCTTCCCGAATCACCGACTCCTGCAAGAACCCCAGGCGACCCATCGACAATTCAGGCTCTTGTTCCACCGCGGCCAGCAGGCGCGCGTTCAAGTCGGGATACGCCGCTTCCAGTTGCTTCGCAATCCAATGCCGGTCCTTTGTCTGTCGCGAGACATACCAGCCAAGGATGGCGGCGACCGCCACGGTTCCCAGGGCCAATATGACCGGCACCCAAATCAACGGTTGCGCGCTCCGCAAACTCGCCCACAGCAAGCCGCTGCCGAGGATTGCCGCCAGCAGGTAGACGACCATCAACGACGTCCAGACTCGCAAGCGGCGATAGCGACGTCCGACAAGATCAAGCTTCTTGTATAACTGCCTTTGAATCATGATTCGTTCCGTACTTGCAAGTGCTTTGAACGCGAGATCCACTACTCCGTTGACGCGGCCAGTTTCTGTCTCGTGACGCGTCCCGCCAGCCAGGTTTCCAACAGCACGACAGCCAGGGCCGCCAAGAGCAGCCACCACCAGACCCGTTGCTGCCCTTCGAGCTCCACGTCGCGCAGCTGCCGTTGCCGGCGTTCCGCCGCCTGCTCCAGCGCCGCGTTCGTCGTCATGACACCCAGTTGTTCCAGCTGTTCGGTGGGCATGACCGAGGTCTGGCTTTCGTGGCTATCCAGATTGACGGCGAACTGGTGCGTGTGATTGGCCAGATTCATTTCGTACAAACCGGGAGTATCGGTTTGTTCAAAAGAATCTGCGTCCGCGGTCAGCCGCATCTGCTCTCCCTTTGCGGTCTGAACGCGGATTCCGGTTAATGACCGCTGGCGTGCAGGCAGGCGAACCGTTTCGCCGACGCGATAGGCCGCTTGCAGCGTCTCGCCGCCCGACACCCGCGACAAGAGACCGGACAGCAGCGGCACAAACTTGGTGGACAGCGCCAGCTGACTATCGCGGGGCTGCCAGCCGCTGGCCAGCAACAGGACATGTCCGTTGCCGGATTGAATATCGAGTATCGCGGGATCCTGGTTTTCGAACCGCGCGATCACTTCAACGTTCTCGTGCGGGTCAAATTCCACACGGCGATAGTTCCAAAAATGGATCTTCGTAAAGTCACTGAACTGCGGGCTGGCCAGCGGCACAAACAACGAATGAGAGAACGTGATCGCGCCCAGCATGACATAATCGTCGACAGCCTGCGGCGTTACCTTCCAATGGTACTCGGGCAGCAGCCTGTTCAACGATGCGCCGTCGCCCTCGCCGGTCTCGATCATGACAAGCGTGCCGCCATTGTCCAAATACTGTTTCGTTCGCTGTGAATACTCGCCGGCCAGCTCGCCATGCACAACGATCAAATCGCAGAGTTGCATTTCCACATTGTTCAAATCCGCGAGCGATGCAACGCGGACTTTTCGCTGCGGTGTTTCGGTGAAGACACGTTCCAGGTAATAGCGGGGCTGCTCCACATCGTCCCGACGCTCGCTGCCGGCGTAGCCCACCAGAAATTCGGCCTGACGCGGACGAGTCACGAACAGCACGTTATCGAAATCGTGGTCGTCCCCGGAAAGCGTCAGGCGCTCCGCAGTTGCCGGAACGGATAGGTTCACCACGCGACTTTCGCCAGGTGGCACGTAAACATCAGTAAACTCCTGGTCGTCCCAGGTGAGCTGGAAGCGATCATGCGCGGCATCCGACGAATTGCTGACACGCACTCGCAGCTGATCGGGATCACTGGTCGAATCCGCCAACCATTGCAGCGCGGCGTTGGTCAGTTCCTTCACCGTCAATATCCGCAATTCCAGCGTTACGCCGTCGGGCCACTCGTACGCCTGCAAGGCCTCAGTCTGACTGCCGGATTGCAAGTCTGAAATCAACACGATGCGGCGTTGCACCGCCCCGGATTCCGCATCGGCATCGGTGAGTCCCTCCAGGGTATCGGCTGCCATCACCAGCGCCTGGCCGACGTCCGTATTCGACCAGCCCAGTTGCACGGCCTGCAACTGCTCGCGCATCCATTCAGCGCGGCGGCGAGCGTCGGTTTGCTGTTGGTCACTGAATCCGAGCAGCGGTTTGACTTCACCGTCGAACCGAAACAGAGCCACACGGTCCCGGGGCTGCAACTTGGAAACGACTTCCTGCACGGCGTTCTGCGCCTGCGTCCACAGATCCCCACGCCGCATGCTGGCACTGGTATCCACCAGCACCAGTACTCGCTGGGGCTGCCAGTCGTTCGATTCCAACTGCTTCGTGCTGCGGAAGAACGGGCGGCAGAAAGCGATGGCCAACAGAATCAGAATCGCGGCACGGAGCAACAGCAGCAGGATGTTTTCCAAGCTGATGTTCCGCGTGATGCGCGGGGGCGACGGGGTGACGAACATCAAGGAACTGAACGTCGTGCGGCCGCGGGGCATTTGCCGGATCAGATGAAAGACCACGGGCAAGGACACGGCCAGCAATCCCAGCAAGTACAAGGGACTCAACATGCCGGCCTCCCGGTGACCGCGCCGCGGCGTTGAATGGTCCGGCCGCGCCGCAACCGCGCCTGCAGGAAGTCGAAGAGCGCGAGTTCCAGCGGTTCGCTGGTCAGCAGCTGATAAAAGTCAATTCCCAGATTCCCGCACGCCGTCTGCACAGCCTGTTGGTGCGTCGCATAGTTGCGCTGGTACTGTTTCCGGACAGCGTCGGGATCGACGTAGATTTCCCTTCCCGACTCCATATCGTAGAACAGCGACGCGCCGTCGAAATTGAAGTCAATCTCCGCCGGGTCCACCACGCGAAAGACCACGACTTCATGCCCGCGGGAACGCAAGTATCCCAAGTTCTTTTCGAGCGTATCGATCGGTGCCAGCAGGTCCGTGATCAGCACGATCAATCCGCGCTTGGTCACCAGGCGAGCCACTTGATCAATCGGGGCGGTCAAGTCGGTAGATTCCCCTGAGAGGGAACGTTCCAGCGCAATCATCAGCCGATGCAGATGGCCCGCTCGGTAGCGCGCCGGGATGTAGTCCGTGACCTGCTGGTCAAACGTCATCAGCCCGCCGGCGTCCCGCTGCGTCGAAAGGAAATAGGCGAGCGTGGCGGCAACCGTCCGCGCGTATTCGGCCTTGTCGTAGCCCAGCGAACCGAATCCCATCGATCGGCTCGTGTCGACGAGCAGGCTGCAGCGCAGGTTTGTTTCATCCTCAAACCGCTTGATATAATAGCGGTCCGTCCGCGCGTACAGATGCCAGTCCAGGTAACGCGGATCGTCCCCCGGACTGTACTCGCGATACTCGCTGAACTCGACACTGAAACCGTGATACGGGCTGCGATGCAGGCCGCTGAAGAATCCTTCCACGACCACCTTCGCGCGCAGTTGCAGGTTCTTGATTCGCATCAGCGAAGCGGGATCGATACGCGGCGTTGAAGTGTTTGGCGTGGACATCAAAGGGAACGAATTCTTAAGGTTTCACGTGTTCCAGCAGGCGTTCCACGACGTTGTCGACCGTGACGCCCTCCGCTTCCGCTCGATAGCCGACCAGAATCCGATGTCGGAAAGTCGGATACACCAGCGCGCGGATATCGTCCAGCGACACGTGCGCGTTGCCGTTCAGCAGCGCCCGCGCCTTGGCGCCGAGGACCAGATTCTGGGCGCCGCGCAGTCCGGCGCCCCAACTGACCCAATGATTCACGAAGTCGGGCGAATCCGCGGTACCCGGACGGCTGGCCGCCGCCAGCCGCACGGCATAGCGCACCAGGTCTTCTGCCACAGGAACACGACGCACCACGTCGTGAAATCGACAAACGTCTTCCCCCGTAAAAATCGGCTCGATCTTCTCCGAACGGCGCGAAGTCGTCTTGCTGACCACTGCCACTTCATCGTTTTCGGGCAGGTAGTCGATCAGCACGTTGAACATGAACCGGTCCAACTGCGCCTCCGGCAACGGATAGGTCCCTTCCATCTCAATCGGATTTTGCGTGGCCAAAACAAAAAACGGCTCTTCCAACACGTAGCTCGCCCCCGCCACCGTCACTTGATGCTCCTGCATGGCTTCCAGCAACGCGGCTTGCGTCTTGGGGGGCGTCCGATTGATTTCGTCGGCCAGCAGGACGTTGGCAAAGATCGGCCCCTTGACGAACTTCATCGCGCGGCGGCCTTCTCCTGTTTCCTCCAGGATCTCCGTACCGGTGATGTCGGCGGGCATCAGGTCGGGGGTGAACTGGATGCGTTGGAATTCGAGTTCAAAAATCTGCGCGATGGAATGAACCAGCAACGTCTTGGCCAATCCCGGCGCGCCGGTAATCAAGCAATGGCCGCCGGCAAAGAGGCTGATCATCAGCTGTGACACGACGTCCTGCTGGCCGATGATCGTCTTGGCCAATTCCCGCGCGATCCGTTCTCGGCTGTCGCGAATCTGCTGGACAACTTGCTGTTCCATTTCGTAAGTGTCAACGGCGGTGCTCACAAGTACTCCTCTAATGCGTCATGGCGTAAGTTACGATGTTGATTCCCAGGGGATACGCCTTCTTCTCCGAAAACTCGCGAAAGTACCATTGGTCTTCGCCTTCACGTTCCCAACCATCCCCCAGATCCGTGTTGTGACAGATAATGACCATCATGCGACCGTCGTCGTCAAAGATGCCTTTGTAATAAGCGACGCTGGTATCCTCGCCAGGACGCCATTCCCAGGTGATGCCTTGCGCGCGTCCTTCCCAGGCAGCGTTGATCGCGGGAATCTGCGGTTTTTCCTTCAAGTCGTAAACGCAGTGAAATACCGGATGCTCCAGCGGCAACTCTTCCGGTTCCCGGTCGGGAAACACGCGTTTAATCTCGTGATAGAAGTTGTCGTATTCGTCACTCCCCCAGAAGTCATCCACCATCAGGAAGCCGCCGTTGAAGCAGTAACGACGCAGCGCCTTGACCTCGTCATCGTGTAATGTCATGCGGCCCGGTTCGATCAAATACAGGAACGGATAGTCGAACAGTTTTTCGTCCGTCAGCCGCAAGATCAAAGGTTCGGGATTGACCTTCAGCGAGGTAAGCTGCTGCAGCCGGTAGGAAAAGTTGAGATCGCTATCCGGCCAGTCTGTCCGCCAGCCGCCGCCATGACGCCCGTAAGCGAACGAATCGTACTCGACGCGCACGAACGTAAAGACATCGTGCTTCATCGCTTCGTCGACTTTCCAATCCGGCACGCCGCGGCGGTCGTACAGTTGCCGCCACTGACGCTGAGCGATCACACCACCGGCCAGCAGCAGTACGGCGAGGAAGGATCCAGCCAGGAAAACTCTATTGCGTAACATCGGTTGCTTCCACGGTCTTTGATTCGGGGTGCGCGATTTCCAACAGCAGTTGATGGGCCGCGCGATAACGCGGCGCTTCTTCCAGCGACATCAGTACCTGCCGGAGCGCTTCATCAGGCTGGCCGCTGCGATGCAATCGCACGGCCAGACGATAATGCGATTCGGCCGGATCCGCCGGATCCAATTCGAGCAGACAACGATAGGCTTCGATGGCGTGTTGATCCTGATCCAACTGCTCGGCGGCCAGTGCCCTGCATTCGTGGGGCGGTTTGATGAGCGGGTTGACGGCCAGCAGTCGTTCCGCGGTTGCCAGCAGCGCTTGCCAGTCTCCCGCATCCCGCTGCAACTGCAGCAGACGCAAGAGCGGCTCGCCCGCATCCGCGCGCAGTTTCACAAGACGCTGTAACGCTTCCCGTTCGGCAGTCGCGTCGTCACGTTGACGATGGATAGCAGCCGCCATTTGATGGGCGTCCGCGTACTCGGGATAGAGTTCCATTAAGCGGCGCACCGTCTTCAATGCCTCGTCCCACTGCTCCGCAAAGAGTTGGATTTCGGCCAGGTTGCGGAGCGCCGCAAAATTGTCGGGATGCGATTCGAGATACTCGACGATCTCTTCGCGGCTGGGACGCGCGGAGAAGTTGGGGGATTCCCAGTCCGCTTGCGGTGCCAGGTTCTCGGCCAGTTTTCGAGCGTGATCGGCAAATTCCGCATCCAACCGCTCCATCGATCCCACGTACCGAGCCAACGATTCGTTGATCGGCATCCCAATGGAAAGATCCACCAGCACGCGGCGGAGGACGTCCAGGCCGTACTCGTTGATCAGGTACTCGACCACCAGCGACGATTCAAAATAAGCGAATTGCAAATGCAGCGGACTGGCGGGTCGCAGGAACGCCGCGCTCAACTGGCTCACCGGCGTCAGCTCGCCGCCCAGAATCATGGCGCGGTATGTTGGATCGAGCGACTGACCCCAGGAGGAATCGCGCTGCCTTTCTTCGTAGACCGAAATCCCCTCGCTTAACCAGCGCGGCATCTTGTTGTTTGTTTTCTGGAGCGTGACGACGTGGCAGAATTCATGCCACAGGACCGCTTGCCAGTTGGCGGGCGAGTTGCCTTGCGAGGCGGGACTGTTCATTGTAACAACCTGACCGAAGCAGACACCCAGGAAGCCGGCGCCTCCCGGCAAACCGAAAGTGCGAATGGCAAAATCGGCCTGCCGTGGAAAGATCTCCACGATGATCGGTTCGTGCAGTTGCATTTCGTACTTCGCGCACAATACCCGGCGTGCTTCGCGCAACAGTCCCAGCGCCTGGCGGCCATAGATCTGCGCTTCGCGAGCCTCCATCCGAAGCACAAAGCCGTCGGCTTCCAAAGTGCTGAACTTTGCCAGGTCGTCGTGCAAGGCCACCAGATTATGGGCCATGACGTTGTAGCCGTCGCGTTCCCGCACTTCGTTTGCCAGACGCCAGCCCTCTTCCTCCTGACCCAGCCGCAAGAGGTCCTGGCACAACTGCAACTTTGCCGGCAGAAAATCGGGGTCCAGCGTCAGCGCTCGGCGTTGGTAGTCCGCGGCCTCGGCGAAGCGGTATTTCTGCGAAAGCTTCTGGCCGATCAAGTGATCCACGGCCGGATTGCTTTCCCACCACGACAGCGCCACCTCACGGCAGTTCTGTTCATGCGCCAGGTCGTTCTCCAAGTGCGCAAGCACCGCGTGATAACTCCACAGCAAGGGATGTTCGGGATTGACAGCCTCCACGGCCGCGAGCCATGCGGCGGCTTCGTCGTACTGTTCGGCATCGACCAGACGATCCGCTTTGAACAGCATGCTATCAACGTGCCGCGGATTCAGTTCCAACGCGGTTTCCAGTTCGGCCGCAGCCGTTTCGCCATCGCTCGGCGCCAGCGCCACCGCCATGAGATAGTGCGACTGCGGGTTGGTGGGCTCAATCTTGATCGCCTTCGTTAACTCGTTCACGGCTACAGCGTAATCGTGTTTCAGCAGTGCCAACTCGGCACTCGCCGTAAACGCATCAACATGCGGAGAATACTGCTTCTTCGCGGCGTCGTAGAAGACTTCCAGCACTTGCCGCGCATCGGCGCCTTGATCCAGGTAATAGCGGCCGAGCGTCACGCGGCTGGCTGAATCGGTATATCTCCACGGCGTTTGCCGCGCCCGTTCGTCGATCTCCGTGATGAGAGTTTGGGCTCGATCGGCATCTCCATTCATGCGGCAGACCGCGATCCCCGCGTAGCGCAACTTCACGCTGGAACTGAATTTCTTCAGCCCCGCGTCCAGGGTCTGAAGCGCGGCGGCATGGCGTCCCGTCTCCATTTGGCAGCGTATCTGCAACAGCCACCAATTTTCGTTGTAGACCCCCAGTTCGATGACTTCGCCGGTCTGTTCCAGGCACTTGTCATATTTTCCCGCGTAGTAGAGTTCGTGGGCCTCTTGCAGGGTGACGGCGCGAACAGGGGAAGAAAACGATAGCAGGACGATCGTGAGCACGACGAATAGCAGGATCGGCACCTGACGATACGCCACGCGGGACGCCCGCCAAACAACAACGCTGCAACTCGAAGCCTTTCCACTTCGTCGGGGCTCCAGTTTGTTGGCGGTCCCTGTCATGGCTGACCCTTGGTGAGAAGCGGTCCCCACCGGGACCGCTGCAAATCCGTCTGCCGGACCTCAAGGAACCAGCACGCGTCGTTCGCGCCCGTTATTGTAGCCTGCCCCTCAAGATTTCGCGAGCATTTCGACAGGTGGCTTCCCGCAGCCCGCAGAACTCCCACTTTACGCAACGGTGCCGATCTGGTGAAACGCGACAAGAAAACAAAAAACCGGCTTCACAGCGAAGCCGGCTCTGCTAACTTCCCGCGTCTTTTCAAAATCACTTGCTTTGCAACTTCACTGGTTGCACTTGAAAGGGTCGGGTCGGACTGGGTGCCAGGACCGCGTCGTTGACGTCGAGTCCCACGGCGACTTCACCGTTGCGGTTACAGAAGATGTCGTCCTGGCATTCGCCCGCCGTGCAACCCACGACGAACTCCGTATGCATGTCCTCGAACAGCACGTTCTGGCCGCCGCAGCGATGATGACTGCTCTGCTGACCGCGAAGGCGAGACTCAGGCGTGCACGTTACCAAGGCGTATTGAGGACGCCGCAAATCTATCGGAGTCTGGTGCTCTCCGTTAACGATATACCCGATGTGATACGAATTGCTGCCGCCCATCCGCTCCTGAAGCGAGTGCAGGATGTCCGCTCCGGCCCCATCGATCTCCGCCAGGCTGGGAACCGACCAGTCCCGTTGAGCGGCGAGTTCCGACGAGGGGCAAATGACCAGTCGCTGATCCTGCAAGTAACCACCATCGATCAGGATCGGAACGACAATGCCCGCAGCGGCCCGATTGCCTGCGGCCGGAGGCCCCGGAAAATGATCCCGGTGATGTTTCGCGTAGCTGAGCATGGCCACGCCAAACTCGCGAAGATTGTTTTCGCAGGCCAGCAGGCGAGCCTCATTACGCTGGGTGTAAACGAGTGGAATCGCGACGAGTATTGCGGCCGCGACAACGGAAACCGCCACGACCCAATCGATCAGACGCCACGAGGAGCGGCCTGAAGGGGCGTCGACTCCCAAGCGACTTGCCGCCGCGGTGGTAGCCCGATGACGTTCGACAAAATCACAGGTACGTGCCGCCAAACCAGCCGGTGGTTCGTAGTCGTCGTCACGGAACAATTCGAGTCGCTCCCTGAGCGTCGCCAGCTTTCCTCTCAACTCCGGGTCGTTGGCAAGCTTTTGCTCCACTGCCTCGTGCTCGGCAGCATCCAGCCCGCCCAGCACATAGCCGAGTAAATCCTGGCCCATGTGTTCTTCTCAACTTCTGAGCGCCGCCGGCATCCCGCGTACCCGACAACGGCTCAATTTTGTTCTACGTGAGTGTTATTCCAACTTTCCGTCAACTTCAGTATCGCGGCGTGCAGGCGGCTCTTTACTGTCCCTACGGGAATGGCCAGCGCGTCGGCCGCCTCGCGATACTTCAACCCCTGGTAGTAAACCAGATTTACTACGTCGCGCATCTGTTCCGACAAGTCTTCCATGGCTTGTCCGACCCATTCACGCCGTTCTTCATCACTGACTTTCGTCAGCGGATTAATCTCCTCGCTAACAAGCAGGTCGACCAGTTTCGCCGCGTCGTTCGCTTCGCCTCCAGCGCCCGCTCGATCCAGACTGACGGAACGATGACGCCGGTTTCTTCGTTGGGCGTCGATCGCCTGGTTGGTAGCAACCGTGTACAGCCAGGGGCGGAATTTCCGACCCTCTTCAAACTGATCACACTTCAAATGAACTTGCAGGAACGTCGCTTGAAAGACGTCCTCCGCCATTTCGGCGTCTCCCAGGTAACGTCTCAAATAGTTGAATAATTCCCGCTCGTATCGGCGCACCAGCTGCGCAAAGAGATCACGGTCTCCGGTAACGCGATAGCGGAGCACCAAGTCCTCGTCGGTTTTTGGTAGCTCCGGAGGAATTGTCATTGCAACCTTCTGAGGCGATTCCATGGTCGCGTTCATTGTCATTTCTACGTGGTTCGAGTAAAAGGGTTCATTTGTCCGGCGACCTGCCTGTCATTTTCGCACCGATCTGTCGGGTCGCCCGCGACTACGGTAGCTGAACAGGCCGTTTTGGCCACCTTACACTCACAACTCTCATGAAACGCAAAATCCGTGCCCGCCGAACTTGAAGTGTCCAATTCACGTTACTCCTGGGCCGCCCCTGGCGACGTTAATGCCTTTTTTGGCTTGATGTTAGATAATATTGCCGATTTGCTCTTGACCGTCGGCTTGCTAGCTGGAGTATTCGGCTTCCCTGTAGAATTTTCACTGCGCTACATGGTTCCGGGGACGGCGATTGGCGTGTTGGTCGGCGATCTGCTGTTCTTCTGGATGGCCCTGCGACTGGGCCGTCGCACAGGACGTAACGATATAACAGCCATGCCTTTAGGACTTGACACGCCAAGCACCTTTGGGATGGTCTTCTTCGTACTCGGCCCAGCCTTCATGCTCAAGAAAGCGGCCCTGGGCGTCCCGGATGACGCACCTGCCAGCCACCCCCTGGTGTTGGAAGCGGCGATTTACACGTGGCAGATCGGAATCTGTTCAATTTTCGTCAGTGGCCTGTTCAAATTTGCCTGTGCCTTGGGTTCCAACTGGATCCGTCGCGTTCTGCCTCGCGCGGGGCTGCTTGGGTCACTCACGGGAATCGCGCTGGTACTCATCAGCTTCCTGCCGCTCCTGGAGATCCTGCAGTATCCGATCGTGGGATTCGTGGCCCTGGCGGTCATCTTGACGACCCTGGTCGCCCGCGTGGAATTGCCGTTCAAGATCCCGGGCGCTCTGGGCGCGTTGATTGTCGGCAGCGTCATTTACTATGCCATGATCGCCTGCGGAGAACTTGGCTGGTTCACCAAGACCTTTGGTGTCCTGCCGGCCGCGTCGAAAGCCGATGTGGTGTTATTCCCCACCGCCTGGCTATCCGTCTTCCGTTTCGAATGGCTGGGGGTTTTGCAGGATTCGTTCCACTACCTACCGATCGTCATTCCGTTCGCACTGGGAACGGTTATTGGCGGCATCGACTGCACCGAAAGCGCCGCCGCTGCGGGCGACGACTTCCACACGGGACGCATCATCGCCGTCGAAGGCCTGGCGACCGTAGTCGCCGCGTTGTGCGGTGGAGTCATTCAGACGACGCCGTACATTGGGCACCCCGCCTACAAGGCAATGGGAGGCCGTGCCGCGTACGCCTTGGCCACGGCCATTTTTGTCGGCTCTGCCGGAGTGATCGGATACTTCGGCTACCTGTACGAGATTATTCCCAAGGCTTCCGTCTTTCCAATCCTCATCTTCATCGGGCTGGAGATCACGGCGCAGAGTTTTCACGCCACCCCGAAACGACATTACACAGCGGTCGCCATCGCCTGCGTTCCTGCTTTAGCGGCCCTGGCGATTATCTTCATTGATAAGCTCACTGCGGGCGGGTCGACCGTCGGGACTTTGGAACCGTCGCTGCAACACGAAATTCAAACCGTTCGCATGCTGGCGAATGGTTTCATCGTCACCAGCCTGCTTTGGGGTTCGGCTTTGGCAGCCATCAACGACAGGCGTTTGAGTCTGGCCGCTGTCTACTTCGGGGTGGCGTCGGTCTGCAGTTTCTTTGGCATCATGCATTCACCGGAGGTGGGCAGCCCGATGTACCTGCCCTGGAAACTGGAACTGGATTTCCAGCACCTGGTCTACCAGTTTACGGCTGGCTACGCCTTGGTGAGCGTCCTGTTGATCGCGTGGCACCTCATTTCCAAACCGCAACCACTCAATGAAACCGCAACCACTCAATGAAACCGCAACCACTCAATGAAACCGCAACCACTCAATGAAACCGCAACCACTCAATGAAACCGCAACCACTCAATGAAACCGCAACCACTCAATGAAACCGCAACCACTCAA
>CALBSZ010000565.1 GCA_937967665.1 uncultured Planctomycetaceae bacterium
GGTGTTAATGAGCGCGCTGACCGTCGGTCTGGTCCTGGCCTGGCGGAAATGGGGCGAAGAGGTTACCCGCCGTCCCGAATTCACGCTGCAGGGGGCGAATGTGATCGTCACGCCGCCGCCACCCTGGATCAAGACTGACGTCCGCGCGCGGATGATTCACGACCATCGGCTGACTGAGTTGTCGGTGCTTGATCCTCATTTGACCGTCAGCATCTATCGAGCCTTTTCGCTCCACCCCTGGGTCGCGCGAGTGAATCGCGTGAGCAAGAAGGCCTCGGGAAAGTTGCTCGTGGAACTCGAATACCGCCAGCCGATTGCCATGGTCGAGGTGCCAGGGGGGCTTCATCCGATTGATTCTCAGAGCATTGTGCTTCCGGCAGAGGATTTTTTGGAGGTCCCGGACCAGGTCCGCCTGTTTCCGCGCATTGTGGCCGACGGAGCCGTCCCGTCCGGTCCCGCGGGTACACCGTGGGGGGACGCACGCATCCTGGGCGCCGCGCGGATCGCGACCGCTTTTGGCAGCCGCTGGGCGGAAACGGGCCTGTATCGCATCGTGGCGTACCACACAGACGGCGAATTCCTGTCGGTCGAGAAGGAGCCGTCTTTTGATCTGGTGAGCCGCACGGGGACGCGCGTTCGCTGGGGCCACACGCCGGGTAAAGAAGCGACTGGCGAATCGCAAGCGTCGCTGAAGCTGAAACGTCTGTTTCAAATCATCAGCGAGCACGGCAGTCTGGACGGGACGACATTTCCCGAAATCGACCTGCGTTTTCCCACCGAGTTGCCAGAAACGGCTTTCAAGCCAACGCCGACGATCACTCAATGACGATCCGCGGGGCTTCAGGGGTTCCGGTCGCCCCAAAGAATATATCCCAGCACGCCAAATGGCAGGAACGCCAGGAAAGCGATCAGCAGGACTCCAAAAACAGCATCCATGGTGTGGCTCCGGAATTGGGCTACAGGCCCGCGTGCGATGCAGATCCCGCGCGGCCCGAAACTATTTCATGTTCATGCTCATCAGGAATTCCGCGTTGGACTTAGTCTTCTCCAAACGCGAAACGAGTAACTCCATTGCATCGGGCGGATTCATTTCGCTCAGCACGCGACGCAGGATACAAACGCGGCGGTATTCTTCCGGGTCCATCAGCATTTCCTCGCGCCGCGTTCCGCTGCGGTTGATGTCGATGGCGGGCCAGACGCGGCGATCGACCAGCTTGCGATCCAGCACAATTTCCAGGTTCCCCGTGCCTTTGAATTCCTCGAAGATCACCTCGTCCATCTTGCTTCCGGTATCGACCAGGGCCGTGGCCAGGATCGTCAACGAGCCGCCTTCTTCGACTTTCCGCGCGGAGCCGAAAAAGGATTTTGGTTTTTGCAGGGCATTGGCGTCCAGCCCGCCGGAGAGGATTTTGCCGGATTGGGGGCACTCGGAATTCCAGGCGCGGGCCAGCCGGGTGATCGAATCCAGGAAGATGATGACATCGATCCCGCATTCGACCATGCGTTTCGCCTTTTCGATCACCATTTCGGCAACCTGCACGTGGCGCGACTGAGGTTCGTCGAAGGTCGAACTGATGACCTCGCAATTATCCCCTTTGACCTGCCGCTCCATGTCGGTCACTTCCTCGGGACGTTCGTCGATCAGCAGCATGATCACGTAGGCCTCCGGGAAGTTCTTGAGCACGGACTTTGCCATTTTCTGCATCAGGATGGTCTTGCCGGCACGCGGCGGGCTGACGATCAAACCGCGCTGCCCGAATCCGATCGGCGTGACCAGGTCGACCACGCGGGTGGCGATATCGCTCGGATCGTATTCCATCACGACGCGCTGATCGGGATGCAGGGGCGTCAGTTCGTCGAACGAGACCCGTTCGGACATCAGATTCGGATCCTGGAAGTTGATCGCTTCCACGCGCAGCAGCGCGAAGTAACGCTCGTTTTCCTTCGGCGGTCGAATCTGGCCCGCGACGGTCGAACCGGTCCGCAGGCCGAACCGGCGGATCTGGCTGGGCGACACGTAGATGTCGTCCGGGCACGACAGGTAATGGTAATCGGGGCTGCGCAGGAAGCCGAACCCGTCCGGCAGGATCTCCAGCGTGCCCTCGCCGTACATCAGCCCGTTCATCTTGACGCGTTCTTTCAGGATCTTGAAGATCAAGTCCTGTTTCTTCATTCCCGAGACTTCGCTGACGTTTTCAGTCCGCGCCGCCTCGATCAGTTCGGCCATGGTGAGCTTCTGCAATTCGGCGATGTGGATTTCGCCCTGCTTGATTTTTTCGTAGCGGTCGTTGGTGTCGTCCGCGCCGCGGCGGTTCGCGCCGCGCTCGGACTCCTCGACAATTTCCTCGGCCAGGGAAAGCGGTTCCTGGTCGTCGTAGTTATTGGACTCTGCTTCACGAACCGGTTGAGGTCGAGCGGGTGAGCGGCGTTTGGTCTCGCCCACCTTGGCTGGTTTGGAATCGGACATGGAACTGGTTACTCCTGACGAGCATTTTCAGCCGGCGCACGGAAGGCGACGGCGGTAGGTTGTGTTCGAGTTAATTGCTAACTCGCAAAAAGTATGGAAATGGAAAAGTTGATTCTTGTCTGGCAGGCAATGGGCCATCGAAACTGGCAGCGCGCGACCGCGCGGCATGCAGTGACGACTACGACGATCTGTTCAGGTGGGAGTCCCAGAGGCGTTGAACTTGAGCCACGGTGCGCTGAGGAGACCCAGCGTTATCTATTACCAAATCGGCACGGTTTCGTTTCCGGTCCAACGATTCCTGCGCGTCCTCACGAGCGTCAAATTCCTCCTCGCTCCAACCACGTGTTCTGGCTCGTTCGAGCCGCTGTTCCTTTGGTGTATCCACGAAAATTACAAAATCGCAATAGCGGTCCCAACCGGCCTTGATCATCAAGGCCGCATCCAACACGACCGCCGGGCAGCCTTGCTCCGCAAGCTCGCGAATCTGTTCCTGCAACCGCTGGCCGATCCAGGGATGCACCAACGCTTCCAGAAACGCTAACTCCCGCTTCCCTGCAGGCGACTTCGTAAAAACAATCCTGGCGACCGCTCGCCGGTCGACCTCTCCGTCCGCGTCGAAGACCGCATCGCCCCAGCGGTTTCGGACTGCGGTTCGCACTTCTCCTTCGCGTAGTACTTCATGACCGATGCGGTCGGCGTCCAAGACACACGCACCCAGCTCTCGCA
>CALBSZ010000566.1 GCA_937967665.1 uncultured Planctomycetaceae bacterium
GAAGGGCCATCGCTCATCAGATAAAAGGTACTCCGGGGATAACAGGCTTATCGCTCCCGAGCGTCCATAGCGGCGGAGCGGTTTGGCACCTCGATGTCGGCTCATCACATCCTGGGGGTGAAGAAGCTCCCAAGGGTTTGGCTGTTCGCCAATGAAAGTGGTACGTGAGCTGGGTTCAGACCGTCGTGAGACAGGTCGGTCCCTATCTGCCGTGGGCGTTCGAAACTTGAGGGAATTCAACTTTAGTACGAGAGGATTTAGTTGGACGTAGCTCTGGTGTACCAGTTGTCGCGCTAGCGGCACGGCTGGATAGCTAACTACGGACAGGATAAACGCTGAAAGCATCTAAGCGTGAAGCCCGCCCCGAGATTAGGTTTCGTAAGTACATTGTACGAGAGTCCCCTGGAAGACGACCAGGTTGATAGGCCGGATGTGTAAGCATGGTAACATGTTCAGCTTACCGGTACTAACGGACGAAGGCTTGGCCACTTATATTCAGCTCTCTCTTTTGCCGGCAGACGCCCAGCGTCTGCAAGCAAAAGGTTCTGAGGCGCAAACATAAGAGCATCCCATTTACCAGCAAACCGAAATTTGGGCATCGAGCAGTCTAACGGCTCTCGATGCTCCTTTCGGCGAACATATCGGAAAGGTCCACACCTGTTCCCATCCCGAACACAGTAGTTAAGCTTTCCGAGCCGATGATAGTGCACACCAGCGTGAAAGTAGGTATCGCCGGATTAATTTAAAACCCTTTGCGGGATTTCCCGCAAAGGGTTTTTTTACGCGCGGCTCTGCGCGCGCATCACTCGGGCGCCGGATTCCCCACGGCTCTGCGGCAAATCTGTGTTGGGCGGCACTACGAGCGAGAAACAGGGCGGCGGCACACGAAACCGAGGATGAGCAACACGATGCCTGCTATGGCGAGAGGCGCAGCGGCGATTGAGGGAATCAGGGCCGTGCTAATGCCGTTTGCCAGATCTGAGGGGTCCGGAGCCGACGGAGATGTCGCGATTGCGTCGAATGACCAAATCATCCCAGCAACGGTGGCGACAAGGCACAGAGCAGCCAAGGCGAGTGCGACAGCCCCCGCCCACAGCATCCAAAATATGTTGCACGAGTTTGCGGTGGGGGCGTCGATGCGGTGGCGGATTCGTAGGGATTCTCAATCATAAACCTGAAAGCCTGTGCTGCCCGACACGACACATGCGCGACGCCGCCGTCAACGAAGCGAATGCTGTCGCGAAGTTCAGATCATTCTACCATGGCCAAGGCGGCTCGCACTACGTCGGAGGTGGCCGCTGTTGGCAGTGCCGCGTGAATGCGTTGGGCGGTGCTCCTCAGCCAACCCAAGTAGAGAATCGGCCTGCACCCCCCGCGCGTGCAGTTCTTTTGAATCCAGCACCGAGCATGATTGAACATCTTTTCATTGTCATTGCCGGTGGCGGTCGAAACGTTCACCCAAATGGTGGCCTCGTTGGTATTCAGGTAAAGGCGACCGCGATGGGCGGGCATGCTGAGTTGTGCGTCAAGAGAAGGCGCAGGCTCAGCTCGCAGGATGGTACTCGTACTCGTACTTGTGCTCGACGGGACGAAAGCAGGGGGCGTGACAGGCGCGGCCGGCACTGGCGCTGAGCGGTCAGGTCACGGCGGGAACACTCGAGCCACCGCCGGCGTCCGCGTGCGAGTACGAGTACCGCTGCGCTGAGTACGAGTACCACGGGCAGCGGCCAGAGCACTGCTTGCGAAGATGCGTCCTGCTCGCACAACGGGTGGCACGGCCGACGCCGGACGCTCCAACGAGATTCAGCCATGAAGTACGAGTTGATTGTACCAAAGGAGTGGACGTAGAATAGAGAACGAGGCGTCCGCGCAGCGGCTTTGCGGCAAATCCATGTTGTGCGGCTCTCCCGAATCGAGGCAATCATGACAACAAACGGCTACACAGCGGTTATTCGAGAAGACGGCCCTTGGTGGATCGGGTGGATTGAAGAAGTCCCAGGCGTCAATTCGCAAGGCGCGACTCGCGACGAGTTGATCGCCAATCTGCGCGAGGCGCTGAGCGAAGCGATTGCAATGAATCGTGAAGACGCACGAAAGGCAGCCGGAGCATCTTTCGAAGAAGTAGCGATCCAGCCGTGAACCGCCGCGATTTGATACGGCATCTGGTAGATCACGGATGCGAACTGATCCGCGAAGGCGGCAACCATTCGTGGTGGGGTAATCCGGCCAATGGGCAACGATCTGCCGTGCCACGCCACAATGAGATATCCGATCACTTGGCGCGCAAGATTTGTCGCGATCTTGGCATTCCAGATCCGTAAACACGATCGCACAACGAATTGAACTTGCGACAACGTGTCGTCTATGCAGGTCTTTGACGGACTGGATTTGAAAAGGACCGGCACTTTCCCGTATTCTGACCGGAGCGAAGAAGGATTTCAATATCACCGAGGCAATTTGGAGGACGCATTGCCCGGATTCCGTTCACTCGTCGTACTCGACGGGACGCAAGCTGGGGGGGCGAGGCATGCACCGCCGCTGAGCGGCCATGTCACGGCGGGAACACTCGCGCCACAACCGGGGCATCCGAGCACGAGCACCGCTGCGCTGAGCACGAGTACGAGTACGGCGGGGAGCGGCGGTTGGATATCACTACGTGAAAGAAGACGCTATTTTGTAATCGTCAGCGTGACCGGCGTCGAGACTTGATTGCCTTCGGCATTGGCGCGAAGATGGAAGGTGCGCGTTTGTGCGGGAACGATTTTGGACGCGGTGATGAAGATTTCGCGTTCGTTCTGGTTGCCGAACAATAGCAGGCCATTCAGGCCGATGTTGTCGACGTACACGCCGTGAGGCAGATTGCGGCCGGAATCCTCTTTGCCAAACGAAACATTACCTCCAAATCCTCGACGTTCCAGTACGACTTTGGCGGAAATGGTTTGCCCGGGGGATAAGGTCAATTCTGACGGTTCCAGCCGGACCAGTAGCTTGGGCGCTGCAGCCAATTTGATCTCGCCAAGGTTGTTGACATCCTTGGTGACACGTTGACGGAAGATGGTAGCTGTGGCGGTGACTTTCGTCGCCTTGGCCGTCTCGGCGTCGGGCGCGGGGGCATCGGGGGCGGCGTAGATCGCACCATAGGCAATGTCCTGGCCCGCTTCGATCAGAATGGGCGAGGTGACCGTGAAACCCGCTGGCACGCTGACAATGTCGACTCGAATTTCGCCCTCAAAGTCGTCCAGGCGATCGACACGCACGGAGAACTCCTTGCCGCTTCCGGCGTTTACCGTGGGATTGCCGCCCTGCAGTGTTACGCGGAAGTCGGGGCGGCGCGGCCGGATCGACAGTTCGTACTTGTAGGACTCGCCGCCGAAACCGCGCGCATCGCTCACCCGGACGCGATACGATCCGTCTTCCGGTGCCGTAAAGGTCAGACGCGAATCCGATCCGAACTTGCGCCGGCTGTCGTCGTCGTTTTCGAAATAGATAGGGAAGACCGGCAGGCCGTTGGGGATGAGCGTCGAGTTCGGAGCATGTGGTTCCACAATGTAGCAAGGTTCGTGCAGCGGGTGCGCCAGCGGCGTCGTATCGAAATACGTATAACGCTTTCCCGTTCCCGGATAGACCTTGAAACCGGAATCGGGGCCCCGGGGGTAGAGCCACAACTTGACGACTTCGCCGTTGGCATACAGGAACTCGTTCAATTCCATCTCTTCCCAATTGTGGACGCGGAAATCGTCGCTCGTGTTTGAGTCCTTGCCGCGAAAGGTGAAGTAGGAATCGCGCACCGCCTGCAGCAGCACACGCGGGATCGGCCGCCCGTCCGCATCCAGGACCTCGATTTTCGAGTCCAACGGCGATTTCATCCGCGCGGCCTTGATTTCCATTACCCACTGTTCACTGGCTTTGGCCGAGAATGCATACGTATCCACGTCGGCCTGTTGGTTCGCTGTCTGGATCGTTCCGCGTACCAGCGCCGGCAAGGCCAGTTGTGGTGCCTGGTCGATTCCGTCATTGGGCTCGGATTCGGCGAATTCCGTTGTTGGCGCGTCGGACGGGATGACGTGAGCGTCGCGCGTGTCGTCCGTGCTGTTCAAGGCAGACTTCTTCGGCAGTTTGACATAGTCCAACGTTCCGTCCAGTCGTCCGACCAGTATTTCCGCATCGATCGGTGACACGGCCACCGCCGCCGGAATGTCGGATTGGTCCTCGAACGCTTCGAATTGGGAATACGATTTCGAATCCCACAGCTTGACAGTACGGTCTTCGGCGGTGGAGACAAGCGTCGCGCCGTCGGGAGAGAAGGCCAGCTGCACGATTGCCGCGTCGTGCGCAAAGCGCGCGTAGACCAGCGGGTTGATGCGCGGTTTGTCGATGGAGACCAGTCGCCAGACGCGAATGCGATTATCGGCGCCGCCCGCTACCACGTACTTGCCGTCCGGTGTGAAACGCGTGACATATTGCTCCGCCAGCGGTTGGCTCAGTGTATCGAGTCGAATTCCTGTACTGACCTGCCACAACTTGACCGTTTCGTCCGCGCTGGCACTCGCCAGCACCCTGCCGTCCGGATTGAACGCGAGATCGAAGATCGCGCCGTTGTGTCCCGTTAACGTACGGATGGGATCGCCGCTCGTCGCATTCCAGAGCAGGATCTTCTTGTCGTAGCTGCAGGTCGCCAGAACCTGGTTGTCCGGACTCAAGACCGCGGCATAAATCGTGTCGCGGTGTCCGGCGAAGACACGCACGCGTTGGCCCGACGCGGTGTCCCAGATGCTGGCTTCGCCGTGGAGTCCTACAATTCCCGAGGCCACCACCAGGAACTGCTCGTCCTGCGAAAAGCGGACCGAATTCACCTTGCCGGGAAGGTCGCGGATCGAAAACGCCGGCTGTTTATCGGCACCATTCAGTACCTCCACCTGTCCGTAACGTGCGATGGCCAGGAACTTCCCGCTACGGCTCCAATCCACCGCCGTAATGGCGGGCGAGTCGATTGCTGCCGGTTCGATGTGTGGGGTCAGCAGGCGTTTTGGCGGTTCCTGTCCGTCCGGACCCTTGGCTCCGGCGTTAACCCAGTCGGCGAACCTGACGATTTCTTCCGCTGTGGGCTGATCGCTATCCGCAGGAGGCATTTTCGGCTCGGCGGTCCCTCTGAGCATCCGTACCATGCGGCTGGCATCGCTATCGCCGGGCAGCAGGGCAGGGCCGCGTTTGCCTCCTTTTTGCAAGTCCTCGAACGTCTCCAGTGACAGCTTGCCTTCCGCGTCATCGGCATTGTGGCAACCAACGCAATACTTCTTCAGAAACGGGGCCGCATCCTTGGTATAGGAAAATTCCGTTTCGGCGGCGTCGAGGGGCGCAGCGACGAAGAACACAACAAGAGCAATCCGGTGTAGGTACATGGAAGCTTCCTGGGCTTTGATCTTCAGAGCAAATGTCGTATTGGCTTGTTTCGTTCCCGGTTGGGCTCGCGTGGTTTTCATGGCAACGACAGAATGTCTAATGGTTAAACAGGAATTCACGGCTGGTCATGAGTGCCCAGAACAGGTCTTCCACGGCAATGCGTTTCTGCTCGGCGTCTGGCGTATCGAGCAGCGGCAAGAGTCGGGATCGCTCGGAATCCGTAGGAAAACGGGACAGGCATAGCAAGTACGCTTCTTCCACAATTCCCGCATTGTCCTGGTCGCCGGCCAGCAGCGCGGTAATGCGATTCTCCTTGGCTGCCAAACGACCGTTCAGGCTGTCGCCGTTGGAAAGATGTAGTACTTGCACCATGCTTGGTTCGTCGGAGCGTTCGCATTCGCAAGTGATCAGGCGCTGGTTGCGCCCAAAGGTTTTCAGGAAATAGGATTCGACGGCGGAGTCGTACAACTGGATCGCCTTGGTTCCCTTGGGATAGAAGTCGGTTTTGTTGCGATCCGCGCCGGGAAACAGCACATCGGTGAAGGAAGCGGGCACGTCGGTCACTTGTGAAATGGCATCGAGCAGGACTTCGGCCATCAAGCGGCGGGGATAATAGCGCGAGTAGAACCGTTTTTCTTCCGCGTTCTCCGGCAGCGGCCGACTGCTTCGCTGGTAGGTGGCCGACTGCAAGATGGCGCGCATGAGTTGCTTCAAGTCGAAATTGTGGTCGGCGACAAACTGCGACGCTGCCTCCAATAATTCCTCGTTGCTGGCAGGATTGGTCAGACGCATGTCATCCACGGACTCGACCAGCCCGACACCAAAGAAGTTGGCCCAGATACGATTGGTGATCGCCCTGCTGAAATAGGGATTTTCCGCGGAGGTCAGCCAGTCGGCCAGATAGTCGCGGCGGTCCGTCGTATCGTCAAAGTCGAGCGGTTCCGCGTCAAGTGGTGTGGGTGGCTGCGGCTTGCCTCGCAACGGTTGAATCAGATCGCCGTGCGTGGAAACCATCAGCGTTCGTTTCCCGTCGCCATTGCGCCCATCGCCTCCCCAGCCTTTCGCGCGGACGCGGGCAAACAGGTTGGCCATGGCGTAGTACTGATCATTCGTCCATTTTTCGAGCGGGTGGTTGTGGCACTTGGCACAGCCGATGGACAAGCCGAGGAACGCCTGGCAGGCATTTTCGGTCATCTCCTCAGGCGACTGGTGGATGGCGTAGAAATTCGTAGCGCCGTTTTCGAAACTGTCCCCTTGGGCTGTGATCACTTCTCGAACGAACTCATCCCACGGCGTATTGTTCTCGACGTTCTGGCGAACCCATTGGTAATACGCCTTCACGGCCTGGGGACGCAAGCGAGTGCCGTTGATCAGCATGATGTCGGACCAGCGGTACGTCCAGTAATCGACGAACTCAGGCCGTTCGAGCAACTGTTCGATGAGCCGGTCGCGCTTGTCGGCGGCGTCATCCGCGAGGAATTGGCGTGCTTCGGCGGGCGTTGGCAACGTGCCAATCGTATCCAGAAACACGCGGCGCAGGAATTCGGCGTCGGTCGCGGGGAGGGAGGGTTTGAGGTTCAGCCGGCGAAGTTGCTTGAGTACCAGGGTGTCGATAAAATTGCGTTCTTCCGCGGCGGCGTAAACCGCGTCTTCGACATCGTAATCGTAAGGAGAGGTGATCCTGGCCATCACGATCTTGCTGGCGAACCAGGCGGTAATCGCTCCCTCGCCGTGGCCGATGACTTCGACCTTTCCGGCTTCGTCGACCGTGGCCACCGTTTCGTCGGCGGAAGAGAACTTGGCCCAGCGAGTTACATCGCGGACGGTGCCATCGGTATAGTGGGCGTTCAGGGTGACTTGCTGTGTCTTGCCGGGAGTCGATTTCGTCCGTGCTGGAACGGCCTCCAGATGATCCACTCGCGGATCGTCCGGCCGTGGAGGCGGGGCGCCGCCGGCGATCCAGTTGGCAATGATCGTGTATTCGGGCGAGCCGACTTCGAAGCGGACGCCTCCCTTGTGCGGGAGTGCTCCGGACGGCTTGGCCAGAATCAGACTGCGCCCCGGATCGGCAACCTCGATCCGTCGTCCTCGCGACTGCCGGGCGATGGCGTGATAGTCGGTATCAACGTCGTAGCCGCGCAGGGTGAGCTTGAACCCGCCCTTACCGGCGAGGGCGCCGTGGAAGGCCCCGGCACGCCGGATGTGCCCGCATCGATTCTGCAACAGCACGAGAATACGACGATTTA
>CALBSZ010000567.1 GCA_937967665.1 uncultured Planctomycetaceae bacterium
CCACCGACAGCCCTTGACTCGCAACGAGTTTTCATAGAAGCCACCCTTCCCCGGTCTTAGAGCGGAGGGTAAAGGGGTCAGGAGTCAATTGCCGGAACGGCCCTTCGGGTGCTTCGCACAATTGACTCCTGACCCCTTTACCGAACCCCAATATTAAATCTGGACGAGGCACTAGTACTACAGTGCAGGGTTGACGGTAGCGAAAAGCGCGTCCCCAGGCAGGAGTCTGGGAACGAGTAGGCATGGGAACGAGTGGACTCAAACCTACACTAATAATGCGGCGGCTTTTCGTGGGGCAGGTCCCCTTGGCTGCGAACGGCCGCACGGACGGATTCTATCAGCTTTCGACAGGTCGCCTCGAGGCGATCGAGTTGCTGCTGCTGGCTGGCCAAGGCATCGTTGAGTTCCTGAATGGTCTGCTCCTGGTACATCAGCCTGGTTTCCAGTTCAATAAGCCGTTTCTCACTCATCGTCGCCTTCAACCAAACACGCAGACCCTGCATTCACTGCCGGACTTTACTATACTCGATGCGATTGCATGTCGCAGCCTGGCACCGCGGAAAGGATGGTGAAACCGATGGGCGAATTCTACGTCGAAAACCCGGAAGGCATCCCGTCCCCCGCGCTGCTGGTCGATCCCGATCGCGTGCAAGCGAACATCGCGCGGATGATTTCCTCGACCGGAGGGGATGCGTCGCGACTGCGTCCCCACGTGAAGACCTACAAGATGGCCGAGGTGGTTCAACTGCAACTGGCCGCCGGCATCACCAAATTCAAGGCGGCAACGCTGGCGGAACTGGAAATGACGGCTGCTGCGGGAGCTGCGGACGTGCTGCTGGCCTACCAACCCGTCGGTCCCAACATACGGCGACTCGCCGCCGCCGCGGAAAGATTTCCCAATACGACGTTGGCAGCCCTGGTCGACAATCGCACGGCAGCAACAGAAATCGCCGCGGCGTTTGCACATTCCACCAGGCCGCTGCGTTTGTTCATCGACGTCGACTGCGGCATGCATCGCACCGGTATCGCCTGGGGCCCGGAGTTGAAACAATTACGAGACACGATCGAATCGCTCGCGGGCGTCTCCTTCGGCGGCCTGCATGTCTATGATGGCCATCTGCACGACGCATCGCTGGCCGCGCGGACCGCGGCCGCCGAGGCCATTATCGAAACCGCGCGGGATTACGCGGCCCCGGCCGTTATTGGCGGCGGTTCGCCTACGTTCGGCATCTGGGCGGCACAGACGCCATGGGAGTGCAGCCCGGGCACCACGTTGCTGTGGGACGTGGGTTACGGCACAACGTACCCCGATCTGCCGTTCGAGATCGCGGCGGCGCTGTTGACGCGTGTGATCAGCAAACCGGGCGAACAGCGATTGTGCCTGGATTTGGGATACAAGGCTGTCGCCGCTGAAATGCCCTTGGAACGCCGCGTGACCATTCCCACGATTCCCGGCATGTCCCTCACCGGGCAGAGCGAAGAACACCTGGTCATCACGACTCCGGCAGCCGACCGCTACGCCATCGGCGACACCTTCGTGGCGTATCCGCGGCACATCTGCCCGACAGTGGCGCTCCACGCGCGCGCCCATGTCGTTCGAAAGGGCGTTGCCACGGGCGAAACCTGGCGAGTGGCCTCGCGCGATCGCTGAATACGCGTCTCATTCTTCCCGCAGTTGGCGCAATTCGACTTTGCGAAATTCGACCGGGTGACTTTCCGATTGCAGCGAAATCGTACCGCTTTCCAGCAGCGCGCCATCGTTCCGTTGCGGCTGCGTGTACTCCAGCACCGTTTCGCCGTTCACGACATGCTTGATCGACTTGCTGCCGTGCACTTCCACCTCGACCGTGACCCACTGGTCGCCGCGAAACGTCTTGCTGCGACTCTTCGTGCAATGCGGCTTGAACAGCTTCCCGTTCATGACGACGTTGGTGCCGGGCGTACAGAGATTTGCCGTTGGTTTTTCACTGGCATCCATGCCACCGAGCAACTGGACTTCGATCGACGCGGGAAAGTCCTGATCTTTCTGCATGGTCTCCGCCGCCTGGCCGTGAACCATGATCCCGCTGTTGCGTTTGGCCCAGCCGGGTCCTCCATTACACTGCTCGCCCACAAAGCGATATTCCACACGGATGACATAGTGCGAAAAGGGTTTTTCGTAAAACAAATGCCCGAAGCGGGCATCGTAGGCTTCGTACTTATCCTTCTCGTAAACGACTTTCAGAACTCCGTCTTCGACCCGAAACGTATCGCCGTAGTTGTCTCCCAACTCATAGCCGCGGATTTTCGGGGTCCAGCCGGTCAGGTCCTTGCCGTTGAACAGCTGCACCCATTCCGCATCGTCCGCGAGCGCGTTGAAAGAGGTAAAAAACAAGAGGGCGAATACCAAGAGGGACGGTTTGAACATCGGCGAATTTCCTTGTGAGTTCGTTTTGCTGCTGTTATGTTAGTGCTGTCGACGGCACATTGCCACTACACTTTCCGCCACAACCGGCGGCAACCGCTGCCGCGGCCTTCATGAATTCACGCATCCCGAAAACGTTAGGCAGGCAACCATGATTCGATTTACTCTCTCGCTGCTGACACTTGCCGCCCTTATTGCGAAAGCGCCAGGAGCGGACCGGCCGAACATCCTGTTCATTTATACCGACGATCAATCCTATCGAACGGTCGGTTGCTATCCGGAATCCTACGACTGGGTGCGGACGCCGCATATCGACCAGCTGGCCAGGACGGGCGTGCGTTTCACACACGCCTACATCGGCACCTGGTGCATGCCGTCCCGCGCGACGATCCTGACCGGCCGGCATCAATTCGGCGTCGAATCGATGCGCATGGTGGGCCAATACCCGGGAAGCACGTACGATCCGGAACAGTGCCGTTTCTGGCCGAGTGTCTTTCGAGCCCATGGCTACGTGACGGCGCAAATCGGCAAGTGGCACACGGGAACCGATACCGGATACGGCCGCGACTGGGATTATCAAGTCGTCTGGAACCGACCGCGTCATGTTCGCAACTCGGGCAACTACTACTACGACCAGTTGCTCGAAATCAATGGCGCCGAGGCGGTCGAGGTCGAGGGCTATTCGACGGACAACTACACACGGTGGGCGGATGAGTTCATTCGCGGCAAACATCGCGACGCCGACAAGCCCTGGTACCTGTGGCTCTGTTACGGCGCCGTCCACGGTCCCTTCACGCCGGCGGACCGGCATCTGGAGGCTTACCCGGACAACGCTATCGAACCACCGGCGGACATCTATCCGCCGCGGCCGGGGAAACCGGCTTACATGCAAAAAGTGGAGATGTGGGTCCGAGGCAAGGATGGCCGGCCGGAAATGAAAGGCGGGGCCTTTGGCGGCCAGACCGTGGAAGGCTCGAAAGGCATTCATGGCAATTCGCTGGACGCCTGGGTGCGGCAATACCATCAAGGCGTGCTGGCCATCGACGAAGGAGTCGGCAAGTTAATGCGCGCGTTGAAGGAAACCGGCCAGCTGGAGAACACGCTGGTCGTCTTCACCGCGGACCAGGGGATGGCATTTGGCCAGAAAGGATTCTGCCGAAAGATCGCTCCTTACGACGGCACGATCCGCTCTCCCCTGATCGTCAGCATGCCGGGCAAGATCGCGGAAAACGCGGTGTGCGAATCATCGGTGGGAGGTTGCGATCTGATGCCCACGTTCTTCCGCTTCGCGGATCTGGAACTGCCCTGGAAAGTTCACGGCCACGATCTGACGCCACTACTGGAAGACCCGCGGCGCGGCTGGCCGCATCCCACCATGACGGTCTACACCCACCGGTCGTTCGGCAGCGATACGGATGCCGTTCCGGAGGACTCGGGCCAGTTGGATGCGCAGGGAGTGCCGTGGTGGGTGTCGCTGCATCGAGGCAAGTACAAATACATCCGCAACCTCGTAAACGGCGAAACGGAAGAGCTGTATGATCTGCGCAATGACCCGGAGGAACTGGTCAACCTGGCGCAGCAGGCCGAACATCGCACCATGCTGCGACGATTCCGCGCCGCAACCATCGACGAACTGCGACGCAACGACGCCGGCATGGTCAACTCGTTACCACCGACGAAAGACGAGCTCGTTCCATAGCGTCATTTTTCCAGCGGCAGGTTCACTATCAGCGTGGCGTGGTGCCGAATCAGTTCGTAATCCATGTCTTCGAACGTACCCCCTTTGTCCTCTTCGACAAAGACGTGAAAGCGATAAGCGCCGCCGGCTTTGGGAGTGATCCGCACCTTGCCAGCGTCGTCGGTCGTCAACTTTTCAAAGAAGCGTTTGGGACCGCCAACCGTGACGGTCCGCTTCGCCACCGGCTGGCCGTGCCATGACACGGTCGCTTCCACGTTCGACCCGTCGTAGCGGGGAACGACATCCAGCTGCATTTGCGGCGCGCTCGCCAGCTGATGCAGTTCGTCCCGAGTGGCCACGTCCAGGTGCCTGGCGTAGTAGTGCAGCAGCACGTTGGTCTTGCCATAGGCATAGACGCCAAACGTACCGAAGCTGTCGATACTGCGAGGTCCCGCGTGCGGCAGCGCGGCCGACAGCCAGCGCTTCCCCGGTTGTTCCACCACCGCCATCTCCAGCTCGATCGGCTTCTCGGCGTCAGTCGTGCGCAGCCAGGTCCGGCCGCGCTTGATGAAAGGATCCAGATAGTGGCCATCTCCCGGAGCCGGCCCGTGCTCGAAGTACACGTTCGTCCTCCCGTTCGAACCCGACTTGGCGTCAATCGCCACCCACAGGAAATGCGCTTGAACCCGGCGTTCCGCGATCGCGATCATCCCCAGGCAAAACACGCCGCACACCATCAACCGTTTCATCATTTGCTCCTTTGGGATCTTGGGCCTCAAACTTGTATTCTTGACAGCAACTGACGCTACAGACTGCCGCGCCGCCACGCGTACAGCCGGCATGCCGCAACGGGCAGCGGGTCAACGCACCTACTACCTTACCCGTCCAACACGGCCGAAACCAGACGCTTGCCGAGGCGTTTTCGGGCGGGGCATGGCGGTGATTTGCGTTCGACCGGAAAGAAAACAACGGATTTCCCGGTTTGCGTGGAGCCTCCTTCTCGCTGGCCGGAATTCCACTTAAGCTGGTTGGTGATCCATGAACCACACTTATCATTACGATGTGATTGTCGTCGGCGCCGGTCACGCGGGGACTGAAGCGGCGCTGGCGGCTGCGCGATCGGGGGCGAAGACGGCGCTGCTGACCACCAACCTGGACACGCTGGCGCAGATGAGCTGCAATCCGGCCATCGGGGGCGTCGCCAAGGGGCAGATTGTGCGCGAAATCGACGCGCTCGGTGGCGTCATGGGGCGCGCGATCGACGCCACCGGCATCCAGTTCCGGATGCTCAACCGCCGCAAAGGCCCGGCCATGCACAGCCCCCGGGCTCAGGCCGACAAGAAGGCGTATCAGAACTGGATCAAGCACCGCTGCGAACAGCAGACCAACCTCGATCTGCGGCAGGAAATGGTGGCCGATCTGCTGGTGGAACCCGCCGGCGAAGGCCAACGCGTGGCGGGCGTTCGCGTCGCGGGCGGCGCCGATTACCGGGCCGCCGCTGTGATTCTGACC
>CALBSZ010000568.1 GCA_937967665.1 uncultured Planctomycetaceae bacterium
GACCACTTCCTGTTTCATCGCGAACATTGACATTCCCGCGATGTCGGCGTAACCTGATGTGGTGTAATCGTTTAACCCAAAGCCGCAGGCGCCGGCGCTTGCGGAGGTCCCTGAATACGAATTAGGGTGGCTGGGGTCGAGCGCCGCGAGCCCCCAGCGTTGAAAACAAAGGGAAAAACTGGGGGTTCGCTGCGCTCAGCCCCAGCCACCCTTGGTCTTGAGCTGCTTCTTCGGCAGCCTGCTGCGGCTGGTGGCGGAACAGCGTACCGCATGGACGGAAAACCGTTCTATTCGAACCGATGTGGTGGTTTCAACGGTGCAAGCTGAACGGAGAATCATGAGACAGGTTTTCGAACGGATTCCAGCGTCCTCGGGTGTTGAGCGACACGGCGGCGGTCAACGGCGGGGCACGTTCCTGCAGTCCAGACTTTCCCATCTCCGCGCCTCGGCACTGACTTGCGCGACGTGCTTCTATTTGGCACTCGGGTTGGCATCCCAAGCCTGGGCACAGGCGGCGGACGAAGAGCTGACGGCGGAGCATTCCGAGTTCCTGTTTGTGCGCCGCGTGGAGCCGTTGCTGCGCGAGAAGTGCCTGGGGTGCCATGGAAAAGATCCCGCCAAGATCGAGGGCTCTCTGGACGTCCGCTCGCTCTCCGGTCTGCTCGCCGGCGGAGACAGCGGAGAACCTGCCATCGTCCAAGGAGCACCTGACAAGAGTCCCCTGTATCTGGCGGTGACGCGCCAGAGCGACGATTGGTCGGCCATGCCGCCCAAAGAGGCGGAGCAGTTATCTGCCGAACAACAGACCTGGCTCAGCGATTGGATTCGTTCGGGAGCGAAGTGGCCCGATCCGAAACGGCGCCGCGAAATTGAAAGCGCCTACGCCAGCAAGTGGTCGGCCGAGGACGGCATCACGGTCAAGACGTCGGGTGGTCTGGATGACAGTTGGACCAATCGGAAATACGACCCAGCCGGGCTGTGGGCCTACCGCCCGCTGGATGGCCGCTTCTCAACCCAGGAAGACACCGCAGCGGCACAACGCGCTTCCGCGGAGCAAAAGGCGATCGGGAATCCGATTGACGTATTGATCGAACAGGCGATGCCCGACGGGCTCGCTGCCGCCCCGCGAGCGGACCGCAGAACGCTGATTCGTCGAGCGACCTTTGATCTCACCGGCTTGCCCCCCACGCCCGCCGAGGTCGAGGCGTTCCTGGAAGACCCGAAATCGGATGCCGCGGCCTTTGCCCAGGTGGTCGATCGCCTGCTGGATTCGCCCCATTACGGCGAGCGGATGGCGCAGCACTGGCTGGACGTCGTCCGCTATGCCGATTCGTCCGGCTTCGCCAACGACTATGAACGCGGCAACGCCTGGCGGTATCGGGACTACATCGTGCGCGCGTTCAATGACGACAAGCCGTACGACCAGTTTGTTCGCGAACAAATCGCCGGCGACGAAATCGACCCGAGCGATCCGGAGATGATCATCGCCACCGGATTCCTGCGCATGGGCCCTTGGGAACTGACCGGCATGGAAGTCGCCAAAGTAGCACGGCAGAGATTCCTGGATGATGTCACCAATAGCGTGGGCGAAACCTTTCTGGCCCACTCGCTGCAATGCGCGCGGTGCCACGACCATAAATTCGATCCCGTGCCGACACGTGACTACTATTCCATTCAGGCCGTTTTCGCAACAACGCAACTGGCCGAACGCCGGGCGGATTTCCTCGCCGAGGAGAATACATCGGGATTCAGCGAGCAGTCCTACCTGGTCCAGCGCAAGAAAGCCTATGAGCAAACGCTCGCCGAACTCGATCAAGCACTCCTGGAGAACGCTCAGGAGTGGTTCGCAGCGCGCTTGGGCGACGTTCGCTCCGCGGAAGACCGTGCTGGGGAACACACGTCCGCGGAACAAGCAGCGGCCATTACCGCAGTCAAAAAGAAGTGGGACCAGGAAGTCGCCAGACGTCAGGCCAAAGGCAATAACTCCGCGATCTTCAATGCCGCCCGCTCCGCCATGCGACAGGCCGGTGTGCCGGAAAGCAATTACCCGCCAAAGCTTGTCAGCTTCACGCCGCAGCAGTTCGGTATCGAACGCGTGTCGCGGAAAGGGATTCAGCGCCTGCAATGGGAGTTCGATCGTTACCGGCCCTATGCCCTGGCCGTCTACAACGGGCTCACGAACAGCCCGAAAGGTGTCTATGCGCCGACGCGCGTCCCGGACGATCGTTTGAAGCGCGGCGAGTTGGAGCGGACGGCGATCCTTACCGGCGGCGACCCGTTTTCGCCGAGCCTGCCGGTGGAGCCGGGGACACTCAGCGTAATCGACGACCAGGTCGGCACCGCGATCCCGGAAACGATCGAAGGACGGCGGGCGGCGTTTGCCAAGTGGGTTGCCGATGCGCGGAATCCGCTCACGACGCGCGTCATTGTCAATCGCGTCTGGCTCTGGCATTTCGGTGAGGCCCTTGCGGGGAATCCGAATAACTTCGGCTCGACCGGAAAACGGCCGACGCATCCAAAGCTGCTCGATTGGCTGGCCGCGACATTTGTCAAAGACGGCTGGTCGATCAAGGCATTGCACCGGCGCATCATGACTTCCGACGCGTATTGCCGTTCCAGTCGCCATCCCGCGGCAGACGTGCTGCACGAACGGGATCCGGAGGGTACGAGTTACGCGGTTTTCAAGCCGCGACGTCTGAGCGCGGAAGAGTTGCGAGATGCGATGCTGGCGGTCACCGGGGAACTCAATCCCACGCTCGGCGGCATCCCCTGTCGTCCCGCCATCAACCAGGAAGTCGCCCTGCAGCCGCGTCAGGTGATGGGAACGTTTGCGGCGGCGTGGACGCCCAACCCGCTTCCCGAACAACGCAACCGGCGCTCGCTCTACGTGCTCCGGCTGCGCGGCCTGATCGCCCCCATGCTGGAAGTCTTCAATACGCCGGCCCCGGATTTTTCCTGCGAGCGGCGTGAAGCCTCGATCGTGACGCCGCAAGTCTTCAGCCTGTTCAACGGACAGAACTCACATAACCGAGCCTTGGCCCTGGCCGTGCGTGCCCTGCGCGAAACGGACAACGATTCGGCCGCCATCAGGCGGTGCTTTCAGCTGACGCTGTCTCGCGAGCCTACTCCGCAGGAACTGGAAGAATTTCTCGCACACTGGCGTGAAACAGAAAAGTCGTTGCCCGCACAAGCCCCTGCCGCCGCGACTCCGCCGCTGCAGGTGGTCCGTGAAGCCGTGGAAGAAAACACGGGCGAGCAGTTCACGTTTGTCGAAGAACTGTTTTCCAATGCTGATTTTGTCCCCGACCGTCAACCCGCCGACGTCGATCGTCATACGCGCGCCTTGTCCGACGCTTGCCTCTTGATCTTGAATTCCAACGAGTTCGTATATGTTTACTGATGGTCGGCTTCCACGCCGCGACAGGACACCTTGCGAGCAATACAAGGGTGCGGCGATGCTTACGACCATGACCGGCTTGCATTGAGTGAAAACATGACGCTGCTGCAACGAAACGTCAGAACGAACTTCGCTGTCTTCGCGGCGGCGCTTTGCTGGCTGGCGGGCGCCGCGGTCGCGAGAGAACGGCCGCCGAACATCGTGTTGATCCTGGTCGATGATCAGGGGTACTACGATCTCGGTTGCTACGGCGCGACGGAGGTCAAGACGCCGCGGATCGACGCAATGGCAGACGCAGGAACCCGGTTTACGGATTACTACGCCGCGGCGCCGATTTGCAGCCCGTCGCGCGCCGGCCTGCTGACCGGCTGCTACCCGCGCCGGGTGGGCAACCATACCTGGGTGCATCGCGCGGATTCGCGAACGGGTATCCATCCTCAGGAACTGACCATCGCGGAATTGCTTCACGACAACGGTTACGCCACGGCCTGTATCGGCAAATGGCATCTCGGCTTTCACGAACCGTTCCTGCCCTGGAATCAGGGGTTCGATCACTACTTCGGCTTACTGCACAACCTGGATCCGGTCGAGGTCGTCTACTTCAAGGACCAGGGGGGCGTTCCGCTGCTGCGCAATAGAAGCGTTGTCAAACGTCCCGCCGATCCCGCGGAATTGACGGGGCTTTATACCAACGAGGCTCTCGCGTTCATCGAAAAGAACAAACACAACCCCTTCTTTCTCTATCTGCCACACACGATGTTGCACAATCCGCTGGGTGTGAGCAAACCGTTCGAAGGCACGTCCGGATGGGGCGAATACGGGGACGCGATCCAAGAACTCGATTTCCACGTAGGCCGTATTTTCGACACGCTCAAACGGTTAGACATCGAAAACAACACGATCGTCATTTACGCCTCCGACAACGGTCGCGGTCCGGGGCGCACTCCGGAACAAAAGATTCGCGGGCACAAGCTGTCGACCTACGAAGGCGGCATTCGCGTGCCGGCAATCGCCTGGGGCCCGGGAATGGGCTTGCAGGAGGGCATCGCAACGTCGGCTGTTGTCCGCGCCATGGATTGGTATCCGACACTGGCTACGTTTGCCGGGATTGAAGTTCCCGCCGGCCGCGTGATCGACGGCCGCGACATCATCCCGCTGCTTAAGGGCGAAACCCAAGCCGTCCCGGCGCCTGGGCGGAACAAATCGCTGAATGCAACCGTTCCTCGACGCCGGCACTGGGATCCGCCTGGCGAATGGGAGCCGTTGATCCAGCGCCACGAATACAACGACGCTTTCTTCTATCATGGCAGCCAGGGGGCGCTGGCCGCAGTCCGCTGGCAGCACTGGAAACTGTACTTGAATCCAAGCCTGCAATTGTACGACTTGTCCGCGGATCCCGGAGAAACCCAGCTGGTGCGGAACGGCCAGGTAACCCGCAAACTGCGCGGCATGGCGATCCTGTTCCAGGAAGAAATGCGGCGCGACGCCCGGCCGGCCGGTGAGGTACAGGTCCGTCGCGATGGTCGAACAAAGGTCCCGCCGGCGACGCTGGCCAGCTTGAACACGATGCTCGACGTCACTTACGCGCGCTACGGCGACCGCACGCTGGCAATGGACATCTACCGCCCCCGTTCAGCTTGGGGACAACTGCCCGCCGTGGTTTGCATTCACGGTGGCGGCTGGGCAAAAGGAAACCGAACCAGCCACGCGTCAGTCGCCCAGGCGCTCGCCGCGCGCGGGTATGTCGCGGCGACGATTTCTTATCGCTTGAGCGGCGAAGCGCCGTTCCCCGCGGCGATCCACGATTGCAAAGCCGCTGTCCGCTACCTGCGCGCCAACGCGGCACAATACGGCATCGATCTGGAACACATCGGCGCGATCGGACTCTCCGCCGGCGGGCACCTCACCGCACTGCTCGCGACGTCGGCCGGAATCAAGGAACTCGAGGGCGACGGTGGACACGCCGCGTTCAGCAGCGCGATTCAGGCCGCCGTTCCGATGGGCGCGCAGACCGACCTCCTTTCCCAACGCACGCGCGAGATTTCCGCAATGGAACAACGTGGACACATCTGGCGCCAGTTCCTCGGCGGAGCGCAGCTGGATCGGCTCCAGACATATCGTTTGGCCTCGCCGCTCGAGCATCTCGACGGCAACGACCCGCCCTGCTGGTTCATCACGGGAGAAACAGACGATCCCAGCACCCGCGCGGATGCCTTCCGCCAACACATGACAGAATTGAGCATCCCGTCGGGACTCACCGTGATCCAAGACGCGCCGCATCCGTTTTTGGGAAAGCAAGTCTGGTTCGACCAGATGCTCGACGCGGCGGATACCTTTTTTCAGAGAACGTTGAAGTCGTCGCCGCAGAAGAACGCTGCGATCGAAGCGCACAAGGGGAATGCAAGAGATGAATGAACGTCGGGAATTCTTGTACGGGATGGGCACGTCGCTCGGCGCGATCGCGTTTTCGTCTTTGCTGGACGAGGACTCGTCGGCGAACGAAGCAGCGAATCCGCTCGCGCCCCGCGCCGGCCACTTTCCCGCCAAGGCCAGGAACTGCATCTTCCTGATGATGGAGGGGGGGCCGTCGCATATCGATACGTTTGATCCCAAGCCGAAGTTGAAGGACTTGCATCTTCAGGAATTCGTCCGCCAAGGCCAGCAAAAATCCGCCATGGAAAGTGGCAAACGGTACTATGTGCAAAGCCCGTTTACGTTCCGCAAGCAGGGACAAAGCGGCGCCGACATGGCCGAAAACTGGGAACATCTGGGAAAGGTGGCCGACGAGTTGTGTTTTTTCCGCGGTTGCCAGGTCGACAGTGTCAATCATCCTACCGCCATGTACCAGATGAACTGCGGCAACCGCTTCGGCGGCGATCCGGGAATCGGCGCGTGGGTGACGTATGGACTCGGCTCCATGAACCAGGACCTGCCCGGTTTCCTGGTGCTGCCGGAAGTCTCGTACCCGCAAGGCGGCGCGGCGAATTGGAGCAACGGCTACCTGCCGGCCTTTTACCAGGGGACACCGCTGCGTCCGAAAGGGTCGCCGATCCTGGATCTTCAGCCCCCCGCGGGTGTCTCGGAACAGCGTCAGCGCCGGAACTTGGACCTCTTGGCCCGTGTGAACCGGCGGCACGCGGAGCAGCACCCCGAACACCAGGAGTTGTCGGCGCGATTGGAGAGTTACGAACTCGCCTTCCGCATGCAGACCGACGTCCCAGACGCCATCGACCTGTCCGGAGAAAGCCAGCGGACATTGTCGCTGTACGGCATCGGCAACGCGGCAACCGATTCGTTTGGGCGGAAATGCCTGCTGGCCAGGAAGATGGTCGAGAAGGGAGTCCGCTTCGTGCAGCTTTACAACGGCACGTGGGACAGTCACGACTACATTGAACGCGCCCACGGGAACCTGGTCCGCGGCGTGGATCAACCAATCGCCGCCTTGATTACCGATTTGAAATCCCGCGGCCTCCTGGAAAGCACGCTTATCGTCTGGTGCGGCGAATTCGGGCGTTCGCCCGATAACGGCGTGCGCGGAGGCACTGCTTACGGCCGCGATCACAATCCCAGCGCCATGACGATCTGGCTGGCGGGGGGCGGTTGCAACGCCGGCCATACGATCGGCGCGACCGACGAGACCGGCATGACGGCTGTGGAAGAAGTCCATCACGTCCGCGACTTCCACGTCACGCTGCTGCGCCTGCTCGGTCTGGACGACAACAAGCTGACCTACTACCACGCCGGCCGCTTCAAGCAACTCAGCCAATTCGGCGGCAAGGTCATCGACAAGCTGATGGCGTAGCCATTCCAGCAAACTTTCACGCGCCCCCGCCGATGTTTAACCGCTCAGCCGCAGGCGTGCGCGCGTCCGACCCTGAGACCTCCAGCCCAGCGACACTACACCTCCCAAACGCCGTCGCCTGCGCCCTGTTTAACCGCTCAGCCGCAGGCGTGCGCGCGTCCGACCCTGAGACCTCCAGCCCAGCGACACTACACCTCCCAAACGCCGTCGCCTGCGCCCTGTTTAACCGCTCAGCCGCAGGCGTGCGCGCGTCCGACCCTGAGACCTCCAGCCC
>CALBSZ010000569.1 GCA_937967665.1 uncultured Planctomycetaceae bacterium
TTCTGCAACATCCGGTTCGACTTTTGAATCAGCTTCTTCGACTTGCTCAAATACCACGAAGAAGGAAACAAGGCCGCCTGACGAAAAGCCACTACGATTGAGATAGCTTTTTCCGAGTTTCACGGGCTGATCGAAGTCGCCGACGGTGGGTGATAAATTGACTTGGCCTTTGAAGTGGAGCTTGCCATCCTTGTCCTCGCGCAACGCGCCGCTCGCCCCGAGTCCTTCTTTCACCTTGAAGTCAAACCGTTTATTGGCGGTCACCAAAGTTGCGAAGAATGATATCTCTTTCTTCGAAACGCTTTCCTTCGGCGGGACTCCGCGAAACACGGTCAATTTGTATCGGCCCTCTTGGTGAGCCTTTGGTTTGTCCGCTGTTAAGCTCTCGGACTTCGGCTCCGTCTTGTCCGAGCCAAACAAAGCAGCCGACGGGATGAACAGACCTGCGATAAGTGGTGCGATCCAGGCACAGCGCAATAGAGAGGGGCACGTTGACGGTTGAACCATTTTCAATCTCCCGCGTTTGCCGTTGTCACTTTACGGAGCGTGATTCACTTGCGAGGCTTCCGCTCACTTTCCGCAAGCAAGCTGTTGATTTCTTTCTCGGTCAGCGACAAGGCGAACGATTTCTTCCATAAGATTTTGTAGTCATCCGCCGCCGGATCGGGATGCCACAAGTGAGTTGATCTCGTGCAGCTTTGCCGGCCACTTATCGAAAAGCTTTCTCTCTTGAGTGGATAACTTGGAGCGGAGTTCTTTTTCTTGCGCCGGATTCAGATTTGACTCAGCTCGCATTTGCGCCAAGGCTTTCCGTGGAATTCCGCTCTCAGGTCGGTTGTCAAAAACAATCGACGGTTCCTTACCATGAGCGGCGCAGGCGAGAAACAACGTGAGCAGCGTGACTCTCACGACTTCTTCCCTACCTTTCCGAATCGGGCGCGGCGAGGAACTCGGCCGGCGACAACGCTGCGGACGAAATGCGAAGTTCGTCGATCGTGCCACGGAACGCTTGGTTGCTGTGCTGCTGGCGATTACCGATGCCAATGCCGGCGCCGGTGCCGCCGAGCGGGCCACATGCGCGGAGTCTTGTCTTGGTCGTGGCAACACGTTTGCCGTTGATGAACAAACTCTGCTTACCCGTCTCATCCTCCAGTGTCGCAGCGACGTGAATCAGTTTGCCCGTCGGAATGGGTAGTGACGACTGCACAACCGACGCTTCGTTCAGCGCGTCGGCGATCATAAACCTCAACTGCCCGCTTTGCGTGACGGAAAGAAACCAAGGATCGAAGCCGTGACGGTTGTCTCCTCGAAAAACGATGTGACATTCTTCTGATGCACTCTCCGGATAAAAGTCGGCCTCGATGTACGCCTCGATCGTAAAGCTCTTCGTCAGTTCGAAGTCCTCGTGGTCGGCGACAAGAATACGGTCGTCGTAGCCGTCGAAGGCAAGTGCGCGATTGCTTTTGGGCAGGTTCACCGAACAGTACTTCGGCCCACCGAATGCGCGGCCATGATGATCGTTGCCAGACGAGTCTTCGATCAACCGCGACGAATCGGCAACGCTGTCATCCAAACCTTTCTGAAACCGCCAGTGGGCGACGACATTCTTGGCAGCGTCGTGCCGCGGTTTCGCGCCCGCTGCTGGTCTTTCGGACTTGTCTTTGTCAGCTCCCAATTCCTTTGCTGGCACGGCAGCGTCAGACGCGCCGAAGTTTCGTTTTGGGTCTTCTCCAACCGAAACGGTTGTCGCCGCAAACGGCAACACGACAATGGCCAGTGCGACAACTGCCAGCTTCGCTCGCCACGATGCGGACCGGTTAAGTGTTTGTGTCAAAATCATTTCAATTCTCCTCTTCAAAAAACGTTGTTCCCCCAACTGTGTTGCCAGCACTGGCAAAGACCGGCCAAAAGTCATTACTTCCGCGGCTCGTAACAACGCTGCTCCATAGTCCAATCGAGCATTCGGCAGTGAGCAAACGACCAGCGCGTCGCAACAATCTTCTTCCGCCGACCGCAGTTCGCGCCGGGCCCACCATACGACGGGATTCCACCAGAACAGGCACGTCGCCAAAGCTTCCAGAAAACGAACCAGGTCATCACGCCGAACAAGATGCGCCAGTTCGTGAGTAATCACCGTATCGAGTTGTTCTGGCGTCAGTTCATCGGCCAGCCGCCTCGGCAACAAAATCGTGCGCCGTCGAGCGAGCGGCCACATCATGGGCGAAACGTTTCCTGCAAACACACGAAGGTCAGGACAGGTCTTCAGTCCGAGCGCCCTTGCCATCCGGCGCGTCCGTTCGATGAGATCGGACGACGCTGATTCGGCGACTTGAATGACCCGCTGAAATCGAGCAATCCGTACTAGCACGACGAGCGCCCAAAGTACCGACGTCAATAGCCAACTGCTGACAACGATCGTCGCCCATGAAACACGCACTTCTTCAGGCCGCGCCGGTGCCGTCGTTTTGGCAACACAATCACGGACTGCCGGATCACTGTCGACGACGACATGGGCCGTCGTCATTGACACGATCGGTTTCGTTTCGTCATTACGAACGGTTGTGTCCCCAACATCATTTGCAGCAGACCGATTGGACGGAGCCTCAACTAGCTGCAACTCTTCCCCACTAGACAGACTCGGCAGTGACATGGGCACCGACCAAACTGGCGGCGTGACGAGTTTCACAAGAACCAGCACCCACAACGCATGGGCAGCGTGTCGGTTATTCCCCAATAGCGACACGCACCAAGCCAGCAGGGCCAGCGCAAAAGCAAACACGGCGTTACTCAGCCCGAATTGAAGCAGCATGTTCATCGAATCACTCTTCGCTTGGTTTGTAGTTCTTCAACATCTCGCGAATCTCCCGTGCGTCCTCTCGCGAAAGCTCTCCCGCGGTAAGCAAATGCGATAGAAAAGGAGCCATCGAACCCTCCGACAGTTTTTCGGCCATGGCATTGAGTTGCCGGCCAGCGATTTCTTCCATGCTGACCTTCGCCGAGAAGCGATGCGGATGCGTCCGGCGGCTTCGTCGGACCAGTTTTTTCTGTTCCAACCGCTTTAACATGGAATGCACCGTTCCAATTTCCGAAGCCGAGCAGTCCGAATAAATGGCTTGGGTAATCTCCCTGGCCGTCTGCTCGCCGTCCTGCCACAGCACTTTCAGCACTGCGAGCTCCGTTTCGGTGATTTCCTGACGCGGCATCTGTATTCGCTCCTGCCAAAATATTTCACTGGCCCGCCTATTGTTAGGCATATTGCCTAAACTGTCAAGCTTCGGATGTCTTATTCACGTCTTGGTGCTTATTCCTAGCGCGTTCATCTGAACGCGGCTCAACATGACAATTCTTGTACCGGTGCTACTCGTCGTTTGTGTACGCGGTAATCGACATTCAATTCGCGCGACCGAACTGCAGATGTCTCGCTATCGCGCCCATCGCGGCGATTCCCTCCTACTGAACTAGCCCCGCCGCCGGCATCTCTGATTATGCCACGGCGTCAAGGTCCGCGTTCCGCTGTGCTCTTCCGGCCTGACTCCTCAACTCTTTGGGTGGCGTTACCGCCAGGCGCTTTGGCACGCCGAAAGAGACTCCACCTTGACTTTGCCGTGACCGGCGTTCCTCCGAGCCGCCGACGGGTTCACTGAAGTCAACGAAACAGTTGCGGGCAGCCGGTTGCAACTGAATCGGAGGACAAAAACGATGAAACGAGACGAATCAATGAAGCTTGCTGAAAACGCACTAAACCAATTGGCGTCGATGTTCCTTACGTCGAGCAACCGCGACCGAACGAGTCGGTCGTAGCGTGCTGAGTCTGGTACTAGTTCCTGGAAAGGTGTTCCGGTGGATTACGGTCGCTCTTACGGGCGATTCGTGCATCGGGATACCCGCGGCCATTTGTGGCTCACGGCAGGTGCGTTAAGCCTGCCACTTTTTCTCTTGGTTGTAGCCCCGCCGGCTCCTGACGATTGCAGATGAAGTCCGTCGTTGACCAAGTGGGCTATGCGCCACATTCTTGGTTCTTCAGGTGAGTATGGTGGTGTCATTTAACGTGGCCGTCTGTCGTAGTTTGCGATCGCCTTCTGATTTCATTCGTGAACTCGGTGGCACCCGCACTCTGTCATTCGCTTGCTGATTCGGGCTCAATCCTAAGCGTCACCGGAGGGGCTTGGAGAATGATCTTGGGAGCCTTGAAATTTGCCAGCTCCTCTTCAGTCACTAGACCGTAGAGATCGACAGCAGGTGCGCGATCGTAGATGCATCGCACGCTGTATTCGCCCGGCCTATCGAAAACGGACGGCCCGAGTCCGCCGACCAGGCCGAATGAGTTAAGCTTAACTGCCTGCCGTACGGTGGCACCTGGCTCAAGTACATGCCTCTTCAGGACGGGCCATTCGTTGCTGGCGAGTACGGCCTTTTCTACTAACACCTGTCTTCCAGCAGGATCGACGACGAGGAAACTTATCATCGGGTAGGCGTCGTGGGTCGGCAGGTAGTGCTCACAGTAATCCACGGGTTTGTCCCTGACGTTTTTCAACATGACAATCGCTGGAATATCCTCGCCAACGGCGAACGACTTCTTGTCTAGGTGCAACCGCATTCGGAGTCCGCCGACTTCGTCGCTCCACGACGGCTCGGAGCGCGGTTTTGCTGCATTCCCATTGCCTTCGACAGGAGCCTTCGCCACCACAACGAGCGGCCCGGTTTCCAAGAAACGTGCATAGCGGGCCTTGAGCCTCGAACCCGGCGAAGTCCTGACGATTCCGGAAGACTGGAACAGGCTTTTGCCTGGAGCGAGTTTGACGTCATTGGTCGGTGGTGGCTCCGATTGCGGGACAAGAACTTGCTCCCATTTCGGTTCCTCGCCCGGATCGAAAAACGCCCATTCCAGAAGTAAAGATTCTGCGTACCCCGTAGTCGGCGCCGCGGCCACGGTGAGCGTCTCGTCAGACTGATTTTGTATCTCGACCGTGAAGCGTTGTTTCGACAATGAAAGCTCGGCAATTCGGCAGCGAAGCCCCTTGACCGTTTCGCCCCACGGACCAGGCAGCGCCGGCAGAACGGTGGCTTTACCGCCATTTCTGTCTGGCTTGGTAGTGGGCTGCCTACGTTTCTCGGGGACGGGCGATAAGTTATTTTCGGGAAGGTCTTTCAGTTGCCGGCGACGATAGTTGGACTTTTCTTCATGCTGTCGGGCATCTTCGATACGACCAGCCTTGCGCAGCCCATCCGCTTCGATGAGCAGTCCTACAACCTGCCGTTGGAGATATCGGCGGCGCGCCTCAATCTCCGTGACTGGCTTGCCAATGCGTCGTACTACGACGTTGTCCAACGCCACGCCGACTGAATGCACATTGGGCCTGGCGTTAAAGAAGGTGAGCGTTGTGTGTTCGTTGTTGGCGGTAAAGACAATGCTTTCAGTTCTCCACCCCAGATCATGAGTCGATTTACCGGTGGAATCGAACGTGAATTCGTGCGGGCGGTCATCGACGAAAACTCGCAGCATCTGGATCGTCGGTTCGATTTCGGGATTTCCGGCCAGATCGAATCGCACTTTGTACGACGCGCCCGTGACGGTGCGAATCGTCTGCCGAATGCCGCCATCGAGATCAAGACAGTGTTTGCCTCGCGGCGCCACCCACCGCTGCGGCCCGATCCAGTCGACGGAATTCTCAATCACTTCCCAACCGGCAAGCTCGTCTCGGCCAGCCTTGATTGTTTCGACATTCTTCGGCGGCGCGCCCGATTTGCGTTCTTCAAAGCTGCCATTGAGCAGCATGCCGTGGTCCGCGACGGCTCGACCTTTCTCGGCGGCCGCTTCTTGTGATGTCGCATCACTTTCAAGCTCAAGGTAAAAGAATGTGGGGAGAGAATTGCGAAGCCCCCAAAGGTCGAACGGTTTGCCCATCCACTGCTGCACGCGCCGTGACTGTTCGTCGGTGAGGATCTTTCGGGACGAGACGATCCAGTAATCAAGGTATTCCCGGGACCAACGAAACGGCGGCAGGCAAAGAGGTGGATTCGGAATCATCGCCAACTTCGCGCGTTGCTCGGCTGAAACGCCCAGAGCACGGTAGAAGTCTCCGTAGCGCTGCTGACTGTAGTCTCGCGGAAAATACTCGGAAGAGACAATGGCGAACTGAACCGAGATTTCGCTGAGCCGCACCATTTGTTCTGCACTCAAAATGGTTGCCAGTTTGTCAGCGGCCAACTGACGCAGCGCTTCTTGATTGCCGGTTAGTTTTTCACCAAGCTCCTTAAGCCGGGAAAGCTTCTCTTGTGAATACGGATAGTCCTGCCACGCGCTTCCGGCCTCTGACAACTTGCGGCGAAGGCTCTTCACTTCACGATCAGAAAGCAATGCGCTCACGATAGGGGCAATGCGATTGCGCTGTGCGGCGTCTGTTTTCAGCTCTTCGTGAAGACGCGGCGACTGAAGCAGCGTCGGTAAGATAAACCGGTCGCGAGCAATTGCCGTCTGATCGTCACCTGCCACGCATTCGCCTGACATCATCGCCGATGTGGTAAGAGTGGCTGCAACAACTATCATTGAAGTGGCCGGTATCTTGAGCGAACGCATCGAGTTTCTCCTTGATGAGTGCTTGGTCAATCAGTTGTTCTCGGCCAGGTAAACCCGCCGCAGCCAATTCTCCACTCTGGTAAAGTCGACGTCTCCGACGAAGTACTCTGGACTTTCGTCGGAACGAATAACGCGCGGCTTGCCGTCGGTACCGAGGGTTGTCAGCTTCAATCCTTTCGGCGTCAGTTCGTCACCGGTGATCTTCTGCAGCGTCGACTTGAGTGTCGACCGGTAGATCGAATGCAAAGTGGCGTTTTCGCTGCCGCTGACGAAGTGGTTGTTCTTCTTCGAGGCCGCAAGCATGGGAGCGACAGCATCGGCATCGCCCAGTTCCGCCATGGCCCGCACTGCAAGGATTTTCGCGTCGACGCTCTCGTGATCCAGTAGCGAGCAAAGTGCCCAGGTTCGCCGTTCCCTTGCCAGGCGGTGGATGTCGCGGCGGAAGTGTAAGTGATCGTCGGAAAACGCGGCGCGGTCTTTGTCTTGTCCGGTCAGACGCAAAATCCTCGAGTAGTCGAGTCCCGTTGGGTTTTGATCACTTCCGGAACGTGGTAGGGAAAACGGCTTCACGGCGGTGATCGCGATCGCCGCTTCGGTCAGTCGCTTCAATTCGGCGGCCGACTCGTCGTTGCTTGGAATCAAGAACGTACATGCGATGGTATCGCGGACCTTATCTGCCGGCTCGAAACGGTCACCCAAAGAACGGTAGTCGCGCAGACTGACTTCCGCTGCGTACTTGCCCGGCGGCAGCGTGGGCAAGTTTGCGTGAACGTAAATGGCTTTGCGGGGGCCGACATCGTCAGCCTCCGCTTCGTAGCGGGCTATGACCGCGGTGATCTTACTACCATTGCGTTCGAATCGTTCGACCTCGAATCGGTCGCTGGGACTTTGACTGCCTGGCAGGCGCCCCACGAGTTCAACGTAGCCGCCCGGGATCGACCGCTGTCGTCCGGCTTCATAGATCCACTTCGCGTGGGGTTTCTCTCGTGTCGGATAGAATCCGACGGCGATCAGTCCGGCGGACAACTGGTCGGAAGGGTGCGCTTCGATGTGTAGCCAGTCACTGCCGATGTCAATGGCCTTGAAATCCGTTTCCTTGCTGGCCGTTTGCGTAGTGGTTGGCTCTTTTGTGGGCGCTGAGACTTCGCCCTTTTCATCTGCAAGCGCTTTTGGACGATATGCTGGTGAACCAGCGGACAGAAAGAGAAACGTCGCGACCGCGATGACAATCGCTCCACTCGAGCAAGCCCCACAAACCGCCGAAACGCGCTCGCGCAATGTTGCTTTCTGTGAATGCCCTAGAATCCGGCGAATTCGTGACAGCAGCGAGCCGCCATCGGCCGCCAGCGTCAGCGGTGCGCTGGCGCCGGCTGGTGAGAGCCGGCAAGTTTCTTCCAGTCTCGCCAACGAACGGGCGTAAAGCAATCGATCGTCGGTGACCGACAACGCCAGATCATCGCAGCAGTTTTCCCGTTCGTCGCGTATGCGGCGCGAAATCCACCAGACGGCCGGATGATAGAACAACAACGTCTCGATCGCCGTTTGCAGGATGTTCATCAAGAAGTCAAACCGGCGAATGTGCGCCAGTTCATGGGCCAGCACGGCTTCGAGTTCCTGTGGCGTCAGTCCGGTCAACACGGTGCCCGGCAATAGAATCACTGGCCGCAACACGCCAATCATTGCGGGCACCTGACATCGAGACGACTCGAGCGCTCGCACACATCCGCGAATTCTCCAGCGCTCCACAAGCCGGTCGAGCGTGTTTTGCACTCCTGCGGGAACGGGAGACGTTCCGCAAGTCTTGAGCCGCCAAAGCGATATCCAGGCGCCTGTGTGGCGCGCAAACAAAAGGAGAAGGCCGGCGAGCCACGCCAGACAAATCCAAGGCAATGCAAACCGAACCAACCATGCAAGCTGGTCGCGGAAAGTCCACGTGGACGGTGGCACGTGGCCTTGATCTTCGGCCACATCACTGTTGTGTCTGTCTCGATTCGCCGCGTCATTCGGTAGGGTCGGTGCGGCTGGCGAAGTTGGCGCTGGCCCAACAAGTTCTTGCGGCTCAATTGATGCACTCGGGTTATCCGTTGCCGAAGCCCGTTCCGCCGCTGCGCTCATTCCTGGTCGGTCATCTGCTACCGGATCGGCAAGCACTGCGAGGTTCTCCGAATGAACAGCGGTTGTTCGGCCAACCAGCCCCATTGTCACGGGTATACATACAGCCGTCAGAAACAGGGCGGCAAAGGAAACCAGATACCGTGAATTCGCAGACCGGTGGCGCAAGAACAGGAGTGTGACGGCCAAAAGGAGCGCGATAGACAGCGCCTGCCAGAGTGTGTGAAGCAATGCCCAGCCCAGCCATTCGACCAAGGGGCTCGAAAGCAAATCAAAATGACTCATCACGAATTCTCCTGTTCATATTCGTCGAGCAAGGATCGGATATGTTTCAGCTCGTCCTCCGCAACTCGTTTTGTGCTCAAGGCTTTCAGGATGAGTTTGCTGGTCGACCCCTCGAATACTCGATCGATGAAGTCGCCAACGAGTCGAGCTTGCGTTCGTTCAGGTGGCGCGCTCGGTTGGTAGACGTGAGGACGTCGCGACTCGTCGCGCGTAACCAGCCCCTTCTCAAGCATGATCTGCATCAACTTCAACACCGTCGTGTATCCGGTCGGCTTCTTTTCGTTGAGCACTTCCTGTACTTCACGAACCATCGATGGCCCGCGTCGCCACAAGACGCTCAAAATGGCCAACTCTGCCTCAGTGGGTGCCGGACTGAGTTTGTTGGACATGTGATGATCTCGCATCTAAAGGTCTGCTGCAGTTCAGACGACGCACTATCACGAAAAGTTTCGCAGTATTACGAAACTCTTCGTCTAACGGCTGAAAGAGCAACCCTGGATATGCAGTAAAGGTTTGTGTTACAACGGCTTACAGCTCAGGTGGCGAGTAGTTCTCCGGGAAATTCTTGTCATAATCCCACCCAGGTCGAAAGACCGACGACGATACATGGCTGGAAACGTCACTTTGGGCGCGGGTGACGTGTTGGTCGCGCCCAAGTGGATCGAACACAAGCCGCGTGTAGAACACCTGAAATGCACTTTGTAGACACATCAAGCCTCGGTGAGATGTGGACGATCACCAATATGCCGATTCCATTCATTCATCACGAAGTATCCTGAGCAATTCTTCGATGGCCGGATCTGCTTCATCAAGTTGACGCGCTGCCTTTCTCAGCCATTGGATTTGTTCCTGCCGAGTTTTTCGAGCAACGGCTCGCAGGCGACGCATGGTGAAATGCGCAAGGATTATCGGCTCGGTACAGCTACTTAACCACGTTACAAACTGACGTGGTAATCTCCGGATCGCTCGCTCCTACTTGAGCCAACAGTCCATCCAGCATCTTGTCATCCAGACCGGCTAGTGTGCGGAACGCTTCGGGGCGTTCACGCACCCGCTTCCTGATCGACTCAGGCACCTTGTCCGCCAGCAAGAGCAATTCTTCTTCGTCAGCTTCGAGAACGTCCGCCAACTTGTGAATGAACTTCTCGGAGGGGTAGTCGCCGAAGTGCAGGTTCTCGTTCTCGACCTTGCTGATATACGTGTCACTGACGCCGATCTCATCCGCCAAGTCGCGTTGGGTCATCCCCTGCTGCCTGCGAAGTTGCCGAACTCGTTCGCCGAACTGCATTTCGGTACTCATCTGCTGATTGCTTGTGCGGTTCAGAAACAGTATTCTGCTTGTACTTTTTAGTCAAGAACCGGGTGGACCGAAGAAACGAATTGTCACGACGCCAATTTGTCGAACAGAAGGCCACGCCAGATCATGCAACGAGCAACCTGAGATGTACTGAACGAATCCATGAGCGAAACAGCTTCAATCCCGACCCCCGGCCAAATCGCAAGGATTCGCCAGCGAACATTTCGTGCCAAGGAGATCGACAAACTGGATCGAGTTGTGAGGCTTCCAGAACTGCGGAGAGCCTCCACATGAACGAGGAACGTGAGAGCGTAATCCATCAGAGAATCAACGAAATCGGCAGGGAGAGTTTTCCCGATAGTGCCGATGCCGGATGGAGGATTCTCGGCAGCGAGCATGTCGGCTCTTACAGCTTTGTTGAAGCAGAAGCGACTCTGGCAACCGTCGAGTATCCGCGAGTGGTGTTCGTCCTGCTGTTTGGCGAGAACGATCAGACCACAGTTGTTGGCTGTTACGAAGGCCAAAGTGTTCACGATGGGTTTTATGGCGGCGATGGTATCGAATACGGACTTCTGTTTGCAAAACCGGACACATCAGACGAGTGGCGAAGCCTGTTCTTTGAAGAGACTTCATTTCTGGAGAGACTCGGAACGCTCTCTGAGCATGAGCGTGAGAGGATTGTCGGGGACAAAATCGACGACATTTGCCAAAACGGCATGGTCGTTGGAGACATAGCCGATTCGTGGAGGGTTCTCAGGTTCATTCACGATGAGAAATACACGTTCGTTGAATGCTCACCAGATTCACTGGACACTGAAAGCCAGAGGTTCGCAATTGTATTGGCTTTTACCGAAAGCGGTCATCCCATCGACAACGCTGCGTTTCAATTTCTCGATGAGAGCAACAGATGGGAGACATGTTATACGGCGTGCCCTACCTCGGTAATTCGAGAATGGGAGCCTTCTTTCCCTGAATTGGATTTGCAGTGGCCTGCATCGGGTGGACTGCCTCTTCTTATCGAGAACGTGCAGCAGGTCGTTCGATCACCACTACTCATTGTCGTTCTCCTCGTTCTTGGGGCTTTTCTTCTTTGGTGGTTTCTGCGGTGATCGCGATGTCGTTTGGAAGGGCATGGTCGTAAGTAACAATGGGTCGGAAACGCCGTCGAAAACAGAAACAACGCCGACGACCACAAAAGGTCGCCCCTACGCCGAAAACCCCGGAATATTCGGAAGAGCCGAGCAGCATCGACAAGCGGTTTCAGCAAGTGTCGCCGAATGTGTTTAAGGTCGGGGGCATCACGGGTGGTAGCGGCTGCTTGATGGTGATCTTGCTAATTCCAGGTATATCAGCCCCCGTCGTAATGCTCTTGTTCCGCCTCGCTTTCGGCCAGGGTCGTCCGTTCATGTCCTGGGGTGGTGATTCGGCCATCCTGACGATCTCGCTCGGCTGCCAACTCTTCACACTCATTGCACTGGCAATCTGGCTTCTGCACAGACGATTTGTTTTCGACAAGCACGAAGGTGAACTGACAGCGGGAAACATAATACAGAAGCAGCAATATCCTTTGACCGCGATCCAGTCTGTTGAAGTTTGTCGCCGATCTTCAAATACGAAGAATTGGTTCGCACCAGGATATTGGGATTATCGAAGCGAGGGTGAATACGACAGGCACCGAGACGTGACCAGCTTCGAGATCGGGCTGATTCTAAAAACTGAAACAGACGACCTTCGCCTGAATTTGTCAGCCAGTGAGAATTTAGATCATGCCGTCGAAAAGGCCGTGCAACTGGCCGAGTTCCTCACAGTGCCGATAAGCGGTGACGCATACGAGAAATTCATGGGTCGCTCCAGCGAGTGAGGCTCCGAAGAGAACAGTACATGATCTACGATGAATAATAAACGACGACAAAAAGAAGAGGCCAACCACTGCGACCACGATGTCGGCCTGCACGATGTCCGGCTGATTGAAGCGAAAGGCCCATATCGAACGGGGGGGTCCGTTGTGGTGTGGAGCCTGTTCTCTTTAATCTTGGCAGCGGCAGCGATCCCCTTCGTTCTTATCGGATTCAATGATCCGATTGCGTTCTTGGGTGCAGCCCTGTTTTTTGTCGGCTCCGCACTGCTCCTATATATGGCATTCGGCGTTTGGCAATTCAATGATCGCAGCGGCCTTGAGGCGGCAGTCATTCGCGTGAGTGGCCCGTCGCAATTGGCCGGACAGACGTTAACGCTGCATATCGTTCAGTCAAAACGCAAGGCGGTCCGCATCAACTCTATGATAATTCAACTATTCATTGGCAGAGCGATCAAAAAACCGAATTCGAAACGCGGTTGGGAATTCACACCAAACGGAATTGAATACGTTGATCCGCACGGCAAACTATACCGCGTTGAAAAGCCGTTTCTCACTCAGACAATTTCGGACTCGTCGGACACAGAGCCGGTTGCACTCACCATTCGGCTCGAAATTCCACAGTTGCCGAACCGACGCGAACAAGACTGCAAATGGGGGCTGTGTTTGACGACGATGACGGAGAGCGATCTGCCTGATTGCAACGCCGAGTATTATCTACCCGCTCCCCTTCACAAAGTCGTCACGGGTCCAAATCGGCAATCTTGTCCAGATTGCAAAAACGAATACACCAAGGCCAGAAAACAGGAACAAAAATATAGAGAAATCGTTAGCGACTCCAAGGCGAACGTGGGTGAATCCCTCGCCACGGATTATGAAGTACATCGCTGTCCGCATTGCGGAGCCATCGTGGAGAAGAAAAAGATTTCATCCAGATGGATTTGAACGTAGTCGCAGAAGGAATTGGCACTTCGGGAGTACTACCGATAGAACAGCGTGAGTCTTGAAAGTCATTTAATGTGCGGTCGGGTGGCACTGGCTTTGCCAGTGCTTCTTTAATCGAAGTTGCAGAGTCCGACCTGAGATCCTCTCTCCAACTTTACAAAATCGATTGAGCTAACTTCGAAATCTTAGACGGTTGGGATTTACGTAAAGCTGTAGCGTCATTCGAACTGCCGACTCAACTCCTTCGGCATAGGAAGCACTGGTAAAGCCAGTGCCACCCAGTCGATACTTGGCGGCTGCGACGACTGACTTAGGAGCACACGTGGGACGGTTTTCAATCGTCATCGCTCAATCACGCTTCGGTTTTTTCTCGACGATGAACTGACAGTGGGGACACCGGTAAACCTGATAATAGTCCGTGTATCGCTCATTGCTGCTCGATCCCATGCGATCGCCGT
>CALBSZ010000570.1 GCA_937967665.1 uncultured Planctomycetaceae bacterium
CGTTAGCGGCCTTCGTAAACTTCCACGGGGCAAGCCCGTGGCATTGCAGGCCCGTGGCATTGCAGGCTCGTGGCATTGCGAGCTCGTATCTCGTGGCGTTGCAGGCCCGTGGCGTTGAGCTTCCGTGGTTTTCTACTCGCCGTACTTGTCGGTGACGTCTTCCAGGCCCAGCAGGATCATGCCGGGCAGGTCGGCTGACTGTTCGACGCGGCGGGCGTTCAGCAAGAAGACCTTGCGGCCCAGCTTGCGGAATTCGTGCTCCACTTCAAAGTCCTCAAACGTGGTGTTCTGCGGCAGAATTTCTTCCAGCAACTCGCGCAGTTCGGGGATGTCCCACTCGCTGTCACCCACTTCATAGATCAATACGCCTTCGGTTTCTTTGGGGCGGAGGCGGAAGGTCTGATAGAACAGGCGATTGGCCGACTCGACGCGAAGCCGCTCGTCGAGCACCACCAACGGATGACGCACGGTGTCGAACAGGTTCTCGAAATAGGTCCGCCGCGCGCCGGTCTGTTTCGCCTGCTTCAGCTCGTCAATGTTGACGAACGTGATCGCCAGGCCGTCGATGACGTTACGGGTCGTGCGGTAGGGCAGGATGCGCATCATGTACCACGTGCCGTCGGTGCGGGTGACGTCGCGCTGCTTGGGGACGAGCGTCTTGAGCACCTCGCGGCAGTCGTCGATCAACTGGTGGTGGTCGATTTCCGTCGCGAGTTCGGCGATGGGCCGGCCGACGTCGGTCTGCCGCAGCTTAATCAGCTCTTTCGCCGGCTCGGTATAGCGTTTGATGTTCAGCTCGTTGTCCAAGAATATCGTCGCCACGTCGATGCTGTTGAGCAAATTCTGCATGTCGTCGTTGGCGTGCGACAGCTCGTCCACCTTCGACTGCAGCTCGGCGTTGACCGTTGTCAGTTCCTCGTTGAGCGACTGCATCTCTTCCTTCGAGGTTTCGAGTTCCTCGTTGCTGCTTTGCAACTCCTCGTTGGTCGATTGCAGTTCTTCGTTGGTGCTCTTGAGTTCCTCGTTGGCCGTTTCCAACTCTTCGAGCGTCGATTTGTGCGTTTCGGTGAGGTATTGCACCTCGCGTTCGAGTTGTTCGACGCGGTCCGTGTCGCGCTTCGCCGGCCGGCTGGCTTTCTTGGGCGGCGGCGTTTCCGGCGGTGCCGCGACAGGCCGGAATGTCACCAACAGCAACCCACGAATCGGTTCGGGATCGGCGATCCCGTTCACCTACATATTGACGTGCGAGTAGTCGCGGTTGCTCTTCACGCGGCCGTCCTTGCGGCGGGCTTCCTGCCCGTCGGCCGCCGCCTGGCGAATGGCCGAGGCCAGTTCGATCTGCAATCCTTCTCGGGCCATTTCCAGCAAGTTCATCTTCGGCTGGCCCTCGGCCGGCTCGAGATAGTAGCCCAAAAAGTCATGGCCGCTGCGGGCGCGAAGCTGCAAGAGGATCTTCTGCATCGCCTCGGTCGAGACTGCCGGCGTCTCGGCGGCTGCGGCGGCGCCTTGCAAGTACGGTCCCTGGGCATAGGCGACCAGTTGCTGCGGCATCTCGGACGGCGGCAGCACGTAGTCGGCCAATCCCGTGCCGATGGCGCTGGAGGGCATGCCGGCGTACTTGGCCGTTTGCGGCTTTTGCACCATGACCATGCCCGATTCGGCTTTGACGGCCTTTAAGCCGATCGTTCCGTCCGTGCCGGTTCCCGACAGCACAATGCAGACCGCCCGTTCCTGCTGGTCGTCGGCCAGCGAACGGAAGAAGTGGTCGATGGGCAGTTGCGGTGCGTTCTTTGCTTCGAAGTGCGTTAGCTGCAGCGTGCCGCCCCGCAACGCCAGGTACTCGCCAGGCGGGCTGACATAAATGTGATTCGGCTCGATCTTCGTCGCGTCGGCCGCCTCGACGACGGTCACTTTTGTCTTGCGGCCGAGCAACTCCGGCAAGAGGCTCGTGTGGCCTGGATGCTGGTGCGTGACGACGATCAGCGCCATGCCGGTATCGGCCGGAAGCTGCTCGACAAATTCTTGCAGCGCGTCCAACCCGCCGGCCGACGCTCCCATGCCGACAACGAGAAAGTTGGACTTAGCGGCGGAACTGGCTTTCTTCTTCGGGCGCCGCGGCGTTTTCTTGTTGGCGGTCTTTTTGGATTTGGCTGCCTTTGTTGGTTGATCGGTTACCTGGCTGCTCTTGGCGGTGGATTTGGACGACTTATCGCCGCCCTGTTTTTCACCAGTTTTCTTCTTCGCACGCGTGCGCTGGGTGGATTACTTTTTAGCCATGAATCGGCGCACTCCTGCGACTGCTGTGTCAACCGGTGCATTGTATCCGCGGCCGTGCATTGTATCCGCGGCCGTTGAGAATGCCACGGGCTCGTCCCGTGGATTCTTACGTTTGCCACTAACGACGTCCAGCCGGCAGCGGAAATGCCACGGGCTCGTCCCGTGGATTCTTACGTTTGCCGCTTAGCCACGAACCTAAGGTTCCACGGGGCAAGCCCGTGGGATTCGCCGATTCTGGTTGCCGGACGCGGTTTTTTTAGCGGCCATCGTAACAGACCACAGGACAAGCCTGTGGCATTCTCAGTCGAGCGAACAACATGCTATTGACATCGGGTGCTACAGCTCGAATTGGCCGTTGTTGAAGAAATGGTCAATCGACCGTAGTAGAAACTACCACGCCAGAATGGTCCGCTCGTCGATTCGCGCTTGCCACTGGTTTTTCGATAATCACGCTTCCTGTGAATGAGACATTAAGGGATTGCCATGAAGATGCGAGTGATGGTCGCGGGGTGCGACGACTGGCTGCAGGTGACGGCACGTCAGTATCTGGAGCGCTCCGGCTGCCAGGTGGTGACGGCCGACGACGCCTTGGATTGCATTGAAAAAGTGCTGGCAAATCCACCGGACGTCATCGTGGTGCAAGACGGCCTGCTGTGGGGCAATTCTGATGGGTTGCTCGAACGCCTCCGCGACGAGCCGGACGTCGCCGGCAAGCCGGTGTTGCTCATCCTTGATGAAAGCTCAGGCGAGGACATCTCGCAAATCTCGAAAGCACCCGTCGTCGCGTGCTTGCGCAGGCCGTTTCCGATGAGTGAATTGCTGCCGCGCTTGACGTCACTTGCCAGCGACGGTGTTGCCAGAGATGGTGCGGCGGCCGCGCCCCAACAACGAGATTTTTCCACTTCCTCTAAAACTAAAAACGAAGGAGAACAGACATGACCTTAGCAGCAGAACAAGAACTCAAGCACGTCGGCGAAAGCCAGGGCTGTGCCAATCATGACCATGACCTGGTGCATGAATTGAGTCGCCGGCTCGATGCGCTGTGGCGATACGACCAGTACATCGCCAACGCAGAAGACCACGACAACGCAAAGCAGTTCTGGAACGACGTCAAGAGCCAGGAGGAGGAGAACATCAAGCGACTGCGAGGACTGATCGCCGAGGAAGTGCGCAACGATTGTTTTTGAGGCGGGATACAAGCACGACGCGCAAGCGAGTGTGTTTCAGCACAGCCCGCGTACTCACTTGCTTGCGCTGCGTGCTTTTAGCAGTGGGAGCCATGCATGTCAAAAGTGAACCAAAACTCTACCTGACAGCGGCCCCCGCCTCCGGCGGCGTCCATCTCCCAACATCGGCTGCGGGTCAGTGGCTATGCCTCTGCAATGCACGAAGTCACGTGCGAAGCGGTAGCGGACGCGATGGTTCTACGCGGCCGAGTTTCGTCGTTTTATTTCAACAACTCGCGCAGGAGGTCGTCCGCAAAGCGGACGGCGCGTGCCGAATTGTCAATGAGTTGGAAGTTGAGGACGGGACCCGATCCGCTACCAACGGCCAGACCAATGGTAAGAGTCATGTTCGACAGACAGAGACGCAAGGAAGCACGGAGGCAACGCATGGAGGTTCGGATACTGATTGTGGATGACCACCCCACGGTGCGGGAATCGCTGCGGTTTGTGTTTGCCGCCGCGGCAATCGAGCAGATTATGGAAGCCACGACGTGCGGCGAAGCCCTCGACACGCTGCGAAACAGACGAGTAGACGTAGTGCTGCTCGACATCATGCTCCGCCACGAGAACGGCCTCGACGCGTTGCAACAAATCAAAGCGATCGACCCGGACGCTGCGGTATTGGTGCATTCGTACTCCGACAACCCGCGGCTGTTGTCGCGAAGTTTTCATGGGGGTGCCGCAGGCTATGTGGTCAAGGGAGAGGACAAGAACGCGTTGATTCAGGCCGTGCGGAACGCCGCCGCCGGCGGTAGCGTGTGGACCGCCGAACAACGGATCCTAATACGTGAATTGGACGCCGAACTTCGGGAAGTGGCTACAACATCGTCGGCGGTGTGGGGAGCCGACATAAAAGTGTAAGGAACCAGAACTTTCCATGTCATGTGAGACGTGTGTGTGCCAGCGTCCAATTTTTAGCAAACGCTGGTTAGCGTTCATTGGCTGATTCTAAGGAGACGCATTGATGCTGTTCAGGACGCAAAGAGAAGATGTCGGACGGACAGACCGTGAGCGAGAAACAACCCAACGCAAGATTACAACCTATTTCCACGTCGAGTGTTCGGTCTGTGGTCGGCGTTTGCGGGTGCTTATCGAGACTCTCGGCCAGCGTATTGCTTGCCCGCATTGCGGTCGTAGTTTCGACGCCGTGGACTCCTCATTGACCGTTGGGGCCGCGCCGTCCGCGTTGGAACGAGCAGATCAACTTCTTGCAACAATCAGCCGCATGCGCGCTAGAGACCGGTTTGGTACGAACCAGCACACGGGACCGAGGCAGGGCCCACCGGCTGATGAGCACATTTGAATCCGAATTACGAGATGGACATGATTGTCACAACCGACGAGGCGCTCGCTGTCGCGACCGCCGATCAAAATAGATTCGACAAAACCAACAATAGCTTCGACAAAACCAACAACTTCCCAGGAATTCGCCAGATGAGCGCTTCGACGACCAAAAACGACAACAGCAACGCTCTTCGAGAAATCGCCGAATCCACGTCGGAAGGATCGCTTTCCGAGACATTCACGCAACAAATGGCGCACGATCTGGCGAATTCTCTATCCGGAATACAGATGCTGGTGGAAGCCATGCGGCAAACACTCCCCAGCGAATCACCCCTGGCGCGGCAGTTCGCAACGCTTGACAACAGTGCGTATCACGCGACCAAGATCTGTAATCAATTGCAGGCTGTGCTGCGAGGCGAGGAACATGACACCTACCATCAGCAACCCGTCGGTTTAAGCCCGATCGTGAATCAGGCAAGGGAACTGTTGAGGGTGAGGATTGATCCTGCCGTGCGATTAGATTTCGAATTAGGAGATAGCCTGCCACCGATCCTCGCCGACCCGACACGAATTCACCAACTTGTTCTCGATCTGGCAACCAACGCGTCCGAGGCCATCGACAACGGAACCCCGGGAACTGTCACCGTTCGCACGGGAGTCGTTCAGAACAACGCGCATCGGGAAAGTGTCACAATTGCTGGAGATATCGTCCACAGCGACAACTGTGTGTTTTTGGAAGTGGTCGATACAGGCTGCGGTATCGCGGAAGACAAGTTGCAAGAAATCTTCGAGCCGACGTATACAACCAAGGAAAACGGCCACGGACTGGGCCTGGCCTCGGTGCAAAGAATCATGCATGGCTGCGGAGGCGCGGTAACCGTGAATAGTCGCGTTGGCTCGGGGACAAGAGTCCGCTGCATCTTTCCGTCCGCAAAACCGAAACAATTGAACCAAGCCGAGGCCGAGGCGACGGGCGGCCCGACGGCCGACAACGGCGATTCCCACTCGGCGACCGTACTGCTGATTGAAGACAACGAGGCGGCTCGCCGCGGCAGCAAAGTTTTGTTGGAAAACAGCGGGCAAGGCGACTTGCGCGTGTTGACGGCCGGCAATGGACGGGAGGCCCTCGACCTGCTTCAACGACGGATGGAGGAAATCTCTGTTGCCATCTTGGACTTGAATCTGCCCGATTGCCAAGGCGCAGATCTTTTGCGGCAAGTGAGGCAACTTGACCCACAGCTTTCCGTCCTCGTCGTCAGCGGTTTGCCGGAGCAGCAATTGATCGCACAGTGCAATGGCTGGAAGCCCGATGGCGTTCTGGTGAAGCCGTTCGACGGTGACGCTCTGATTGAACAAGTTAACTCGGTACTCCGTGTGCCAGACTCTCAGAGAGGCAATCCGGGTGTCTGACGTGCGACTTGGATCGATGGAAAGGAACTCCACATGACTGCAATTTTCACGAAACGGAAGCGTGCGGCGAAGTCGACCGGCAACGATCGCCAGCCAGTCGGCCGACCGCTCGCCGCGGCACAACGGTCATGCTCGTCCGTTCGACGACGCAGTGTGGAGGAAAATCGTCAGCCGCTCGCCGTTGATGGAAGAAGTCTTTGAGTTCTTCGGAGGACCCTTGGACGGTCATGTGCAGACGGTGTCTCTCCCCAGCGACGAACTCAACGACGTGGCGGCCATTCCTGTCAGCCAACACATGATCGAAATGCTCAGCGGTCACCGCTGGCAGCCGAAAGGCCCCGCCACCAGCATTGCCGTTTACTTGCGACAAGATGACGGAGCTGGCGGACAGTACCACTATCTTCGATCCTCGAAACCAGCCAAGATCGCCTGACGGCCCGGCGCGGGCAACCCTGGTGCCGAGTTGGTACACCCTTTGCTCCGTATGCTAGGTCAGGTTTTCGGCATTCGTAGGACTGAATTCAGCACGCCCGCCGCGCTAGCGTTCAGTTTGTTTTCCCGCGCAGAAATCGTGGGCGAGTGCCCGGCGGCTGATTTCATGGCCAATCAACAGAGATCTGGCACCGGCTACTACCGCGAAGGAAAGGAACTTCTCCCATGCTCGCACAATTCAGTATTTGGCCCTTGGACGAGCCGCACATGAGCAAGGACATGGCGGACGTCACGCAGGTATTGGAGCAATCGGGAGTCCGCTATGAAGTCGGCCCGATGGCGACAACCGTCGAAGGAGAGTGGCAGGACGTGATGAATGCAATTCACGCATGCCACGAGGCATTGCGGACCGCTCACCAACGCGTGTTGACCACGATTACGATCGATGACGATGCAACCCGCGCGCTGAATATGAGCGAGGCCACCGCCAAAGTCACCGCGCGGCGTGAACAAGCCAAATCATGATTCTGTCACTCGATTTCCAGTAGGAGAACTACCATGCATACGCTGCTACAACTGCCGTACGATGTTGTCAATGCAGTCGTCGAGATACCGCGCGGAGCGAACGTGTTACTGTGTCTTGACGCCGCCGTAACGAGCCTCCAAGGCCCGCACCTTATCCAGCCGCCGTAGGTGGCGTTCCTCTCCTGAGAAAGTTGCCTGTGTGAACGCGCGGACGAGTTCAATCGCCGTCTTGGTTTCAATGACTCTCGCGCCCAGGACGAGCACGTTCATGTTGTCGTGCTGCACGCCTTGCTCGGCGGAGTAGAGATCGTGGCACAGGCCGGCGCGAATGCCTGGCAATTTGTTTGCTGAGATGGCGGCACCCACGCCGCTGCCGCAAATCACGATCCCACGGTCGACGCGACCAGCGCGTACGGCTAAACCGACTGCTTCGGCCATATCGGGATAGTCCGCTGGTTGCGAATCGTGCGTCCCCACGTCGAGCACGCCGTAGTTGCAGCGCTGCAGCTCTTTCACGAGTTGCTGTTTGAGCTGAAAGCCGGCATGATCTGCACCGATCGCTAGTTGCATGGCTATGCGGGTTGCGCGCCTTTGAGTGAATACTTCGGTGGATTGCTGAGTTCCCTTTGATGAACGGTTACGCCATTTCGCGTCAATCGACGTGTTGTCGTCGTCATCGTCCGGCGTTTTGCTGTTTGGCGTCGGATCCTCCGCGGATAGACGATCTCCTAGTTGTCCAGCGCCACTTTCGGTCGCCATGCAAGCACGAAGCGCAAGCGAATGAGTCACTTAAGTCAAAACCCACTCGCTCGTCGTGCTAGTATTCTCGCGGTTTCCGCAAAAGTAACGCTGTCCAACTAGTGTCGGGCGGTTGAAGTCTCCGTCTTGCTCGATCTCGCATCGACGCTCAGCGAGCCGGCGCCTCGTCCCAAAACCAGGAATAACCCGCCCAGGATCGCCAAGTTCTTCATGAAGTTGATCATCTGCATCTGTTGCTGCTGGCCCTCGTAGGTCCAGAAATCGTGGAAGATCAGCGTTGTGGGAATCAGAAATACAATCAACATGCACGCTCCGAGGCGGGCCCAACAACCCAGCGCCACCGAAAGTCCTCCGAAAAACTCAAATGCAATGGCACCCAGCAGTAACACCGGCACGAACTCCATGCCTTCGCTGGTCATCTTCTCTATCGTTTTGTCCCAGTTTAGCACTTTGTTCACCGCGCTCATGACAAAAATCATGCTTAGCAAAATACGGCCTATTACGGGGCAGACTTCTTGACACGTACTTTTCATGGCAGCTCCACGGGTTGGTTTCACGCTCCTGTTTAAGTGACGATTTGCCGCGCGTCCGCGATCAACGCGCATCTGCCACAACCGGAGAGAGTATCCAAGTGCGGCTGCTTGATGTGGTATACGCAATCACTGCGCCACACAGCCACACATCGCCATGTGGCTCGTCAAAACGAACTGAGTGTAGTGTGAAGTAGCTCACAATACGGAGTGGTCTGGACCGTCCTGGAGAAACTGGCGGTCGTTCCAGGGAGCGAAAGTTCTTGTTGGGGCGGGGTATGTGTCCGCCACATAGGACAACGTGTCGTAGCGGCCCATCACGAATTGAGTCGCGACCGGTCCATCGCGCGGCAATTCAGCTTGACGCGCTGCAAAAAGTCGTGGCTCAAGCGCCCGATTCGTAGCCACGCTCGCCCAAGTGATTCGTAGCCACGCTCGCCCAAGTGGAAGTGGCGGCCGACGACGACCGGTAGTTGCTGAGATGCAAACGGCCGCAATTCCTGGTCTTGCAGCATCACGAATTGGCACGCTCGTTGCGGAATTCGACAACTGAGCTCGAAAGGAAGAAAGGCATGCCGCTAAGATTAACCAGCCCGGTGTTCGGAGATGGGGGCGTGATCCCCAAGAAATACGGCAGCGACGGCGAAAATATCTCCCCGCCGCTGGCTTGGTACGACGTGCCGGACGGGACCAAGAGCTTTGCCGTGCTCTTGGATTCACGAACCGATGACGGGGTTCAAAATCATTGGATCATCTTCAACATCTTTCGTTCGATCGACGACTTGCCGGAACACATTCCGCCGCAGGACACGCTACCGCAATGGAGACACGAAGGACTCAGCGTAAGACAAGGCACCAACGATTTCGAACGCGTCGGTTATACCGGCCCTTTGCCCAGTATGCAGCCGCCGCACGACAACACATTCACGCTGTACGCGCTGGACTGTCAGTTGCACGCCAAACCGGGGTGCCGTAAAGACGAGTTGTTCGCGTCCATGCAAGGACACGTACTCGCTCAGGCCGAACTGGCTGGAATCTACCCCGCCTAGCAGCGATCGTGAGAAAAGTGTGATCCAAAACCCTCAGACAGAACGATGATCCTGGAGATCGCCGGTCGTGAAGATGGAGCAATCGATCGTGTCTTGGATGGTGCCCGCCGAGCCCGCAGACATCTGCGCGGCATTAGCCGGCGATTGGGTTTACGTTGATGTGGAACATACAAGAAATGCGTCAGTTCATCGCCCTTATCTTTGTGTGCACTTTTGCCTCGACGGCGCTGGGAACTGAGTCAACACCGTTCGTCTTGACCGCGACGCTGGACGACGAAGCAATCACGCCAGGCACCGTGCGATATCTGTTGCGGGTGATGCGCGAGGCGGACGAACAACAGGCCGAATGCCTGGTGATCGTCCTTGACACCCCCGGCGGATTGCTTCCGTCCACACGGCGGTTGGTCAAACGAATCCTGCAGAGCCGGACGCCGGTGATTGTCTATGTGGCTCCAGAAGGCAGCCGAGCGGCGTCGGCCGGCGTGTTTGTCACGCTGTCGTCGCATGTGGCGGCGATGGCGCCCGGCACCACGATCGGTGCGGCGCATCCGGTGCAAGTGGGTGGACTACCCATCGGACCCCAAACGCCCGATCCCACGTCGCAGGACGATGATTCCGAAAAGGACGACAGCGAATCGTCTCCGTCGTCCACAATGGAAGAAAAAATCGTCAACGATACCGTGGCTTGGGCGCGGGCACTGGCTAACCGGCGCGGCCGCAACCAACAGTGGGCGGCGGATGCCGTCAAGGAAAGTGTGTCGATCACCGCGCAGGAAGCCGTAGACAAGAACGTCGTCGATTTGATCGCCGATGACCTAACGCAGTTGTTGGAGCAGATCGACGGCCGTGAAGTCGAGTTGGCCGGCGGCACGCGCACTTTGAACACTTCCGACACCCAACTGCGACGCGTGTCGATGTGGTGGGGTGAACGCGTGCTGGCGTTCTTCGCGAAACCGAACGTGGCATTCTTGCTGATGATGTTCGGCTTCTACGGCATCTTATTCGAGCTGTACAACCCTGGCTGGGGCGTGCCCGGAACGTTGGGCGTGATCTGTATGCTGCTCGGCTTGTTCGGCTTGTCGGTGTTGCCGGTGAATTACTTGGGACTGGGTTTGATCGCCGTGGCACTGGCGCTGCTGACGGCCGAAGTGTTCGTGACCAGCTACGGTGCGCTGGCCGTTACAGGCACGATTTGCCTGGTGCTGGGCGGCTCGATGCTGGTCGATTCGCCGACAGGTTTTGGCCGCGTTTCGTGGGGAGTGCTGTTGCCGGTCGCACTTGCCACGGCGGGAATTACCCTGTTTTTGGTGACCGGCATCGTTCGTTCGCACCGCTCTCCTGTACAAACCGGCGGCGAAGGGCTGATCGGGCAACAGGCTCGCGCCGTCGACCAATTTACCCCAGAGGATGACCGCTACTGCGGCACGGTGCGAATTCACGGCGAACGGTGGCGAGCCGTCAGCAGCCAGCCGCTGAAGTCGGGACAGACCTGTGACGTGGAGAATCGCGACGGGCTCACCTTGTTCGTAGCCGCAAAAGAGGAGTGACAATCATGTTTGGCCTAGAAAATAACGTGTTGCCGTTCATTGGCATCTTCATCGGTGTTGTTGTCCTGTATTTCTTGTCGTGCATTCGCATCTTGTTCGAATTCCAACGGGGCATCGTGTTCCGTTTGGGACGCGTGCTATCCAAGCCGAAAGGACCAGGGTTTGTCCTGGTGTTCTGGCCCATCGACCAGATGGTACGGATCAGCTTGCGAACGCACGTTCACGACGTACCGCCGCAAGACGTGATCACCCGCGACAATGTCTCGGTGAAAGTCAACGCAGTGGTCTATTTCCGGGTCGTCGATCCGATGAAAGCCGTGTTGGATGTGGAAGATTTCGCCTTCGCCACACACCAGCTTTCGCAAACGACGCTCCGCAGCGTCGTGGGACAATCGCAACTGGACGAACTGCTGGCCGAGCGCGACAAGATCAACGATCATTTGCAAACGGTGATCGACGAGCAGTCGGACCCGTGGGGCGTAAAAGTTTCGCTGGTCGAAGTGAAGCATGTCGACTTACCCGAAGTCATGCAGCGGGCGATGGCCCGGCAGGCGGAAGCCGAGCGGGAACGGCGGGCCAAAGTGATTCACGCCGAAGGCGAACATCAAGCCGCCGCCCAACTGCGCGACGCCGCGGCCACGATCGACAAGCAACCGAAAGCCATGTTGATGCGGTTCCTGCAAACACTGGTCGACGTAGGTGCGGAAAACAACACCACGATTGTGTTCCCCATCCCGATCGACTTGTTCCGCCCGCTGCTGGAAACCGCCGCTGGCCGCAACGGCCAACCGGATACCGGCGACGGCGCGACAAAGCGAGGCGAACCCGCCGCGGCAACGCGAAAGTGAAACGCGCGCCGCTGCCTTGTCACACTGCACAAACAATCGCTTTCAGTCGCGATGCATTGAAGAACTGAAACGCACTAAAAATGGAGAGATGAGTATGAGCGATACAACAGTCAAAAAAGTCAGTGCGGAGAGCTCTCCCAAAGGAGAGATGGGACAGAAATACCTGGTTTCAGGTGTTTCTCTGGCAATGCGGCTGTGGGAAGCCGAGCCGCCGGGGATCGATCCCCAGCCCGTGCGGCGGGATTATGAGACCGTGGGCTACGTCCTGGAAGGACGCGCACAACTCGATATCAACGGTCAAGTCGTAGTCCTTGAACCAGGCGATTGCTGGCTGGTCCCCAAAGATGTCGTTCACCGCTACCGTATCGAAGAACCGTTCACTGCCATCGAAGCCACCTCCCCGCCAGCCCGTTTCCACGGCCGTGATGAGAAGTGATTCTACGAGGACTTCGCGCAGGTGGACGACGAACAGGTCTGTAAAGTCTTGCGTCAGCTTGCACCCTCCATTGCTCGGCGTTAGGCGAGTGACTATCGTGGGGCAAGCTGGCGGGCCATTTGCCGGCCGACGTAGCGGATGCCCAACGCATACAAAAACCGATCCAGCGGCACGCGCCGCGACTCTTGAATTGACGAATGCAGTTTGCTCGCTGACTTTTTGGCAAAGCCGTCCAGTTGCTCCAACTCTTCAACTCTTCCGCTGACAGCATGTAAAGATCCGCCAGGTCTTTCACCATCTGCCGCGACACCAGTTATTCCACGGTCTTCTTGCCCAACTCGTCGATATTCATCGCTTCGCGCGAGGCGAAATGCAGCACGCGGCCGACGAGTTGCGGGCGGCAGGCCAGGCCGGCGGGACAAAAGCAGTACGCCTCGTCCTCGACCGTCTCCGCGCCGCAGGCGGGACACGCGTTCGGCATGGAGAACTCCTTGCCCCGTTTTTGTCCCGGTTGCTTCACCCGTTCGACCACTTCGGGGATCACGTCGGCGGCGCGGGCCAAGCGCACACGGTCGCCGACGCGAATGTCCTTGCGATGGACTTCGCCTTCGTTGTGCAGCGTCGCGCTCTTCATTCAGTCGCTGATGAAACGTTTTGATTGTCGACAGTGACGAGGTCCGCTGCGCGTGGCACTCGGTTTTCAATCCCCTTTTTTCGAACTGCTTGAGTGTCTCCGTATGCGAAGATAGCTCGCCGTCTTCAATCGTCAGCACGTCGTAGAAAAAGACGTCCAGGGGCCACTTGGCGACTTCTTTCGATTCCAGTCGCCGCATGATGCCGGCGGCGGCGTTGCGGGCGTTGGCGTAAGATTCTCCGCCGTTTTCGGTGCGTTTTTTGTTCATTTCCTCGAAGGCGTCCTTACCGATGAACACTTCGCCGCGCACCGCGATCAGCCGCGGCGTCTCGCCGCGAAGTTTCAGCGGCACGCTGCGAATCGTACGGATGTTGGCCGAGACGTCTTCGCCGGTCGTGCCGTCGCCCCGCGTGGCGGCGTATTGAAACTGCCCGTTCTCGTAAGCAACTTCGACCGAGACACCGTCGAATTTGGGTTCCAGAACGACTTCCGCGTTTTCGCCGCCATTGGCCTTGTTCACTGCACTTTCTGAGAACATTTACTCATTAGGTGGCGAGTTGTATCAGACATTCG
>CALBSZ010000571.1 GCA_937967665.1 uncultured Planctomycetaceae bacterium
GCTGCGGCAATGGCATTGCGGTGCGCTTGTATGTGAATGACACGCTGTTGACCAACGTCGATTCGGGGAACGGTTCGACAGCCAGCTTCGACATGCCGCTCGGCGCGCTGAACGTCGGCGATACGATCTACGCCGCACTCGGACCGGAAGGCCAAGACGGGTGCGATGGTTTTGACTGGGACTTTACCATCGGGCGCATCGTGAATCCGCAGGTCAGTTTGCCGAGTTCCACGAGTGCGCTCGGGGCGGCGTTGACGTTGAATCCCGACGGGACGGTGTATTACGACCCGACGGCAACCGTGGGACTGCAAGAGTTGAATCACGGCGATGCCGCGTCGGACACGTTTTCGTACTCCGTCACGGACCTCGCCGGACGTTCGGCATCGGCCGTGGCGACGGTGACGGTTGCCGGCGTGATCGATCCGACCGATCCCGCTGATGATTCCGCCGCGACGGACGAAGACAACGCGATGGATATCGATCTCCTGTCCAACGATCCACTTGCCCGCCAGACCATCGCGGACTTTGGTGACGATTTTCAGGGCGGGACGCCGGCCACCGGCTGGCAGTACCTCTGGAACAGCGGTGGTCCATTGGGTTCCACAGACAACTATCGCAACCTGCTCTGGGACGGCTCGGGCGCCTATGACCGAGATGGCATTGCGGGTGTCAACGACGGTACTCCGTTTGCATGGGGATCGTTGAATGGCAGCGGTGGACATACGGGCACCGGGTTCGCGCAAGGCAACTCGGGCGGCATCTCCCGCTATGCGATCGCCGCCTATACCGTACCCGTTGGCGGCCTGTACGATTTGACGAACTCCGTGATTACCAATACCAACGCTGGCGGTGGCGACGGCGTCGACGTGCAGGTACTTCGCAACGATACGGTCGTGGGCGGGACCAGTATCGGAAATGGGGCAACGGCTGACTTTGACATGTGGTTGGGCGAATTGGTTGCCGGGGATACGATTTACGTTGCCGTGGGACCCAAAAACGACGATGGCTCCGATGGATTTGCGCTCGATTTCACGCTGGAATACGTGCCTGTTCCGACGGGCCTGGTCATCGCCGACTACGTTGATGATTTCCAAGGTCCACCCGCGGCAGGTTGGAGCTACTTGTGGAATGCGACGGGCGCGATCGGAAACTCCGCGAACTATTCGAACTATGCGTTCAACGGTTCGTATTATGATTTGGACGGCATCAATAACGGGCTGCCGGACGCCGAGCCCTCCGGGTACGGAAGCCTGACCGCCGGCGGCGGGCATGTCGGCCGCGGATCGACGCAAGGGCAGTCGGGTGGTACGGATCGCTATATTATCGCCGGATACGACGTCCCCTTCGATGGTAGCTATGCCATTGCGGACAGTATTCTCACGAACTCGAACAATGTTTGCGGCAACGGCATCGACGGTGTGGTTTATGTCGGCGACGTCTTGATGCATTCGGTGGACATTGCGAACGGCGCCACGGGCAGTCTCGATACGCCCCTGGGCGACCTGTCAGCTGGCGATACCGTCTACGTGGCCGCGGGCCCCAAGGGCGCTGACGGCTGCGACTCCGTATCCTGGGATTTCTCCATCGTCCTGACGGCCGCGCCAGGGTTGAGTTTGGATGCGGCGACGAGCTCGCTTGGGGCCACGGTAACACTTAATCCGGACAACTCGGCGCATTACGACCCGACGGCGGCCACGGCGGTACAAGCTCTCGTCGACGGCGCTACTGCAACCGACACGTTTACTTACACTCTCTCGGACGTTTTGGGAAGAACCGGAACGGCGACGGCAACCGTTAACCTCACGGGCGTCAACGATGCCCCTGTAGCCAATGTCAATGGTCCTTACGAAATCGACGAAGGGGAGGACCTGGTTTTGAGCGCGGCAGGGTCGAGCGACGCCGACGCCGGCGAAACGGCTTTGTTGACTTACGAATGGGATCTCGGCAACGACGGTGTATACGATTCCGGTCCGGTTACCGCGACATCGACCACTCTTACCTGGGCGCAGCTGGCGACGCTCTCTCCCCCGCGCGACAACGGAATGAGCGTATTTGATGTCGTAGTTCGCGTTACCGATCCGCAATCCGCTCAGACCATTTCCTCGGCGACCACGGTCACGATCAACAATGTTCCGCCGACGGGCTCGATTGCAGGTCCGAGTGCCGGATCACCGTCCGAGACCCTTTCGTTTACATTTGCCGGCGATGATGTGGCCGCGGTCGACGCGGCAGCGCTGTCTTGCACGGTCGATTGGGGAGATGCCAGTCCCGTGGCTACATTGGGAAATTGCAACACGCCGGTCAACTTGGTCCACGAGTACAACGGTCTGGGTGTGTTCGTGATCACACTGAGCATCACTGACGATACCGAAACGACCTCGGTGACGCACAACGTGAACATCACCAATGACCCTCGCATCGACGCCAACGGCAACTTGCTGGTCCCCGATTCGCTGGATGGCAGCAATGATATCGTGATCTACAAAGGCAATGCCGGGTCGCACTTCGTGAATCGCAATGATGTGACCTACGGCCCCTTCGTCTCTACAACCGGTATCGTGCGAGTGATTACGGGAGACGGTCCCGACCGCGTTGTGATCGCTTCCGACACAATTTGCGGAGACATCGACGTCGGCGGGGGAGACAACTACGTCGGTGGAAGCGGTTGCGACGATGTCATCGTCGCCGCCAACGGGGACAACGTTGTTATTGCGGGTAACGGCAACGATACAATCACCGTCGGCGACGGCCGGAATCAATTGGACGGAGGCGCTGGCGACGACGTCATCTCGTCAGGAGCGGGTGTGGATACGATCGTCGGCCGTGGCGGCGACGATGTCCTGAGCGGCGGCGGTGGGAACGACGGCATTGCCGGCGGGGACGGCGACGACATCATTCGCGGCGAGGACGGCAGCGACACGCTCAGCGGCGGCAGCGGCAACGACGTGATCCTCGGTAATCTGGGCGACGATCGGTTGTTCGGCCGGCAAGGTCACGACATCTTGTTTGGAGGCGGCGACGCGGACGACGTGCAAGGCAACAATGGCGACGATATTCTCGTCGGCGGCGAGACGACGCTCGACAATGCGGCATTAGGTCACATCCGGAACGAATGGAGCAGCAACTCGTCAATCACGACGCGGTTCGGCAACATCCGGACGGGCGGCGGGTTGACGATGGGGAACTCGCTAGACAGCACGACCATCACCGCCGACGGCGCGCTGGACGGGCTCAACGGTCACACCGGTTCCGACCAGCATTTGTATCATCCTGAAGACCGCCTCTACCGCATTTCGGGAGGCGACACCGCCACGGTCTTGTGACACGGTGTCCGGGAGGACGACAGTAGGGAGGCATGGTCTTTCAAGCGTAGAGGTACGGACTTGCCAGCCCGGCGATGTGATTTGCCAATACGGACATCGCAACCTGCTTGCCTGCTTCCCGTCACGTGCGTCTTGCAGATAGACGGCAATCTCAGCCTAATCGATGCAGATTGCCATTCGGTTGGCGACGTCTGATTCTCTTTCCGGTGATGCTCTCAACGGCGTTGTGTCGGATTACGCGGCCTTGCTGGCGGACTTAGCGCTACGCGTCTTGGCGTAGATAGCTGCCAATTGCTCCAGTCCGTCGGGGCTGTTGAGCAGTTGGACACGAGGGCCGAGCACATCACGAAACTCGCGTCGGATATACTGGGTCATCTTCTCCCGAAAGGGAATTCCATCCTGGGCAAACAGTCCGTCATATTCCGCGGTGGGGATAATCATGTTTTCTACCTGGTGCAAGTTGCACTTACGAGTAGCGTTTCCAGAGCCGCCAGCCCTTGCATTACATGACGACAAAGCCGCGGCATTTAAGCTAGACGCACTCTGGAAGTCACCGTGCCGGAGGGCTAAGATCTAATACAGGTAGGATCGGTGCATCTGGAGAGTCGGCATGACGGAACCGAGCGCTCGTTCATCTCTGTCGTTGGGATTGGTGCTGACGGTTCGTCTTGGTGAAAGCTTGCATGCAATTCCGATTTCGGCAGTGGAAGAGGTCTTGCCGGCGTTGCCGATTGAATGGTTGCCCAACTGCCCCGCGTTTGTGCGAGGTGTTGTATTTGTACGCGGACACCTGATTCCGGTGATCGACGCGGCAGAGCGCTTCGGGATGAAGCGTGATTCGCGGCCATACGAACGGCATCTCGTCTGTTTGCGCGTCGACGGCCGTTTGATCGCTCTCGAATTCGACGAGGCTTTAGATCTGGTGGACTTAGGTGACGCGGAGTTGCTCACCCTGGACGTGGCCGGCATCCGCAGCAGTTTTTTCGCGGGCGTCGTGCAACGGGATAGTGTCGTCATCCGGATTCTGGATCCCGCGAAGTTGCTTGCATCGGCGGAGTCCGGCGAGTTAGAACGTGTCCCTCAAAGTCCGGCTCCTGGTCCATGATAGTCGTCTGAAAGTATGATATGCAGCGGCAGCAGCGGAACCGACTCGACTTGACAGCGCAGGCCGAAGCCTTGCGCGTGTGGGCTGAATCGGAAACGGGCATGGACTTTTCCGGAACCCGCGCGCAGCGGTTGCACGATGCCGCGGAACGGGTTCTTGCAAGAGGCAAGACTTCTGCAAGTCTCGATCAGGTACTCAACGGCGCCCCACAGCGCGGCATATTTCTGGAGAAATTAACGGCCGAATTGACCATTGGGGAATCCTTCTTCTTTCGCAATGAGGACCATTTTCGCGCGCTCCGCGAGCACGTCGTGCCGGCGATCTTGCGCGACCACGACGAGAACCGGGAACTCCGTATTTGGTCTGCGGGTTGTGCCACGGGCGAAGAGCCCTACTCGATCGCCATACTCCTGGATCAGGCCCTGCGACCGGCGCGTGAACGAGGCCTTGATGCAGGTGCTGCGTGGCGGCTTTCCATCTTGGGCACGGATTTGAATCCGGCGTTTCTGGAACGAGCGCGCGAGGCGTGTTACCGACCTTGGTCATTTCGGCACACCACGATCCACGAGCAACCTGACTATTTTACTCGGGATAAGGAGTCATTCCGACTCGTGCCGCGGATTCGCGGACTGGTCCGATTCAACTACTTGAACTTAATCAAGGACGTGTTTCCTTCGCCGCTCACCGGCACACTTGGGCTGGACCTCATATTGTTTCGCAATGTGGCGATTTATCTCCGTCCTGAAATCACGCGGCGTATCATCGAACGGTTTCGCGAGTGCCTTCGTCCGGGTGGCTGGCTGTTGTTGGGCGAGACGGAAGTCAGCCTGGCTCCCACGGAAGGATTCGAGGTATGCCGCTTCGACCGGGCCACGTTTCATCGCAAGCCCCTGCAAGCGGAAGCCACGACACCCTCGCCGACCAGTCGTGGTCCCGTACTCGCCGACCCGGCTCCCAGCGCGTGGCAGAAAGACGCCGCCGCTCCGTTTCGATCAACGTCTACGACCGTACCTGAATGGGTGCCGTTGCCGAAGAAGTGTACGGCTGGCAGGCCCGCGTCACCATCTCATCAAGACGCCAAAGGGTCACGAAAGGACGCAGTCGAGTCGCAGCTTGCCAAACTGATTGCCGAGGGGAAGTTCGCGGCGGCCGAAAGCGAGATCGACCGGCTGGGGGAAGTCCGGCACCGTGCCGCAGCGCGATTCCAACTGGTGCAGTGTCTGCTGGCTCGTGCCGAAATTGCGGCAGCCAGACGACAGCTAGCGCGGTGCCTGGCTGACGAACCCTTGATGATCGAAGCCCAGTTGCTGCAAGCAAGTTTTGCCGAAGAAGCGGGGGACGTAAAGGGAGCCGAGAGTGCCTATCGCCGAGCGTTATATATCGACCGCCATTGTCCCATGGCACACTTTCATTTGGCGCTGCTCATGCAACAGCAAGGCGACACGCGCGCCGCGGCACGCGGTATCCGGACGGTGTTAAAGTTGATCGACGGCAAGAACCCACACGACCTGGTCGAATACAGCGAGGGCGTCTGTTACGGACGTCTCCAGGAAATGGCGCAGCTGGTAATGAATTCGTGAGCGGACTTTTCGCGAGGACTTTTTTGAATGACGAACAGCCGGACCGGTAATCCGAGACGTGAAGACGCGCTGCCGACGCCGGCCGACGGAGCGGATCTCTGGTCCCGCTTGCACGAGAGTCTCGAGCGGCTTGCCAACATGGGAGATCAGAACCAGGAACCAGCCGTCCGAACAGAGAAACTGGCAGCGCGTGCCCGGCAACTCCGCGGCCGTTTGGCGACGTCGGTTGGCGCCGAAGCTCCTGCGGTCTTTGTGGCGTTCAGCAAGGGCAGCCATCGCTACGGCATCCCGGTCCATCACGTCATCGAAGTGCAGCGACTGCGGCACTTCACACCGGTCGCCGGCACGCCGGCGTTTGTCGTGGGTGTCATGAATTGGCGCGGCGATGTCCTTAGCGTGCTCGACGTCGGCGAACTGCTGGGACTTGCGGAGAGCGGACTTGCGGACATCCATGTCTGTCTGGTGCTGCAGGCGGCGGGCCGGCGAATGGGCCTGGCCGCGTTGGAGATTGAGGAAATTCATGCGGTACCGGAAAGCTCGATCAAGCCGGCTCCGCACTTGCCTGGCGATCTTCCGCCGGAATGGCTGCTTGGCATCCATGATGGCAATCGCATGATATTGAATGTGGAGATCATGTTTCAGGACTCTCGACTGGTCGAGTGGAGAAAGGAATAGGCCCGCAATGTTCAAAAATCTCACCACGGTCAGGCGTGTAGCGTGGGGGTTCGGCGTGCTCACCATCGTGCTGGTTTGTTCAGTACTGCTGACAATCTGGCAGGTGTCGCGTACCCGCGACGTTACCAATAAATTACTCCAAAAGTACACGCCCATCTCAGAGTCGAGCTTGCGTGTGTTGAACGGCGTGAACCATTCGCTGGCCAGCCTTCGTGGCTACATGCTCCTGAACAACGAGCAAGCGGCAATTGAGGCGTCGGCGGCTTGGAAAAAACGGATCAATCCAGCGATCAAGGAATTGATGAGTTTGACGGAAGTACCGGAGAGCGTGGAAGCCATCGCGGAAAAATACGATATTGCCGCGTTGGAACGGCGGCAGCTGGCTGCCACGGGCCAGCAAGATGAGCGGTTGTCTCTCAACGAAAAAGTGGCCCTGGTGGCGGTGAAGTTGAGCGAACTGCGAAAGATTTAGGAGGACATGGCCAGGATCT
>CALBSZ010000572.1 GCA_937967665.1 uncultured Planctomycetaceae bacterium
AGAGACTTTGCTGGTCCCGGCGCTACAGGCGGAGATGGCGGATTTGGAGGCAATGGCGGAATGGGCGGCGGCGGCGGTGGAAATAATCGGAATTCGAACGACGAACCGGCCGGAATGGGTGGCTTAGGCGGCGGTAATGGACGCAAACAAGCGGGCGGAGGTGGTGGTGGCCTGGGCGGTGCGATCTTCAACGACCGCGGCACCCTATACCTCCTGCGCAGTACACTAAGCACCAACAGCGCCGTTGGGGGCAACAGCGGGCGTCAAGTCGATTCCGGCGTTTCCAATGACCGCGATGCCTACGGCGGCGATGGCCTGGGAGGCGCTGTCTTCAACTACAACGGCGAAATTACGATTTACAACAGCACGCTGGCCAGCAACTCGGTAATGGGCGGATTGGGGTTCAACCATTCAGGCGGCGGTCACGGCAGCGCGGATGCGGGAGCCCTCTACAACCTCCAAGAAGTGCTGGGGTACCGCCGACTATTCTATAGTGGCAGCATTCTTGCCGATTCCGTGGGCGGCAATGATCTCTATCACGACGGCAACATCGGTATCCTTGCCGGGCGCGCACTTTCCATTATCGAATCGGGTCATACCCTTCCAGACAGTGCACAAACCGATCCCCAACTCGGCGCGCTGCAGGATAACGGAGGGCCGACCTACACGCACGCTCCCGCCTTCGACAGCTACGCCGTCGATAAGATATCCAGTTCTGCTTCCTCTGCGGATCAACGTGGTTTCCCGTACGTGCAACGATACGGTTCCGCGGGAGATATCGGTGCAGTGGAACGCCAGGCACTGAACTTGACCGTCACTACGACTGCGGATGAAGACGACGGGCCGTATGTTGCCAGTGACCTTTCCTTGCGTGAAGCACTGACATTAACCGGTACCAGTCAGCACGAGGATGCCGATACAATTCGCTTTTCGAGCCTCTTTTCCACGCCCCAAGTGATCACCTTGAACCAAGGGGAATTGCCAATTACGGACTCGGTGACCATCGTGGGACGGGGAGCCGATCGGCTGACCATCGATGCCGACAACCGCTCTCGTGTCATGAATATCGGAGGCAGCGGCGAGTTGGACGTGGTGCTGTACAATATGACGCTGACCGGGGGAAACTCGTCGGGTGACGGTGGCGCCATTTTGAATCGCGAAAACCTAACGCTGATCAACAGTGCGCTCACAAACAACAACGCCGCGGGGCAGGGCGGCGGACTGCAACATAGCAGCGGCACGCTGACGGTCGCTGCGAGCACCATCGACAACAACTCAGCAAGCGCAGGCGGCGGTCTGCAGATTCAAAGCGGAATCGCCAGTATCCAGAATTCCACCATTTCCACCAACACGGGCTACGGCGGCGGCGGAATTCAACTCGCCAGTGCGGCCACCGTCAGCGTGACTCACACCACGATCACGCAGAATCGGGATTTAGGCCTTGCAGCCACCGCGGCAGGCGGCATTCTTAACGACGGTGGGGCGCTCAGCCTGGCCAATTCCGTGATCGCGGAGAACTCGTCCACGTCCAGTCTGGACGTGCGCGGTGCTGCAACGACGAACGGGTTCAACGTCATCGGGGCCATCGATCCGCCGCTTCCCGCCGGGACAGTGCGGCACTTCGATATCTCCGCTCTGCTGGACGCCGATGCCGTCATCAACAATGGTGTCACATCACCCAATGACATCGACAATAATGCGCCTGACAACTATTCGTTCATGACCGAATCGGTCGCCGCCGAGCGTGGCGCCGCTGGCTACGGCCTTCCCGACAACGGCTTGATCCCGGCGAGTACCGGCGATGTCCATTTCGATGTCCAGCTTTCCTATCGTAATGATAACGACGGCAACAACGTGATCGCGCTGGACCAGCCGACCGACACGGCCACGCTGAACCTTGCACCCGGCGAACGCGGGCAGTATTCCTCGGTTTATGTGTTTGCCACCTCGGGTATCAGCGAAGTCGTACTGGACGTTGGCCTGGTCTATAGTGACGGCTCACGCCAGGACTTCAGCGGCACGGTCGACGATTGGTACGACGACGACGGTTCGCTATCTGGTGACGTCGACTACTTGATTGACGGACGTGTCCGCAATTACGGAGACAGCACTTCCGGTTTTGAACCGGTGGGCGGCGACCCGGCCATCTTTTCGATGCGACTTGCCGCGGATGCGGGTAAGACGCTGGAACGCATCGAACTGTCGCGCCAAGCCGCTACATTCGGCAGCAACGTCGTCATCTTCGGTCTTTCCGGCGAGGCTGCCGGAGATCAGATTGGGGTCAGTCCGGAACTCGGACCCCTGTCGGAAAACGGCGGCCCGACCAGAACGCATAAGCCCTTTGCCAGTAGCCCGCTGGTTGATACCGCCGACCCATCCAGCACCTACAACACCGATCAACGGATGCTTCCCAGAATGATCGATGGCAACGGGGATTTGATCGGCCGTACCGATATCGGCGCCGTGGAATACGAACCAGGAATCTTGAACCGCCACGTGTTCTACAACAACTCAGACATGGACCGTTTCGATCCACAGGCTAACGCGGACGACGACAACGCCATTGCCAACGACAAGCAGCCATTGTTTGCCGGGCAATCCCCGTCGTGCGCCAACTACACCACCTTCCAGCATGGCCTGAACGGGATCCTGTTCGATTTGACGAATCGCGGCGGCACGCTTGGCGTATTTGATGTTGAAATCTCCGCCGGCAATTCCGGCGACCCTGGTTCGTGGTTACGGACGGATCCAACCAGTATTAACGTCCGCGATGTGGATCTCAATGGCGATGGGATCAATGATTTCGAACGCGTCACGCTGAACTGGCCCGATGCCCAGCTCCGCAATCAATGGCTCAAGGTAACGGTGCGGGCAACCTTCAATACAGGACTGTTTGTGGACGATGTCTTTTACTTCGGTAACGCCGTCGGAGATGCCTGCAATGATCTTGACGTCGCGAATGTGGACGGTTTCGATTTCGCCGCCGCGCGTGACAACCAAGTTAGTCTTGCTTACGATCACAACCGCGACGGCCTCAGAGACGGCACGGACCTCGCCATCATCCGCGATAACCCCACCGATTTCCGGACTGCCCTGCACCTGAATATCGTCCCCACTCCCGCACCACCGCTTGCAGGTCTCGTTTCGGGGTCTCCGTTCGTCGCCAGCGCCGGCAAG
>CALBSZ010000573.1 GCA_937967665.1 uncultured Planctomycetaceae bacterium
TTTTGTCGGCAGTGGGCGAGTTTGCCGGGGAACTTCCCGGAGTTGGAGACGGAGCCGCGACGCGCGGGCTCGGTGCCGGCGCACCGGACTGCAGTTGCTCGATGACGTTGGCCAGCTGCCGCAAGTCTCCCAGCTGGCAGATTCGCACGATGGCCATTTCCAGCAGGATGCGTCCGTGCACGCTTTGGCGCATGCGGGCGAGCGCCTGGTCCAGGATCTGCGCGGCGGCCAGCGCGTTTTCCAAGCCCCATTGGCGCCCCATCTCGTGGATTTCCGCAAAGGCGCTCGCCGGACTATGGAGCATCATGTCGGCGGGGAGTCCCACAATGCTCCCCATGACATCGCGAAAGTAGCCGAGCAGCTGTTCGCCGAGCTGCCCGGTGTCGACACCTTCCAGAACGGCCGCGTTCAATTCCGCGAGCGCTCCGGCCGCATCGCGTGCGCCGAGCAGCTTTGCCAGTTTCACGAGCCTGCCGCCTTGGGCCGTACCCAGCATGCTGTGGACGCTGTCCTCGGTGATCGTGCCATCACAAAAGGCCAGGAGTTGTTCCAGCAGCGACTGGCTGTCGCGCATCGAACCGTTGGCGCGGCGGGCCAGTAAAGCCAGCGCATCCGGTTCGGCCCGGAGGCCCTCCGAGTCGACCACGAACTGCAGGCGTTTCACGATTTCGTCCGTCTCGATCGGCGCGAAATCGTAGCGTTGGCAGCGTGACAGGACGGTAATCGGGATCTTTTCTGGATCGGTCGTGCAGAAAATGAATTTCACATGATCCGGCGGCTCTTCCAGCGTCTTCAGGAGCGCGTTGAAGGCCTGGTTTGTGAGCATGTGCACTTCGTCGATGATGTAGATCTTATATCGCGAGCGGCTGGGGCGGACGTTGACGTTCGAGCGGAGTTGCCGGATTTCGTCGATCCCGCGATTGCTGGCGCCGTCGATTTCCAGCACGTCAACATCCTCGCCAGCGTCGATACTCTGGCAGATATCGCTGGAGTTATCGAAGTGGATGGCCGGGCCTTCGGGGCAATTCAGGGCCTTGGCCAGGATGCGGGCGGCCGAGGTCTTGCCGACTCCCCGCGCGCCGGTGAAGAGATAGGCGTGTCCGACCCGGCTGGTTTGAATGGCATTGGTCAACGCCTGCGCGACGTGATCCTGTCCGATCAGTTCGGCAAACGTCCGGGGACGGTAGCGGCGCGCGACAACGACGTACTCCACCGGGTGTTGAGAAGCAGATTCATCGACCATGACGACCTCGGTCCAGTTCGCTGCCGGCCTGTCGACCCATTCTTGCTCGCCGATAAAGTCGCCCGGGTCCGGCAGCGGTGAAAGCCAACTTGTGAAGACCGCGGCGACGTTCAACGGCAAACGCAATCGCGCAAGCAATTCGCCTGCGAAGGAGAGGCCCCCACACAAGAGTACCCCGCTTAGGGCTGCTCCGGTTAAGGCCTGACCCGGTTCACGGCTTCCCTTTGTGAGGGCCACTCGCTCGCAGGCGAATTCAGTTCAACGCTTCAAGTGTTACGCATTTGGCGGAATTCGTCCAGTAGTGGGACACCGCCGCGGGCTATTTCGTTTCCGGACCCGCTACCAGCAGCTTTTCGGCCGCGGACCGGGCCAGTTTGGTTTCCTGGTTGTTGACGTCGATCGCAATCGCCCCGGACGATTCCTGGATGCGGGAAACTCGTCCTTCCGTGCCCAGGGGCAGGCCCGAGTCGCTCAGGAACCGCAGGAATTCGGGGGACTGATCCAAAACGCGAACCAGGCGAAAGCGGCCACCCAGATTCCACTCCGCCAGGTTCTTCAATTCGGTCTCGTCGACGTCGCCGTCGGCGGTGGGAATGGGATCGCCGTGCGGATCGACTTTCGGAAAGCCCAAGTACTGGTCGATGCGATCGACCAGCATTTCGCTAACCGCATGTTCCATGTTCTCCGCTTCGTCATGAACTTCGTCCCACGTCAGGTCGAGCGTATCGACCAGAAAGAGTTCAATCAGGCGATGCCGGCGAATGATCCGCAGCGCGAGGGATTCGCCGGCCGTGGTGAGTTGAATCCCTTCGTAAGGAGCGTATACGGCAAGACCACTTTCCTGCAGCGTCTTGCACATGCTGGTCACCGTGCCCGGAGAGACCTCCAACTCCGCGGCAAGCATGCCCGTCGAGGCGGGTGGCTTGGCGGGGTTGGTGAGTTTGTAGATCGCTTTGACGTAGTTCTCGATAGTCAGGCTGGTCACCAGCTTCTCCTTCTAAATCCGATCCCCCATTGTAAGCGTGTACCGGTGTTTGGGTACCCGTTTTGGGCTCCCTTCCAGGCATGGGCCGAAGTTCTACCGAGCGGCCGGCGGGGCGGCATTCCCGGCGGTCACGCGCCCACCAACCGCGCGACGGGGACTGCCCATTGCGATCTTGACGTCGATCAACGAGAATCGGAACGCCATGTCACCTTTTACGCTTAATTTGAACGCGCAGCAGATTGTCGATGCCGCGTGCGCGGAGGCGGATCTTTATCGTTTGCAGGTCACAGCGTGTTCCAGTGGAGCGCGGATTGTTGATTGCGGCGTTCAAGCCGCTGGTGGACTGGCGGCGGGCAAGCTGTTGGCGGACGTTTGCCTGGCTGGGCTCGGCGACGTGAAGCTGACTCAGGGGGATGCCAACCTGTATCGGGGGCCTGGCGTGCAGGTGCGCGCGGACCATCCCGTGACGGCCTGCATGGCATCGCAATACGCTGGCTGGCAGGTCGGGCTGGACGATTACTTTGGAATGGGGTGCGGCCGGATGCGGGACGGCTATGGCGGGGAGGGGGTGTTCCAGGAACTGGATTGTCCGGAACAGACGACGGTTGCGGTCGGCGTGCTGGAAACCAGCCAGCTGCCCACCGCGGATGTCTGCCGCTACGTTGCCGAACGATGCCAGGTGGAATGTGATCAATTAACCCTGCTGGTGGCGCGCACGGCCAGCCTGGCGGGAGGCGTGCAGGTGGTATCGCGGAGTGTGGAAACGGCGTTGCACAAGTTGCACGAGATCGGTTTCGATTTGGCCCAGGTCGTCGCCGGTTTCGGTACGGCTCCGCTACCGCCGGTGGCCGCCAATGACATCGTCGCCATCGGCCGTACCAATGACGCCGTGCTGTACGGCGGCCACGTGACGCTGTGGGTGCGCTGTGACGACGCAGTGATCGATGCCGTCGGGCCGCGCGTGCCGAGCTCGTCGTCGAGTGACTTTGGCGAGCCTTTCATGGATATCTTTCATCGCTACGACAAGGCATTCTATAAAATCGACCCGCTGCTCTTCAGTCCGGCCGTGGTGTCGTTCGTCAATCTTCAAACCGGCTCGTCTTTCCAGTACGGGCAGTGGCGCCCCGATATCCTCAAGCGGTCTTTTGAAACCTGATGCGCATTGCGGTCCTGACTTCTCCTGAAAGTTGGTACTTCCGCGATTTGGCTCGCGCCGCCGGCTCCGACTTTCAACTCACGCCCCTGGCCTTTTCCGAAATCCGCTCGACGATTTCTATGCCGCCCTTCGCAGGTTCCTTTCCGCCCTTCGCACGCAGCTCACCCCCGTTCACGGCCGCGTCGGGTAACGCGGCACTTCGCGACTGAGCCGCG
>CALBSZ010000574.1 GCA_937967665.1 uncultured Planctomycetaceae bacterium
CCGTGTTTGGCCAAAGCGAAAAAAAACCAGGTGTGACGATGCCCCAATCCGAAAGCATTGATTTGCTGGTCGTGGATGATAACGACGAGTTTCGGGAGACGATGAAGGCCTGGTTCGCGAGGCGGGGTTGCAACGTCATGTCGGCGGCGACAGCCGACGAAGCGCTGGGGCTGGCTCAGCAGCGGGCCTTTGATGTCGCGGTGTTCGACATGGTCATGCCTGGGATGAACGGCATTTCTCTCCTGGAACGATTCAAGAAATCGCATCCCGATTGCGAGGCGATTTTGCTAACCGGGCAAGGAACGATTGAAACGGCCGTGCAGGCCATGAAGCTGGGTGCCTTCGATTTCGTCACCAAGCCGTTCCCCTTGAAGGACCTGGAGTCTCTGGTGCAGCGCGCTCACGAGCGTCGCCGGTTGGTGAAGGAAAACTCGCAGCTGAAGGCGATTCTCGAGCGATCTCAACCTCCGTCGGAGATGATCGGCGAGTCGGTGGCGATGCAGGAGGTCTTCCGGCTCATCGAACGAGCCGGTCCCAGTGACAAGGCGATCTTGATTCAGGGGGAGAGCGGCACGGGCAAGGAGTTGGTGGCCCGCGCCCTGCATCGGGCCAGCCGCCGATCAAGCAAGCCGCTGGTCGTGATCAACTGTGCCGCGCTTCCCGAAACGCTTTTGGAGAGCGAGCTGTTCGGTCACGAGAAGGGAGCCTTCACGGGGGCGGTTGCGGAGAAGCAGGGACTGTTTGAAGTGGCGGACGGCGGCACGCTGTTCATCGATGAAGTAGGCGAATTGCCTGGTTCCCTGCAAGCAAAGCTGTTGCGCGTGCTGGAGGACGGTTCGCTGCGGCGTGTCGGTTCGGTGAAGGAGCGACGCGTCAATGTCCGCATCCTGGCGGCAACGAACCGGAACATGCTGGACGAAGTGCAAGACGGCAACTTTCGCGAAGACTTGTACTATCGGATCAACGTCATGTCCTTGGAGCTGCCGCCATTGCGCAAGCGGGTGGGCGACATTCCCCTGCTGGTGCAGCATTTCCTGGGACCTGAGTGGGAGATTGACGACGACGCGCTGGCGGCCATTGAACGCTATGACTGGCCCGGCAATATCCGGCAACTCAGCAACGCGCTGGAACGGTCGAAGATCCTGGCCGACGACGGCCGCGTCCGCATCAGCGATCTGCCGCACGAGGTGACGGAATTCAGCACCACCGATCGGCGTCTGGCTGATATTGACGATCTCTCCTCCATCGAGCGGCCCAAGATCGTGGAAGTGTTTCGGCGGGAACACGGCAATAAGTCGCGCACAGCTCAGATTCTCGGGATCGATCGCCGCAAGCTGTATCGCTTGCTGGAGAAGTACGGTATCGAGACGTAGCCCAATTCGCCTTACCGCCGCGCCTGATCCTCCGCGACAGCTGAACTCGCCACAGTCCAATCGCCTCGAAGCACTCCCACCGCGACGCTTGCCGCGGCATGCCCCGTTCCTTCATCGCGTCCTACAGGTTCACATCGTTGCTGAACCGCTGGATATCGTCCGGGTGCCCCAGCACGATGAGGGTATCGCCGAGTTCAAAGCGATAGTCGGAACGTGGGTTGAATTCCATTGTTGCGTCGCTCTTTTTGATCGCCAACAGCAATAAACCATAGCGGGCGTGGGCGTTGGAATCGAGGATGGTGGTGCCGATCAAGGGCGCATTGCTGTGCACCTGCAATTCGTCCAGTTCCAGATCCTGGAACGAGGCCTCGGTAACAAACCTCATGAGATCGGCGGTGGAGGGTTTGGTAATCATCTGCACCATCCGCTGTGCGCCGATCACGGCAGGCATGACGATCCGGTTGGCGCCCGCCTGACGCAATTTCGTGTCGGTTGTCTGGTGTTCCGCCCGGGCGATGATCTGAAGGGTGTCGTTCAAGTTGCGAGCGGTGAGTGTGATAAACACGTTGGCTGCATCGGTGGGAAGTCCCGAGACCAGCGTGGCTGCGTGTCGGACACCGGCCTTTATCAGCGTTTCCTCTTCGGTCGCGTCCGCCGTCAAGCAGAGGAAATTCTGTTCGGCCGCGTTCTGGATCCGTTCCGCGTCGTGATCCACGACGACAAAGGGGCGGCCTTTGGCCGACAATTGTTCAGCCAGTACCTGGCCCATGCGGCCGTAACCGCAAAGGATCGTGTGGTCTTTCAGTTTGGCAATTTCCCGTGTCATTCTTCTCAACCCCAAAGCGCGTTCGATCTCGCCTTCCAAGAGTAGTTGCAGAAAACCGCCGCAGGTGTAAGCCGCGGCGGAGACTCCCAAAATGATGACCAGTACCGTCACGATCTGCGTATTGGCCGAGAGTTCGCTTCGTTCCCCGAAACCGACGGTCGAGATTGTAATTACAACCATGTATACGGCGTCCACCCAATCATAGCCGTCTCCGCAGAACCGATAGGCAATCACTGCCAGCAGGAAGGTTGCGGCGAGCACCATGGCGCCCAGGCGAATTCGAACCAGCGGAGATTTCATACGCCTCCCACGATCTGGAACAGCTCTTCCCCGCTCATGCGAAACGCGGCATGATGGGGACAGGCGTAGACGCAACTGGGCTCTTTGCCGCGCACGTTGCGGCAGAGGTCGCAAGTAGTGGCCTTCTGCTGAATGACCGCGTGCCGGCGTTTCGTTTCCGGATCGGTCCGTGATTCTTCGAATCCGTGCATGTTGATATTGCCGTAAGGACAGTTGGTGGCGCACAGACCGCAGCCGATGCAATGGTCCTCGATCAGGACTTCCAACGATCCTTCCCGATGAATGGCATCGACGGGACAGCCGACCATGCAGTACGGGTCCAGGCACGAGCGGCACGAACTGGCAACCAGGAATTTGTCGAAACGCAGGCCTTCACGAATCAGTCGCGTGACGCCGTCATGGGTGTCCGAACAGGCACGCGTGCACTCGTCACAGCGCGTGCAGCTTTCCAGGTCGAGTACCAGCAGGCTATTGGCGTTGAACAGCCCCTGGGCCAGGAAGTCGCTCGATTCGGTGGTTGCCTTTTGTTGAATGTGCTTGTCACGTTCCACCAGCTGCTCGGCATGTTTGAGCAGCGCTTCGCGCAGCGACGGGAAGTTGCCGATGAGTTCCGCGAAATCCTTGCCGCGAATGCGAATCAGTTCGACGTCGTCCAGGGCCGAACACGACGCCGTCCGCCGACCACGAAAGTCTTCTTCGTCGAACAGCCCCGGGATACTCGACAGCAAGCCGATTTCACCGAAGTAAGATCCGGGCCCCAGGTAGTTAATCACGCGCTCATCCAGCCCGTAACGCTGCGTCACCTTGACGAATCCCAGTCGCACCAGGTAGAGCGCGTCAGCCAGTTCGTCTTGTCGAAAAACGGTCTGCCCGGGATCCACTCGCACCAGTTCCAGCTTGTCCTTCAAGTACTCGCAGCAGGCGTTTTGCTCCTCCTCCGGGAGGTCGCTGAGGATGGACAGGTTGCGCAGCTGGCTCACCAGGACGCGTTCCCGATAGACGCGATCCAGGATCTCGCGCGATACCGGGTTGCGCTGCAGCATGTAAAGCACATTGCGGCGTATTTCGAGCACCTGGCCGTCTTCGATCGCCATCACCGTTGCCGACCGCGGATAGCGGTTCATGCATGTCATTTCGCCCAGAATCAGGTCGTCGGGAGTCATCACGACACGTTGATCTGGCGCCGCCGATGCGCCGCCGTCCCGCCGGAACCGTGTCTCTCCTTTGTCTCCGCGGCTGACGAGCCGGCTGGTCAGGAAACCCAGTCGCCCCAGGATCCCGGGAGCCGCTTCACTTTGCACATGGTTCTTCGATGCCTGCAGGAAGACCTCGAACCGTCCCTGTTCCAGGATGAACGCCGTCTTGCCGTATTCCCCTTCGCGGCAGAGAACGTCGCCCGCCTTCAGCTTGCGCCGGACGACGGCGCCGCCGTTAAACTGGAAGAACTTGAAAGGGATGCCTGAAAACAGCGGCAGCTTGACCAACTGTTCGGCGGTCAAGATCTCGTCTGTTTCGTCCGCGCTTGCCGCCTTCCGCTTTCGGCCCGTCTTCACAGCCGCGCTGGCCTGCTCCTGCTGCAAATCTTGATGCAAGAATTCCTTCTGGCGTTCGATGAATTCGGAGGTAAACGTGAGCGCGTCGGTAGGGCACGACACGGCGCATTCCCCGCACGAGACACATCCTGAATCGCGCATGGGTTGATTGAGCCCAAAGGCGATCGTTGCCGAATAGCCTTTGCCGTTGCGGCCGATCACCAGATTCTCCTTCACCTGATTGCACGCGCGGACGCACCGGTCGCAGAGGATGCAGGCGGCGTGGTCGACTTGAATCTGCAATGACGAACGATCCCGAGTGGCCCCCTTGTCATGGCTTGCAAACCGCGACGATTCGATTCCCAACCGCCGCGCCAAGGCGGCCAGTTCGCTGGTATGGGACAATTCCTCGGCGGCAAATCCCGTGGGCAGGTGATCCGCGACCAGCAGTTCCGTAAGCAATCCAACGGCGCTGCGAACCCGCTCGCCCGCTGCCGGATCGTTCGCCGATTCGATCGTCTGGACTTCCATTCCCGGCTCCACGCGATGGTGGCAAGCCGGAACCAGTTTGCCGCCAGGTCGCCGCTGGCCGCGGTCGTTCCGAAAGACTTCCACGACACAGACGCGGCAGACGCCGGCAGGCTGCATATGCTCCTTGTGGCACAACGTCGGAATCGGATTCCGATCGCCTGGACGCTGAATGAAGATTTCATTGGCGGCATCATAAATCGTGGTCGCGCGCGGGATTGCCCGGCCTTCGGCATCGCGGACGATGTTGCCTTGAGCATCTTTGAGGGGAACTGCCTTCTTTACCGTGATCGCATGACCATCGATCGTTATCGGCACATCTTCATTGAAGTCGTCCGAAGTCGCGGCGACGATACGCACGAGCTGCCCGTCGATATCGCGCGCGAAGAGGCTTTCCTCCTCAATCGCCACAAAGGGTTGGTCGTCTGGCAGGTTCGTGCGTTCTTTTCCCATGAGCTGTAACCTCGCATTGGCTTCGGGCCGCGTTACGGCACGTAACGTTTGACTTCGTCTGGAAAGAATCGCAGCAACCCGTAAAACGGGTTCGCGGCCACCATTCCCAGGCCGCAGATGGACGTCGTCTGCATGGTTTGCGTTAGTTCATTGACGAGCGCGGTCTGTGACTCAAAAGATGCTTCATCGTAACGGCGCTCATGAAGGTCCGTCGCAATCTGCACGATCTTCTGGGAACCAATCCGGCAGGGGACGCATTTGCCGCATGATTCGTTGCGAAAGAATTTCAGGCAGGCAAGGGCCTCGTCAACCAGATCTCGCTGCTCACCATAAACGACAATCCCGCCGCCCAGCATCAGTCCGATGTTGCGGAACGTGGCGATGTCGAGAACCAGATCGTTCAACTCGACAAACTCGGTCCCGGGCGGCAGTTGCGAAACGAAGCGGCGCCCCAGGTACCGCGTTGGAATTCTGGCCGGTACAAAACCCCCGGAAGGTCCCGACAGCGCGGCTGCTTTCAAGGCGACGCCGTCGCGCATCCCGCCGCAGTATTCATGAAGCAGCGTGGCGAACGTGATTCCGTTGGGCACTTCATACACGCCCGGCCGCCGCACGTCGCCGCTCACCGAAAAGAAACGCATCCCGCGACAGGACTCCCGCCCCTGCTCGGCAAACCAGCGGCCTTGGTCCTTGAGCACAATGGAGGGTACCCAGGCAAAGGTTTCCACATTGTTCAGCAAGGTCGGGCAATCCCACAGGCCGTTCGTTTGCAGCTCGGGCGGCCGGTTGCGCGGTTCGGCGCGCTTGTCTTCCATCGCCTCGATCAATGCCGTCTGTTCACCACAGATGTACCCGCCGGGGCTGGTGAACGTTTCCAGTTCGAACGAGTGCCCCGATCCGAAGATGCTGCGGCCGCAGGCGCCGATTCGTTCGGCAGCGCGAATTGCCTGATCCACTGCCGCGATCTGCTCGGGATACTCATGACGTACATACACATAGCCTTTCGAAGCGCCGACGACGAGTCCTCCCAGAATCATTCCTTCCAGGACAAGATGCGGCGCGCGGAGCAGCAACTCGCGGTCCTTGAATGTTCCCGGTTCGCTTTCGTCGGCATTGCAGACCACGTACTTCTGTGCGCCGCCCGCCTGCCAGACGTCCGTCCATTTCTTGTAGGCCCGCCCGCCGGCACCGCCCATGCCCAGCAAGCCCGCTTGCTCCAGGGCTTCGATCACCCTCCGCGGCTCGGGCGACTTGACGAACTCCCGCACGGCATCGTACCGCGCGTCGCCCCGGTAGACGTCGATCGCCCACTCCTGCGACTGCCCCGCAAGATGATCGATGTCGAAGTCCGGTTCCGGAACGTGACCGTCGACGCAACGCTCGACCACGTCTTCAAGCTGCCGGGCTGTCCGAGCCATATATGGCCGCTCGTTGATCATCACTGCCGGCGCGCGATCGCAACGGCCGAGGCAGGACACGCTTTCGACGTGAACCTGCTGCTCGCCGAAACGGTCCGCGATTTTCCCCAGTGCCGCGCGCAATTCACAGGCGCCTGCCATGTGGCACGACATGTCGCGGCAGACTTGCACCCGAACCTGGGGCGGTGGCTGACGACGAAAATGCGGGTAGAAGCTGACCACTTCGTTGACCCGGTACAGGGGCACTTCCAGACGCTCGGAAAGCAACTTCAGGTCGTTTTGCGACAAGTAGCCGCGATCGTGCTGCATCCGCTGTAGTTCTTGAACAATCACTTTCGTAAACTCACTTTCGTGCCGTTGTCTTGCGGGACGCGCTGCCGTCTCGCGGTCGTCGCCAGGGGCGAGATCGAAATCGCCGCCACGAGCATTATCCGCAATTGGCGGTGGTGAACCAGTTACTCGCCAACTCGCAAGTCGTCGCTACTCCAATTGCTCCACCAAACGCTGCAACTCGTCACGCCCATCTTGAAATTTCCGCCAGGTATCCGGGTCACTTTCGTAATCTCGCGGCCCGAGAAACCCCGCGGGGAAACTCAGGACCGAGTTCCGGAGTCGCCGGCAGACGCCGAGGATTTCTCGGTCGGAGCCATGCTCGACGGCGTAGGTGTCGTAAAACGCTTCGAAGCCCAGCAGCCACTGTACGCTGCGATCCCAATCCCACCGGTCCGGTTCCCCGGACGGCTGAAAGAAACCTTGCAGGGTTTTCCTGGTGACCTGGATCCGAGGCACTTCCATTGCCGAGCGATCTGAGGGCAGGAGGCGGGAAAGCGGTGACAACACGCGGTTCGCCGCGGGCCAGGGCGCGGTCATTGCGGCGCGCAGTTGATTCAGTTCCGGGCGGTCCGTTCCCGCCAACCGACTCATGGCCAGCGACCAGGATCCCCAGTCGTAGCTCCCTGCAGAGTTACCACGTTCCCGGCGATGACTGCGGTGCGCGAGACGATGGTGGCAACTGTAACAACTGTACTCGGCGAATTCGGGCCAGACATGGCGATACTCGCCATCGCGCTGATCTTCGCGGGCTCGCTGGGACTCGTCAACGCGCTGTTCCAAGAGCTCCAAGTGTGCATTCAAGGTCGTCCGCTGCCCCGCCAACCAGTGTTCCGCGCGGGATTCGTCGGCTTGTGGCGCCCAATGATTTGGGAGGCTGGCGTAGTAGGCAGCGAATTCGAATCGGAGCGGCGGATGTCCCGCGGCAATCAGATCGTGGGTCACGACACGTCGAGTCGCCGACGCGGTTTCCGTCGCATCGATCTCACCCACATGGCAACTCGCGCAGGTCGCGGCGCGTGATAACAAGGGCCGGGTCTCGCGGAAGCCGAGTTCCCGCTTGCGGTCGCTCGACAGTGTCAACCATTCCGGTTGCGTGTGTTCCACCAGCCAGTTCCCAGCGGCGCCGTGACACGACTCGCAACTAACGCCCCATACGGGATCGGACACGAGTGGCTGCGCTGGTTGCGGAGTTGCATGGCAGGCGTTGCAGTTCTGTTGCAGGTACTTGCGGTACGCATCATCGCGTTTGACCGCCTCCGCATTCAATCTGCCGACCATCGCCACAGCCGCGGGGTCGAACAGTACGCGGTATGCCGCGGCATGCGGGTCGTCCTGCCACCAGACGTGAAAAGATCGTCGCCATGGCTGGACTGTATGCGTCGAACTTCCGTGGCAACCCGTCGCCGCGCAGCTTCGCGTGCCGACGAACTGCGAAACGCCACTGGTCGAGTTCAACTGTGCGGCAATATGAACAGACGAAGCCGCGAACGCCAACGTTGCCAACACCAGCACGCGTGCGGATCGCGTCGACCGGTACCGGCAGAGTCGCCAGCTTGCCTGGTCTTGGTTAATGGACATGGGAACGCGTTTCAACATTGTCGTGCTCGGCGAAAGGTGACTCGTGGTGCGGCCCTACGCCGTGCTGCACCTGCGGGACCGAGCCGACTCCAGGCTGTTTCAGACTCAATTCGCCGTGCCGCAACGCATGCAAACTCGACAAATCCGTCGCAGGTCTCTGCGGCAGTCGACGATCGGTGTGATAGCGATGACAAGTCATGCACTCGCTACGCGTTCCCGAAAACGGCACTTCAGCGCTCACGACATCGGTATGGCATTCGACGCAACTATCCAGTCCCCGAATCATCACGGTGTCCTGATCCGGCTGCTGCTGCGAGTTACCAGGATAGGCCTGGGGGTGGCAGTGCTGGCAGTCGACAATCTGGTGCGATCGATGATGAAACCCGGAATGCTGAAACCAACTGGCCGGTATTCGCGGAGTGACGTTATCGGAAAAGTCCGTCTGCTGCTCATTCAAGTCGTGACACTTCTGGCAACCCTGTTCCGTCTGCAGCAGCGGCAACAGGGCCTTCTCGACCTCGCTGGGAAATCGCGCATCGCGTTCCTCGCCTGTGGGGTTCCAGCCCCAGCGCGGACCTGGAATGGGTTGCGGCGGACGCGGCGTGGTTTCGTCCGCCGCCTGCTCCATCAAGAAAGTCCTGGCGATGTTGCTGGCAACCGCCGCTTGCACCGCGGGGATCGAGATCCCATGTGGGACATCGGCGATATCCTGGCCGGCGCGATACTGCAGCGGATGGCAGGCCTGGCAGTGCGCATCGTACGTGATCGGCAACATGAACTCGCCGTCACTACCGGGTCGAATCTTGCCGGCCAGCCTTCCTGCGGTATCGTCCCGCTGATGGCAGGATGCGCAGGTCAACTGAATCGCCGCGCTGTCTTCTTGTCCGGCCACACGATAGGCGTCACGCCAATCGTCGTCAGGCAAGTCTTCCAGCGTCATGGCGCCGCGCGTGGTGCCCGTTTTTGTTAATCCGGCGGTCATGTGAAGGTGATGATTGAATTTGACGTTGCCAGTATCGGCGACGAGCGACGCGAACTGCGGATGCTGCCCCGGCGCGAAGGCCGTCACCTGTGATCTGTCCTCACTGAGTTCGGGAGCGTTTGTGAGTCGGATTGCGGCAAGGTCACGATGGCAATCCAGGCAGACGTGGTCGCTGACGCGTGTCAGGTCGGCTTCGACACCGCGATGATCCCGATGGCAGGAAGAACAGCCCATATCGGCGCTCACTTCGAGTTTCGTCATGTCGGCGTGATGGGTTGTGGCTTCTGGGTGGCAGACACTGCATTTTGCGGCATTGGCCACCTGGACGCCCTCCCAGGCAGCCCCCCAGGCCTGCGGTTGAATGGCCTGAAAATCCGTATGACACTCGTGACAGCGTGTTTCGAGTGCCGCGTGCGCGCGGCACAGGGGTCCGTGAGAATA
>CALBSZ010000575.1 GCA_937967665.1 uncultured Planctomycetaceae bacterium
ACTATCCTGCGTCGCGCTGTTGTGCGTCAAGTCCCCGTGCGATGTCGTTTACCCTTACTATGTGCGCCGCCCGCCGTCGCAAGTTCCCTGGCCAAATGAATGAAGAACCTGTTTCCACTCGACGACGAAAACCCGTTTGAAGACGAGCACGGCAAGAACCCGTTCGCGGACGGCGAGCCCCCAGGGAAGCCGTCCGGCGACGACAATCTATTCGGTGCTCCGCAAGTTGCGGAACCAGCGTTTCAGTCCGCGAGTTACGAACGGTTTCTGCCCCACCGCGGCGGCCTGGTCTTGACATGTGCGAGTATCGGGGTCGCGCTGCTGGGCGGCTTGTTCTGCTGTCCCCTGACGATCGCCGCCAGCCTGCCGTTTTCACTCGCCGCCACACTGATGGGGCGTCAGGATCTTCGCGCGATGAAACGCGGCGCGATGGACGACAGCGGTCGGACCAGCACGCTCGTCGGGGTCGGGCTGGGACTCGTCACGCTGTTGGTAGTCTTCGTATGCGCGATCTGGGCCGTCTACACCATCGTTGTCACTTACCGGCAGAGTGGCTGGAAGTTGTTCCCGTTCTTCTAGAGCGCTCGTCGCACTGATTCGACAGCGACAGTTCCGAGCGTCATAACCACCGGAATCGCAACTAAAAAACCAGAAACGCGTGCGTCGGAACACACTTGCTCGCGCTGCGTGCTTGTATTCTCGTCCCGCGCTGTCATAGTCGACCTCGGGTTCGCGGTGGCGTCGTTGGACGAGTCGCAGCTATTTCAGCTTGAAGACAACGGTGGCCAACGGAGGCAAGGTAATGCAGATGGAATTGCGCCGGCCGTGATGGTGTTGGGGTTCCGTCGCCACGCCGGGATGATTGCCTACGTTGGAACCGCCGTAGTACTCGGAATCCGTATTGAAGATCTCGTTGTAGAATCCCTCCTGGGGGACGCCCAGTCGATAGTTGCGCCGCACGACGGGAGTGAAGTTATTGCAGACAATGACGAATTCGTCGGCATTCTTGGCTTTGCGAATGTAGGCCAGGGTACTGTCAATGTGGTTCTGGCAATCGATCCATTCGAAACCGCGTCCGTCGAAATCCACTTCGTGCAGTGCCGGTTCGCGGCGGTACATGGCGTTCAAATCGGCAACCAGACGCTTGATGCCCTGATGGGTGTCCCATTGCAGCAGGTCCCACTGCAGTTCCCAGTCGTAGTTCCATTCGTTCCACTGCCCGAAATCGCTTCCCATGAACAGCAGCTTCTTGCCGGGATGGGTCCACATGTAGCTGTACAGCAGACGCAGGTTTGCAAAACGTTGCCACAGATCACCTGGCATCTGGTCCAGCAGTGCCCCTTTGCCGTGTACGACTTCGTCGTGCGATAGCGGCAGCGCGAAGTTCTCCGTAAAGGCGTAAATCAAACTGAACGTAAGTTCCCCGTGATGGTATTGGCGATGAATCGGATCGTTCCGCAGGAAGCGCAGCGTGTCATTCATCCAGCCCATGTTCCACTTCAGGCTGAAGCCCAAGCCGCCGGTATCGGTGGGATGCGAGACGCCGCCCCAGGCGGTCGATTCTTCGGCAATGGTTAGCACGCCCGGGTACTCCTTGTGAGCGTGAATATTGAAGTCCTTCAGCAGGGCAATGGCCGCCAGATTTTCCCGTCCGCCGTAGGCATTGGGAACCCATTGCCCCTCTTCGCGGCTGTAGTCCAGGTAGAGCATCGAGGCCACGGCATCGACGCGCAAGCCGTCGATGTGGTACTTGTCCAGCCAGAACAGCGCGTTCGAAAGCAGGAAGCTACGAACTTCGTTGCGGCCGTAATTGAAGATCATCGTCCCCCAGTCGGGATGCTCGCCTTGCCGCGGATCGGCGTGCTCGTACAACGGCGTGCCGTCAAAGCGCCGCAGGCCGTGCCCGTCTTTGGGGAAATGCGCCGGGACCCAGTCCAGAATCACGCCGATCCCGTTCTGGTGGCAGTAGTCCACGAAATACATGAAGTCTTCCGGGGACCCGTAGCGACTGGTGACCGAGAAATACCCGACCGTCTGATAGCCCCAACTGCCCGTGAAAGGATGCTCGCTAACCGGCATCAACTCCAGGTGCGTGTAACCCATTTCGTGGCAATATTCGACCAGCTGGTGCGCCAGTTCGCGGTAATTGAACCAGCCGTTTTCGTGTTCATGATCACGCCGCCAGCTGCCCAGATGGACTTCATAAATGGCCACCGGCTGTTCCAGGACGTTCTGCTGGCGCCGCGTTTCCAGCCACGCGTTGTCGTTCCATTGGAAATGGTCCAGGTCGGCCACGCGTGACGCCGTGCGTGGCGGGCATTCCGCGGCAAAGCCATAGGGATCGGCCTTTTCTACTACCTCGCCGCTGGCCGTCGTGACTCGGTACTTGTAATTCTGCCCTGCTTCGACCCCGGGAATAAACAGTTCCCAAATGCCGCTGGGAACGTGCTTCCGCATGGCATGCTGCCGAGCGTCCCAGCCATTGAAATCGCCGACGACGGAAATCCCCTGCGCGTTCGGCGCCCAGGTGGCGAAATTCGTCCCGGCAACTCCGTTGACGGTGCGCAGGTGAGCGCCCAGGCTCAGGTACGCGCGGTAGTGCGTGCCCTCGCCAAGCAGGTAAAAATCTTGCTGCGAAAACAACGAGGGAAAGGAATACGGATCATGCATGGTGGTCACTTTGCCGGCCTTGTCGGCGACTCGCAGTTGGTAGTCAAAGTTGATTTCGTTCGGCATCGGGCAAATGGCTTCATACAATCCTGCGGGATGGATGCGCCGCATGGGTCGGGGCTCGCTCTGGACGCCATCGATCAACCACACCTGTTCCGAACCGGGCAAGTAAGCTCGGATCGCCAAGGCCCGCCGTCCCTGGTGTTCCACCGGGTGCGGGCCGAGCACGTCGAACGGATTCTGGTGGGTTCCCGCGACCAATGCCCCAATACTTCCCAACGGGACGTTCGTTCGCACAATCTCCTCCTTGAAGACCTAAGCCAGGTTAAAAAAACGGTTGCCTTGGGGACGGCGGATTTGACAAGTTTTTTCCTTGAGGCCTTTCCGCCAACCTCGCAATTTTTTCTAAGCACTGCTTAGCTCGTCACGGTGCCAATCCATTGAAGTCGTTTATCGTCATTTCCGGAGGAATTCACAATGCCCTGAATAGAGAATTCACGGGATTTATCCCGCAGAAAGTGTTGGTTGCCGGTGCGTCAGGCCGGTAACCGCCGCCTGAACGGCGTTCAACAGGCCTCGACCACGACTGCCGACGGTTCGCGCACGGTTGCGGTCGTTCGTCCTGCTCTGGCGATCACGCAAGCGGTTGGTCGAGACGGGAGGGGGCGATGGCGTCGCTGCCGTAGCCGATTCTTCCCGCCTAACTCGACTGCGCTTCCGGCGGCGCGCAGTATCCCGGGCGGCGTCGAAGCGCCAGCAGCGGCATGCCACACTATTAATCCGCATGGCATCGTCGATACGCTGCCACAAGTCACTGTTCGCTACGGGTTCCATTTTGCCGAAATGTTCCCATTGCCAGGCGCTTTCCCGCCACTGATGCAGCCCGTAGCGGAGGCCGCGGCTGACATAGCGGCTGTGCGTTACAATGGTCACCCGCGAGGGCTGGTCCAGGGCTTCCAGGCCGCGAACCACGGCGAGCAGTTCGAGCCGTTCGCCCGTTACGGTTTCGCGGTCATCGTGAGCTTCAAATCGAGAACGCCCGTCGACCGATTCGAGGACAATGCGCCAGGCTCCCAGATTCGCCGCTTCCGTATCAGAATGGGACTCGGAAAACAATAGAAAGTGAGGAACATGCGTTGGCAAGATCATGGGTTCGCTCCAAAGGCAGTTCGCTAGTTCAGTTCCAGCGGCAAAAAAATGGGGCGTCGTCGTGACTGTGTGGCGTGGGCGTTCATATGCCCGCGCCGAAAATCACTTTCGAAAACGCCTCGGTTACCGCCTGATCGAAAACCGTGCAATCCTTGCGACCTTCACTCCGTTGCCGCGTACTCCATTCATTTTCGTTCCGTCCGTTTTACTTATCGGCAAGGTCAACCTATATTCCACAGTTTGATTCCACAGAGAATTGAGAATTGTCCCATGATGTCAGGCCTGGACCAAATCTCGCAGGGCACGTTTATCCGTGACCTGGAATTTCACGCCGTTCTGGATTCGACGAATCGGCGCGGCATGGAGCTGGCCGCCGTGGGGGTCACGGAAACGCCTCTGATGATTTTGGCGCAGCGTCAGACAGCAGGTCGTGGGCGAGGGAGTAACCAGTGGTGGTCGAAGGACGGAGCGCTGACCTTTTCGCTGGTCCTGGAAGCAAGTTCGTGCGGGCTTTCCCCAGCCGCGCTCCCACAACTGTCCTTGCTTGTCGGCATCGCCGTCGGCAACGCGCTGGCCAAACTCGCGCCGGGTACGGCAGTCGGATTGAAGTGGCCCAACGACGTCTTTCTGGGCCGCCGCAAGGTCTGCGGCATCTTGATTGAATCGGTAGCCAATTATGTCGTCGTCGGAATCGGTATCAACGTCAACAATTCCTTTCGCGACGCTCCCGCCGAATTGCAGGAAATCGGGGTCGCCTGCTGCGACGCGGTCGGGAAGGAATTGGACCTGCAGCAGGTCCTGGTTGCGGTACTGCGGGCCATCCCCGAGTCCATCGAATCGCACACCAACGAGCTCAGTGGCGCGTGGCGCCGTCGCTGCATCCTGACAGGAAGAACCGTTGCCGTCAGCGCCGGCACGAACACGACGGTTGGCGTCTGCCAGGGAATCGACGATCAAGGAGCGCTGCTCCTTCTCCATCACGGGCCGCTCCACCCCCGCGCGGCCTGCCTGGTCTCCTAAAGCCGTTAGGTGAAAACACCGTGGACCACGAACAGCGGTACGAACCCGCCTTTCGGATCCGGAATGCTTGCAGGGCCCCCGGTGAAGCGACCAGGAGGCAACGGCGTGGACAAAGTGAGTTCTCTGTTGGCTCTGTTGGCACCTGTTCAACGATGGGCAGCATCCCAGCCCCGTGCCAACGTCAATCAATCCTATGGGAAGCTGTCGGCTCCGCCGTTGAACTGTATCGTCCCGGTGTTGCCGCCGCCGTCAAAACGACTGAAGGGCACGGCGACATTGCCCGCGCCGCTGACCGCGCTGCCCGCACCTCGGATGGTAAAGCCGGCCGTATTGGTGAACGTCGTGTTGTTCAAGTTGAAGCCGCCGACATTTTCCATTTTCACTCCATCGGAACCCGTATTGCTGATGTTTCCGCCATTGATATTGACGGTGCCCTGATTCCCAGACACTGTCCCCACCGCGATGCCGTCCAGCGTCGTCGTATCGATGTCGATGTCGGCAAACGTAAACGTGCCGCTCGAACCATCGATGTCGATGCCGATGCCGGCGACGCCATTGGCGCCTTGGACGGAAGTCGTGCCGGTGACGTCGAACGTCCCTCCGCCGACATTGACGAGCGTGATACCGTCCCCCCCCGCCAAAGCCGCTCTGGCTGTTCGTCACCCGGATGCTGTCAAAGGTCATGTTGGTGTTGTTCGCGTCAAACAAAACGATGCCATCGCCGCCGGTGGTGTCGACGGTATTCGAACCAGTAACGTTAAGATTGTTCACATTAAAGACTGACATGCCCACGAGACCGGGTTGGTTCGACGTGATATCGAGATTCTGGAAGTTCACGGTTCCCTGCTGGCCGTTGAGTTCCACGCCCGCATTGAACGTGAACATCGGAGCCGACAACTGCAGGTTAGTGTCCGTGAAGCTGACGGTGCCGTTGCCGCCGAAGATGCTGATTCCCGTCAGTAAGAAGCTGTTGGCCGGGTCGATGATCGTTACCGGCGTGGTGAAGGTCACATCGCCGTCGGCGTCGAAGATGCTGATATTGCCTGCGTTATTGCCCATAATCGAATTCATGCCGGTACTGTTAAAGTGGATGGTGGAACCGGCGGCAGTGGTATCGATCAACACAAGTTCCCCGAATACGGAACCTCCGTTGGCAATGCTGCCGTTGTAGTTGACCGTCGCTCCGGCACCCAGGTCCTGCACGTTGAACGCCGTGCCGGAGGGACTCGTGATCGACGTCAGACTGCTGAACGTGAAGGTGCCGTTCGAGTCGCCAATGATATCGATCCCCACGTCGCCGCCGTTGAGCGTGACGTTGCCGTCGAAGTCGTACGTCCCATCCGCATTGTTGAACTGCAGCCCTGTACCGTTGGTCGCAGTGATGTCCGTCGTCGGAGAAAAAGTGAACGTCCCTGCATGTCCACTCAGGATATCGATGCCCGCCGCGTTGTTGTTCTGCGTCAGGCTGCTCGTCCCGTTGAACTGCACGTCCGCAGTGCCGCCGTTCACGCGCACGCAAGGGCCGGACGGGTTCGTGATTGTTGTATCAGTGAAGGTGAACTGCCCGGCACCGCCGATGATGTCGATCCCCGCGTCGCCGCCGCTGAGCGTAGTGGCGCCGGTCATGGTGTTGAAGTTGTAAATTCCATTGGCATTGTTGAATTGCAAGCCATCGCCATCCATTGCTGTGATGTCGATACCGAAGCCGATCGTCCCGGTGTGACCGCCCTGAACGTTTACGGTTGTAGCGTTGTTGCTCTGCACAATCGATCCGCCGGAGTACGTCACGTCTGCGCTGCCGCCGTCCACGTGGAAGGCGGTGCCGGTGGGATTCGTGATGTCGGTACTGCTGAAGGTGAACGTGCCTGCGCTATCGCCAACAATATCGATACCGGTATCACCGCCATTGAGCGTCACATCGCCATTGAAGTTGTAGGTTCCGTCGGCGTCGTCGAACTGCAAACCGGTGCCGTTGGTCGCGGTGATATCGGTGGTCGAGGAAAACGTGAACGTCCCCGCGTGTCCGCCGAGGATATCGATGCCCGCCGAGTTGTTGTTCTGCGTCAGGCTGCTCGTCCCGTCGAACTGCACGTCCGCGGTGCCGCCGTTCACGCGAACGCCAGTGTTCACTGGATCGGTGATCGTCGTGTCGGTAAACGTAAACTGCCCGCTGCCGCCGATGATGTCGATTCCCGCATCGTTATTAAGTAGTACGACCTGGTTCACATCAGCCTGACCGGTGAAGCTGGTAGCCAGATAGCCGGTCGCCGCGTCAACGATCAACGCATCGATGAGGTCAACGAGACCACTGCTGGCGCTAACATCGATGCCGACTAGACCGTCTTCGATGCGGATGCGGTCGATATTGACATCGCCGGTCAGTCCGCCAGCAAAAACACCTCCCCGAATTCCGCTGTTGACGATATTGATGTTCGAAACTTCACTTCCATTCGCCATATTCAGGGCGAACATGCCATCCGGCGCGACGATCACGGGCCTTGCGTCCGCAGCTCCGTTGACGTTGGGCAGGATCACCGGGCCGAACAGGTCCGTTCCCACGATGTGTTGGTTGTTGTCGCCTTCGCCGAGGAAACGCTGGTTGGGAGCCAAAATGTAATCCTGCCCCGAAAACGTCGTGCCGCTGTATACGTAGACGATGTCACGATTGCTCTTGTCGGGATCGTTGTCCGCGTCGTTCAGCGATCCGTGCGGGTTCTCGAACGTCCCGTCGCCCGCGTTGCCACTGTCGTTGACGTGATTAACGGTGATGGGCTGGCCGCTTTCGGTCAGGATGACAGAACCATTGACGGCCTGAGCAACGTTGGCGTTGTTGACGACGACTTGCTCGTTGCGTTCCACCGGGATCGTCAGCTTGTCTTCAACGGTCTGCGGAGCGGTGCCGCCGGAACCGCCAAAGAAGAACGTGAAGCCGCCATACACGTTCGTGCCGAAAATCGGGTCGTCGCTAATGGCGACATTGCCGGCCAGACGCGGAGTGAGGTAACCGCGCAGGCCGCCCTTGATGCCATTGGTCTGACCTCCGATGCGGCCTTGATAGTTATAGTAGCCGACAAAGGCCTCGCCCGACCAGTCGCCGATGCTGCGTGCCAGTTCGACGTCGATGCCCTTCATGGCAACTTCATCCAGACGCATCATGAACATGTCCGAGGCCAGTATGTTGTGTCCTTGAAAACTGATATCAGGGTTGCTGGCATATCCCAAATCGCCGACGCTCCTGACCCGCGGCCCGAACGGAAGATAGCCGTTAGCGCGCACGCTCCAGTCGTCGCGCAGCAGCTCGAGGCTGAGTGAGCCTTGCGTGAAGGTATTGCCGAACGGGCTGTTCCCCGCGTCCAACCACAAACCGCCCCCCAGGATCGTCTCGCCGACCAGGATTCGCCGCTGCAATCCGACGTTGCCGAACTGCATGCCGTAGTTTGTCAATCCAAAGGCCCCCGTCGCCAGCACGATGCCTGAGTCGCGTTCCCAAAACTTCGTGCCGCCGATGTTCGTAAAGGCCTGAACGTCTCCGATCTGCTGGCCGTCGACATGCCTGACCCAGCCGTAGAAGTTCGCGAAGCTGTCATATGACCCGCGCGAGATCTCGAAAGGAATGGGTTCTTGGCCGCAGAGGTCCTTGCCAGGAAAGACTGCCACCGTTGCCAGCAGCAGCAAGCCGACAGTTTGAGCGGGATGCCGTATCATGCGGTTTTTTGCCTGCGCGAAAAGGATGTCTTGCAAATCCGGCCTGCCGAACAGACGGCATACATTTTCGTTTGTATCGTCACGCACGCTGCAAACCACCTGTCCCTTCTTGCCCGCAATCTCGTAGAATCCGGATCGAAGGACTTGCAGGGCTGTCAGAATCCCTACGGTCGGCAGTTGTCAGGTGGCGACGACTTTTCTGGTTGCGCAAGACTTACTCCCCCCCCGCCTGAACTCACTGTCCCCGACGGGAGCCCGCGCGACGGCAGACCGGGGCGCATCGAAACGGGCGTTATTTGTCCCCGCCATCCGCTGCGATGTCTGTTTTTCGGCAGCAAATTGTTTGCCAGGCATTCATCCGCTCGCTTATACTCAACCGGTCTGAAGATGCTCATTTCGAGTGATCTTGTGGCAGCCTCCACGGCTGGTACCGGCCCTGCCTGTCGTAACGAAATGCGGAGGCGGTGGAATCGCGTCGTATCCGTTGATGCGCGTCGATCACCGCGCCGACACGTCCATGCAATACCTGAAATACAAGAATCATCGTCGCGGCCGAAAGCGGCACCTACGGCGCGGCCTGCGTCCCGCAGAGGCGTTGGAGCAGCGCGTCGTGTTGGACGGATCGTTGGTCATCAGCGAATTCATGGCCGACAACGGGAGCACCTTGTTCGACGAAGACGGCGATTCGTCGGACTGGCTGGAAGTCTACAACCCCACGTCAATGCCCATCGATTTGCAGGGCTGGCACTTAACCGACGACGAACAGCAACTGGCGAAGTGGACGTTTCCCTCAGTCACGATCGATCCGGACACCTACCTGCTGGTGTTTGCGTCGGACAAGAACCGCACGGACCCGGCGAATCCACTACACACGAACTTTAAGATCGCGGCCGGCGGCGAATATCTGGCGCTCGTCCAGCCGGACCTCGACGTGGCCCATGAATACACTCCCCAATTTCCGGCTCAGGCGGAAGATATCTCGTACGGCATTGCGCACGTCGTGCAAATGGACGAGTTGGTTTCGCCACACGCCGCCGCGCGGGTGTTCGTCCCGGCCGATGATGCACTCGGCCAGACCTGGTTGGAGCCCACTTTCGATGATGCCGCATGGACCACCGGACCAATGGGCATCGGCTTCGACGCGGAAACGCCGTCGCTCTTTCAAGAGATCCGCGCGGACGACCCGATCGCCTATTGGCGGCTGTCGGAAACCAGCGGTGCGATGATCAACCAGGCCAGTTCGCCTAACGGCTTCCCCAGCGGGCTGGGCGGAACGGTTGACAGCGCCGCCGAGAATTTCGGCGGCGTCGGCAGCCTGCGAGGCGACGCCAGTCTCTTGCCGGCCGATGCCGATGCGGCAGCGCGGTTTGACGGGGTCGACGATCATGTGCACATCCCGGACAGCGCGGCGATAGGCAACAGCGGCTCGGACGTTCAGCTACGCTCGATCGAAGTGTGGTTCAACGCGGATAGCGTGCCCGCCGCCGGCAGCGGCCAGCACCAGGTCGTGTTCGAGGAGGGAGGACGTACCAACGGATTCAACATCTATCTCTATCAAGGCGAAGTCTACTTCGGAGCCTGGACCAGCAATGCCGGGCATTGGATCAGTTCGCCCGTGTCGTCCGGTGTGTCGTACCACGCGGTGATGACTTACGACAGCGTGGCCGACGAATTCTTCGCGTATTTGAATGGCACTGCGATCGGCGAGCAAGTCACGTCCAGCCTGCCGCCGATTCGGCCCCACAGCGGCGACAATGCCATCGGCCGTTCCAAGCAGGACACGCGTTATGAAGAGAGCACATTGACGGGTAACGGCGGCTACTTCGACGGGGGGATTGATGAACTTGCACTCTACAATAACATCCTCGCCGCCGATCGCGTCGCCGTACACTACAACGCCGGTCTGAATGGCGTCCCCGGGGTTGATTTTGACGCATTCATTGGCGTCGACTTGCAAAACGAGTTGTTCGAGTCGGGGACGACCGCCTATGCGCGCATCCATTTTCTCGTCGACCAGGACCCGTCGCAATACGATTTGCTCACCTTAAGAACCAGGTACGACGACGGGTTCGCGGTGTTCTTGAACGGTGTTGAAGTCGCGCGGCGCAACGCCCCTGATCCGCTCGCCCACGATTCCGCGGCAACAGCCGCGCGTCCGGACAGCGAGGCCGTGGACTTCGAGGACATCGATCTCAGCGCGCATCTTGACTTGCTGGTCGAAGGAGACAACTTGCTGGCCGTGCAGCTGCTGAATGTGACTCCCGCCGACGCGGATCTGCTTTTCACGGCCGAGCTTCACGCCGGCATCGACCTGGGGATGCAGCCGCGCTACTTCGCCCTTCCCACGCGGGGAGGCGAGAACGACGGTGCCTTCATCGACTTCGTCGCCGATACGAAGTTTTCCGTTGATCGCGGCTATTACGACCTGCCCTTTCAACTGGAGATCACTACGGCTACGCCGGGTGCCACGATCGTGTATTCGACCGACGGCACGACACCCACACTTACCAGCGGAACGGTCTACAGCGGACCGCTCACGATCGACAAGACGACAGCCCTGCGGGCGGCGGCGTTCAAGCCCGGTTACCAGCCCACCAACGTTGACGCGCACACGTATCTTTTCGTCGATGACGTGATCCTGCAGCCGGATGATCCGCCCGGCTTTCCCAGCACGTGGGGACCGGTCCCGGCCGACTACGAAATGGACCCGGACATCGTCAACGATCCCCGCTTCAGCCCGACCATCCGCACCGCCCTGCGTACGCATCCAGTGATGTCCATCACGATCGACCCGGCCGACATGTGGGATCCGCTCACCGGCATCTATGCGAACACGCAGCAACACGGCCGCGAATGGGAGCGCGAAATCTCACTGGAATTATTCGACTTTGCCAGCGGCGATCAAACGCAAGTCAACGCCGGATTCCGGATCCAAGGCAGCGCCAGCCGCAGTACCACGCGGCCCAAGCACAACCTGAGGATTGTCTTCCGCAGTGAATACGGGCCGGGCAAGCTTTCGTTTCCGCTGTTTGGGGATACGCCGGTACAGGATTTCGATCAACTTGTGCTGCGCGGCGGCAACGGCGATTCGTGGATTCATCCCAACGCCACACAACGCGATCAGGCTCAGTACATCCGCGACCAGTGGAACCGCGATACGCATCGAGCGATGGGGTACGACGATCCCGCTCAGTCGTACATGCAGATGTACATCAACGGGCTTTACTGGGGGTTGTATCATATTATCGAACGGCCGAACGCATCGTTCATGGCCGAACACTTCGGCGGCAACGAAGAAGACTACGACGTCATCCGACACAAGAACGAAACACTGGACGGCGACCGCGTGGCCTGGGATACCATGATGTCGATTGTCCGCGCCGGGGGTCTCGACCAGGACGCCAACTACCAGCAAGTACTCGATTACATCGATCCCGTGGGCCTGGCCGACTGGATGCTGCTGAACTTTTATGCCGGCAACGTCGATTGGGATCACAACAACTGGTATGGCGGCCGCAAGCGGGAACCGGGCGAGTCCTGGCGGTTCTTCACCTGGGATTCCGAACGGACCTTCATCAGCGTCAACGACGACGTCACCGGATTCAACAAAACGAACCAGCCGACGGAGGTGCATCAGGCGTTGCTGGCGAACGACGATTACAAGCAGCTTTTCATCGACCGCATTCACAAGCATTTTTTCCACGATGGCCTGCTGACTCCGTCGTCCGCGGCAGGACGCTGGCTGGCACGTGCCAATGAAATCGAGACGGCCCTGATTGCCGACGCAGCCCGCTGGGGCGATCATCATCGCGCCGCCGATCCCTACAATCCCGACGAGGAATGGGCGGCGTCACTCGCTCAACTGCAATCCAACTATTTCCCGCAGCGCACGGATATCGTGGTTAATCAGCTTGCCACTCGCGGCCTTTGGCCGGCAACGGAGCCGCCGGCGTTCCACATAAACGGGGCGGAACAATATGGTGGCGAAATCGGTGCCGGCGATACGCTGACACTCACCGCACCCGCGGGGGACGTCTATTTCACGCTCGACGGCAGCGATCCGCGTTTGCCGGGTGGAGGCCTGTCGCCGGATGCCGTCTTGTACGCGGGGGCCGTCACGCTGGAAACGTCCGTCAACGTCAAGGCACGCGTGCGGGACAATGGGCAATGGAGCGCGCTTAGCGACGCCGTCTTCCTGTCGCCGCTGCTGCCGTCGCTGTTGATCACGGAGGTAATGTACAACCCGCACGACGAATACGGCGTGCCGGTCGACGGTTTGGAATTCGTCGAGTTGCAAAACGTGGGCAGCGAAACGGCCGACCTGACCAGCGTGGTTCTCAGCGACGGAGTCACCTATGCGTTT
>CALBSZ010000576.1 GCA_937967665.1 uncultured Planctomycetaceae bacterium
CGCCCGGCCGAAGTATCGCCACTGGAAGATCCAAAATGATCTTGCCGTTGCCCTCGGCGACGCAAGCGTCCAGCAGGCGCGGCACGTCATTGGGGTCGTCCTCGCCGTCAGCGTCCATCAGCACGACCTGGTCATAAGCGTAGTGGTCGTCGATGTAGGCCAGTCCGATGGCGATCGCCCGCTGGTGTCCCAGGTTGCGATGCAAACGCACCAGTTGCACGCGCCCAAGATGATCAAACTCGTCGTCCTTCGTCGCGGTTGCAGGGACCAGCGTCGAACCGTCGTCGATCAGGAAGACGTCCGCAAACCGCTGCGCGTATCCGAATGCCGTATCCAGCAGGCCCAGCAATTGGCGAACTGCGTGCCAGTCGTTATAGACCGGGATCGCAATGGCAATCCGGGCTGGCTGCCAGTCATAATCGGAGATGGCCGATTCGATCGTATCAATGGATTCGGTAACAACGGACATGTCTCGAAACTCTAGCTTATAGAAACTGCCCGCACGGTTCAGATTTTTGCAGCAGCCGAAAACCGGCACTCCCCGCTCCGCTTGGCGACAACATCCTGCAGGTCATGCTGTGCATGACGCGATCCTCGAAGCCCCGTAGGTCATGCTGTGCTTCACGCAAACCTCGCAGATCACGCGGAAGCCGACCCGCTCGGGCTTGAAGTCCCGGCCAAGCGGCTAGTGCGAGTCGCACGGACGTGTCGCGTCTCCGGCGCTGTAAATCACCGCGTCTACTGGCGAAAAAACCGCTACACTTACGCGAAACGCGCTCTAAAAAGCCATGTTCCGCGGCTTTTTCGCCAACTTGCCATCAAACAAATGTTTGATATACTTGTTTTAAACGAGTGTTTATCTAATTTGCTTCTTGGCAACTGGATGTTTTTCATGTCGGACGAAGACACACGGACCAGGATTCTCACCAGTGCCGGCCCGATTTTCGCGGAAAAGGGTTTCGCCCAGGCGACGGTGCGTGAGATTTGCCAGGCGGCGGACGTGAATGTGGCCAGCATTAACTACCATTTCGGCGACAAGGAGCGACTGTACATCGAAACGGTACGGTGCGCCCACCGGTTGCGGGTAGAGGCGGTGCAATTGCCTGCGTGGACGGAGACCACGACTCCGGCGACCAAATTGCGCGGCTTCGTTCGCATGTTGCTCGGCCGCATGCTCGAACAGGCGGAAACGCCCTGGCAATCGCAACTCATGTTGCGTGAAGTCTTGAATCCGACGTCGGCCTGCCGCGAGTTGGTGGAAGAGCACTTTCGTCCTCACTTTGAGATGCTGGCCGGCATCATCCGCGAACTGGCGCCCATGGCCTTGCCGTCGTACCAAGTGCACCAGATTTGTTTCAGCGTCGTAGGGCAGTGCCTGTATTATCGAGTGGCCTGGAAAATCGTCACGATTCTGGAATCCGACGCGGCGCTTGCGACCCACTATTCGATCGACAAATTGGCCGAGCACATCGCGCAATTCACGTTGTCGGCTGTGGGAGCAGGGTCGATGTTTCCCATGGCGGGCACCCCGGACAACAACAAGGCAATAGACTGATGGTTACTCGCTTAGTCGATTCGATCCTCTTCAAGCTCGTCGCTTCCCTGGCCGTATTGGCCGCTGGTTTCGGCGGTTGCCTGGCGATGGGCAGCAACAGCCCGCCGCAAGCGCCGCCAAGCCCCGCCGAAACGCAAGAGGTGAGGGCCGTACGCGCGGAAGCGGAGTCGGGGAGTTTCGAAATCAAGGTCGATGGTATCGTCGCACCGTTCAGGGAGATTCAGATCGCCGCGGAAGTGGCGGGTAAGGTCGTGGAGAAGAATCCTGCCTGTCAGGCCGGCAAGTACGTCCCTGCTGGTACGGTCCTTTTCGAAATCGACCCGCAAGATTACCAGCTTGAAGTTCAGCGGCTGGAAAAACTGTTATCGCAGGCGGTCGTGGACTTGAAGGAGTTGGATGTCGAGTTGGATAACACGCGGCAACTTGCCGAGGTCGCTCGGCGTCAGCGCGAGTTGGAAGAGGCCGAATACGAGCGGCTTCGACGACTGGCATCGACGCGGGTCATCAGCGAATCGGATTTGGACAAACAGCAGCGGGCGGTGCTGAACGCGGAAAACAATTACTTAATGCATTCCAATCAAGTGCGCGTCCTGACGACGCGCCGCTATCGCTTGCAAAGCGGCCAGGATCTGGTGCAATCGCAATTGGACAAAGCTCAACTGGATCTGGCGAGAACCCAGGTCGTAGCGCCTTTGAATGGCGTCGTTGTGAGTGACCATGTCGAAAAGGACTCCTACGTTCAACGGGGAACGTTGCTGGCGACCTTTGAAGACACTTCGGCGGTCGAGGTGAAATGCAGCCTGGAAATGGAGGACTTGTACTGGCTGTGGCAGACGCGTGCCGGCGAAAGCGGCGCGGGTTCCGTTTATGAAGTTCCGAACGTACCCGTCAAGGTGATCTACCGGGTCACGGGCCGCGACAACGTTCGCTACCAATGGACGGGTGAATTGTCTCACTACGACGGCATCGGCGTTGACGAGAGGACGCGGACGGTTCCCTGCACGATCACGGTCGCGGATCCCGGCGACGTCACCGCGATCGATCGTCACGGCCAGCCGATCGAGTCGCCGGGTCCGCCGGCGCTGGTGCGGGGCATGTTTGTCAATGTGAAACTCGTCGTACCTGCTAAAACGACGTTGCTGCGCATCCCTGAGGAAGCCGTGCGACCGGGCAAGATGCTATGGGTCGTCCGCAAAGACAAATTACAGATAATTGGCCCGATCACGTTGGTAACTCGGACCGCGGCCAAGCGTGATTCGAAAACGATGACGGTGGGAACGGAGGATTGGCTGATCGACGCTGCCGGCCTGTTGCAAGCGGGTGAATATGTCGTCACTTCTCAACTGGCTTATGCCGAATCGGGCATGCTGGTCAGTCTGATCAAACGCGAGGATCAGCCATGAGATCGGTGCTGCGTTGGGCCGTGCTGAATTCGCCGGCCATGAATACGTTCATGATTGCCACGTTGATCGTGGGTGGTTTCAGCCTGTGGTCGCTGCGTCGCGAAGTCTTTCCCGAATTCGATTTGGAAATCGTGCTGGTGACGGTGGCCTATCCCGGCGCCAGTCCGGCCGAAGTGGAAGAGGGAATTTGCCAGAAGGTGGAAGAGTCCGTCCGTTCGGTCAACGGCATCAAGAAGATCACCGGCGTCGCTCAAGAGGGTGCCGGAAACGTGGTAATCGAGCTCGAAGCGAGCGTGCCCGACGTGCAACGTGTACTGAATGAGATTCGCAGCGAGGTGGATCGGATTCCGAGTTTTCCTGACCTGGCGGAAGATCCGGAAGTCAAGCAGATCACGCTTCGGGAGGCGGCGATCCACGTCGGACTCATCGGGCCCCAGAACGACGCTCCCGATGCGGAGCTGCAGTTGCGGCGTATCGCGGAAGACATCCGTGACGACCTGCTGCTGCTGCCCACCGTGTCACAGGCGAATCTGGTGGGAGTTCCGGATTACCAGATCGATATCGAAATCTCGGAGGACACACTGCGAAAACACGGCCTGACTCTGCAGCAAGTCGCGCAGATTGTCCGTCGCCAGAACGTCGAACTGCCCGGCGGAACGCTGAAGTCCGATTCGCAAGAGGTTTTGCTGCGGGGCAAGAGCAAGCAGTTGATTGGCGAACGGATTGCCGAATTGCCGCTGGTCACGCAACCCAACGGCGTTGTCCTGACCGTGGGTGACTTGGGCGTCGTGCGCGACGAGTTTACCGACGCCGCTTCGGTCAACGAGGTCGATGGGCGTCCGGCTGTCGTCATTTCCATTGACCGCACCCAGAAGGAAGACCTTCTGAAGATGGTGCGCGAAGTCAAATCGCGGGTGGCGACGCTGCAGGAGGAATTACCATTCGGCTACGAGCTGCGCACCTGGAAAGATCGCAGCGTGGACGTGAAGGACCGCATGGATCTTCTCACGCGCAATGGCATGCAAGGACTGGTCCTGGTGTTCATTGTGCTGGCCATCTTCCTGGACCTGCGATTGGCCTTCTGGGTGGCGATGGGAATTCCCATGTCCGTAATGGGTGCGGGAATCGTTTTGTTGCTGACCGGCCAGACGCTCAATATGCTCAGCATGTTCGCCTTCCTGATGGCACTCGGGATCGTCGTGGATGATGCGATTGTGATCGGCGAAAATATTTTCTCTCACCGGCAGCGAGGTGAACCGTATCTGGCTGCGGCGGTGAACGGAGCCGTGGAGGTATTGCCGGCCGTGACGGCTTCAGTGACGACCACTATTATCGCTTTCGCTCCGCTGCTGTTCGTATCCGGGGTGATGGGCAAGTTCATCGCCGTGATGCCCGTGGCGGTGATTGCGATGCTGGTGATCTCGCTGATCGAGAGCACGTTCATCCTGCCCTGCCATCTGGCGCATGAAAAGAACCTCTTCTTGACGATTGTGGGGGCCTTGCTGTTTCCCTTTCGCTGGCTGTCTCACTTGATGGAGCGGGTGAACAAGAAGACGCAGTTTGCGCTGGAGGGCTTCATCAATCGAGTGTACCTGCCCTTGTTGCGGTGGTCGCTTCATTGGCGGGCCGTAGTGGTTTGCCTGGCAATCGCGTTGATGTGCCTGACTGTCGGTCTGGTTCGTTCCGGGATTACGCCTTGGATCCTGTTTCCCAAGATCGACAGCAATTGGATTCATGCCAAGATCGCCTTTCCTGATGGCACGCCTAAGGCCGTCACCGACGAAGCGACCAAGCGTTTGGAGGAGACCATTCGCCGCCTGAATGAGCAATACGAGCCGCGCGCCGTTTCGTTAGTACACCGCTCCGTCGGAACGTCGACGGGCGCGGGCCCGATGGGACCGGACTCGCGAACCAATGGCAGCCACGTCGGCACGGTCGAAGTGGAACTGGTCGATACGTCGCAGCGGACGATTACCAGCGACGAAATCCTGGCAGCGTGGCGAAAGGAAGCCGGCGGTTTCCCCGGCGCCGAGAGCCTGCAGTTCGGCACTCCCGACTTCGGCCCCGGCGGCCGCCCCATCGAGTTCAAGCTGTTGGCCCCGCGGGAGGAAATGGGGCAGTTGGAAGACGCCGTCGAACAGGTGAAGCAGAAGCTGACCAGCTATCAAGGCGTTTTCGACGTGCGCGACGATTCGCGTCCAGGAAAATGGGAGTACCAGTTGACCGTCAAGGACCGGGCCAAGGCGATGGGAATCACGGCAGCGGACCTCGCCGAAACCGTGCGTGCATCGTACTACGGCGAGGAAGTCATGCGACTGCAGCGTGGTCGTCACGAAGTGAAATTGATGGTGCGGTATCCGAAAGAGCAACGTCGCAGTCTGGCGGATTTCGAAGAGATTCGGATCCGCACGGGGGATGGCGCGGAGCGGCCGCTGACAGAGTTGGCGGAAGTCAGCGTGCAGCGCGGGTATGCCGAGATCAATCGCGTGGATCAGCTGCGTTCGATTACGGTGACGGCGGATGTGGACGAGGCGAAAGGCAATGCCGAAGAAGTTGTCCGCGATCTGGAAAGCAAGGTCATGCCCGGCATCCTCGCCGCGCATCCGAGCGTGACCGTGCGTTGGGAGGGGCAAAAAGAACAGTCGCGGGAATCGATGTCGAGTCTGGGACGAGGTTTCGTTGTGGCCATCTTTCTCATGTTCGTCCTGCTGACACTCGCCTTCCGTTCCTATTTGCAACCCATGATCATTCTCATGATCATTCCCTTCGGTGTTATGGGTGCCATTTGGGGCCATGCGTTGCTGGGGTTGCCCCTGACGATTTTCACGATGTTTGGTGTGGTGGCCCTGACCGGCGTGGTGATCAACGACTCGATCGTGCTGGTGGATTACATCAACCACGCCGTGCGTTCCGGCGAGTCCTTGCATGATGCCATCATGCGTGCGGGTGTGCGCCGTTTTCGACCGGTCGTGCTGACGTCCATTACCACCATTGCGGGGCTGTTCCCGCTGATGACGGAAACGTCTTTTCAGGCGCAGATCCTGATTCCGATGGCGGCCGCCATGGTGTTCGGACTTATGCTGGGCACCATACTGGTCTTGTTACTGGTGCCCGTGTTCTATTCACTGTACGGGGACTTCGTCGCCGCGGTCACGTCCGAGCCGGTTGAGGAGTCGCCGAAGACGAATCCGGTTGTCGCGGATGTGGTGTGATGTCGAGGGCATGGGACATGGCCGAAATTACATCGGATAATTGGACCTGCACGGCGTGCTCGGCAAGCAATTCGGCTGGTGCCATCGCGGTCGTCATATCCGTCCCGATCTTGTTCGTCATGGTCTTGGAGCGTGCACCCGTTCGCCGGGCGCCTCTGCAAATCCTCGCTACTGGAAGACGCTTCTTTCACGTATTCTCCACTCAAGGTGGATGTTTCGACGCGTCGTAAAGGGTTCCAGCGAAGTGACTTATGCTCTTCCGGCGGATGAAGGTGCGGCAATCGCGGGATAATCTTGACGGCCGAATGAGTACACCTATACTGCTTGTGCGTTCTGGGAAGGGAATAGGAACGAAATCGCTGCGGTCTTTACCGGCGACGGCCGGGCTGGGCAAAGCAAGACCGCGGCTTAAGGAACTGAGGAGAAAACCTTTGGAACAATCGGTCTGCGAACGACTCTGTTTGCCGCCTGGCGACCTGCGCAAATTCGCACTCCCAAGCCTGGCAGTGGTGCATCTGGGTGCCCTCATCACGATGACACTCGTGCACCCATCGGCACGTGATTCCTTTCACGTCGCCCTCTGCATCGGTACGGTCATGGCGCAAATCAGCCTTTTTGGACTGTGGTGCACGATCACGCTTCGCGGCCGCATGCGCCGCGTGATGAATTTCGGCCTCTTCGCAGGCGTCGCGTTCATGGCCACCATCCTGACTTTTTGGGAAGCCAACGTGGAGTTGGAAACGGGCGTCATCTTCGGTGCTTCGCTGTTTCTTCATTTTGTGCTCCTGCAAGGGTTCTTATGGGTCAGCCGTCATGGCTTCGGCTGGCGCAGCCCGACGGACACCGATGACCTGTTAGGGAGATCTGCCTTTCGTTTCAGCATCAGGAAACTGCTTTTCTGGACCACTGCTGTCGCCGCGATTGCCGCCGCCGCCCGCTATTTTCCCGTGCGCGAGACGCTGCTGGCCGCTTCCGAGGAAGTCTGGTTTCCGACGCTGGCGATAGTTACGACGGCCATGCTTGGTGTGCTGATTTCCTTGCCGATGTTGATTGTCGACATCAAGCGGCGGACGCTGCTGTTGGTCGCCCTGTTCTTGCTGCTGTACGTCAACGCCCTGATCTCGCTGGGGGACAACACATTTGCTTGCATACTTGGCAAGCAGGATCAGACGCACGCATTCTGTTGGTTTGGGATCGTTTACGTCGGCTGGATTCTGGCGAGTCTTAGTGTGGCCAGATTGTGCGGCCTGCGTGTCGACCGCTGGTCCGCGGTCGCGAACTCGCAGCCTCCACTTCCATTGGCGACCGCGACTTAGTGCGAGTCGCGCGGACGTGTAGCGTCTCCGGCGCTGTAAATCACCGTGTCAATTCGCGCAAAAACCGCTGCACTTACGCGAAACGCGCTGGAGATTGAAACTTACAGTACGCCCGCCAGGCAACGGCCCGTATGGCTGGCTGGCACTTTGACAACGTCCTCGGGTGTTCCCTCCGCCACCACTGCGCCGCCGGCCGCGCCTCCTTCGGGACCGAGATCAATGATCCAATCGGCGCTCTTGATCACATCCAGGTTGTGTTCAATCACGACGACCGAGTTACCGCGATCGACCAGCTTTCCCAGTACGTCCAACAACTGGCGGACATCGTCGAAATGCAGTCCGGTGGTCGGTTCGTCCAGCATGTAGATCGTCTTCCCGGTATCGACTCTTGCCAGTTGCGTGGCCAGCTTGATCCGCTGCGCCTCGCCCCCGGACAATGTGGTCGAGGGCTGGCCAAGCGTCAGGTATCCGAGTCCCACGTCCCGCAGGCAGAGCAGCGTTCGGTGGATGTTCGAAAAGTTTTCGAAGAACCCCACCGCCTCGTCCACGGGCAATTCGAGCACATCTGCAATCGACTTCTCACGATACTTGACCTGCAAGGTTTGACGATTGAAACGCGAACCGCCGCAAACGTCGCAGGTCACGTATAAATCCGGCAGGAAACTCATTTCAATTTTTTGCGTCCCCTGTCCCTGGCACGTCTCGCAACGCCCGCCCTTGACATTGAAGCTGAATCGCGAGGCTTTGAATCCATACTGCTTGGCGTCGCGCGAGCCCGCAAAAATCTTCCGAATCTCGTCGAACATTCCCGTGTAGGTCGCGGCGTTGCTGCGCGGCGTGCGACCGATGGGCGATTGATCGATCTCGATCACCTTGTCGACGAGCGCCGTTCCCGTCAGGCTCTGAAACGGTCCTGGCGGGGAGGCGGCGCCGCCGAGCCGGCGGGTCAAGGCGCGTGTCAAGGTCGCATTGATGAGCGAGCTCTTCCCTGAACCGCTGACGCCTGTGACGCAGACCAGAGCGCCCAACGGTACGCGTACCGAAATGTTCTTCAAATTGTTGGTTGTCACCCCGCTGATCACGAGCGACTGCTTCTTGATGACCTTGCGCCGCTTCGCGGGCACGGGAATGCACGCCTGCCCTGTCAAGTAGCGTGCGGTTACCGAATCGTTGCTCCCATTCAACGACGAGATTGCGCCTTGCGCCACGATGCGGCCGCCGCACATGCCGGCTTGCGGTCCGACATCGATGAGTTGATCCGAGGCGCGCATCATCGCCTCGTCGTGTTCGACGACCAGGACGCTGTTGCCCAATTGTTGCAACTCGCGCAGGGCCTGAATCAGCCGGTCGTTGTCGCGGGGATGCAGGCCAATCGACGGTTCGTCCAGCACATAACAAACGCCGACCAGTCCCGATCCGATTCCGGTAGCCAGGCGAACTCGCTGCAACTCGCCACCGCTCAACGAATCCGCGGGGCGATCGAGCGTCAGATAGTGAACGCCCACCTTTTGCAGGAAGGATAGCCGATTCACGATCTCAGTCACGAGCGGCTCGGCGATTTCTGACTGCTCCGCCGTGAATCCCATTCCTTCAAACTGCCGCAACGCCTCGGCCACGGTCAGCCGAGTAAAGTCGGCGATCGAATGTTCGTGCAGTCTGACTCCCAACGCTTCCGGACGCAAGCGTGTCCCCTGGCAAGCGCGGCAGGGCGATTTCGAGCGAAACGTTTCCAGCAACTCCTGCCGGGATCGCTTTGTTGTCGTGGCAAGTTCCTTTTCCAGCATCGTCATGACGCCCAAAAAGCTCTTGCCATCGCCATACAGGAGGCGGTCGACGGTTTTCGCCGGCACGTTGTCGAGCGGCGTCTGCCAGTCAAGCTTGTGGGCTGCGAGGAATCGTGCCAGCTCCTTCTGGTATTTCTTCAACGCTTTTTGTGTCAGGTCCCTCCACGGCGCGATGGCACCGTCGTCGAGCGACCGTGTGGTGTCGGGTAAAACCGCATCGCGATCAAACTGCTCGATCGACCCCAGACCTTCGCAATCGGGGCAAGCGCCATAGGCACTGTTAAAACTGAATGTGCGCGGTTCGAGTTCTTCGTAACTGATCTCGCAATTCGGACAGGCATACCGGGTGCTGAATAACTCTTCCCGCCAGACGCCGTGGGGATGTGCCTCGTCGGCCGCGGCTTCGTCCAGATAGACGGCAACCAGCAGCCCGTCGCTATGACGCAGTGCCAGTTGGATTGATTCGCCCAAACGGGAGCGTGCCGCTGGCTTGACCACGATGCGGTCGACGATGGCTTCGATGGTATGCAGCTTACCCGGAGCCAGATCGGGTGGCTGATCGACATCGTAGATTTCTGTATCGACGCGGACACGAACAAAGCCCGCCTTGCGGATTTTGACAAACGCTTCCGCATGTTTCCCCTTGCGCCCACGCACGACCGGTGACATGAGCATCAGTTTGGTCTGTTCGGGCAAGGTCAGCAGACGTTGCTGGATCTGTTCCGGATTTTGCTGGCAAATTGGATGGCCGCAGGCGTAGCAATGCGGCACGCCCAGGCGTGCCATGAGCACGCGGAGGTAGTCATAGATCTCCGTAACTGTGGCGACCGTGCTGCGCGGGTTGGCCGTTCCCGGTCGCTGGTCGATGCAAAGGGTCGGCTGCAAGCCCTCAATCAAATCGACGTCGGGACGTTCCATTTGATGTAGAAACTTGCGCGCATAGATCGACAGGCTTTCGATGTATTGCCGCTGTCCTTCGGCGTAAATCGTGTCGAATGCCAGGCTGCTCTTTCCCGACCCGCTGGGGCCCGTGATCACGACCAACTGGTCTCGCGGTATATCGATATCGACATTCTGCAGATTGTGAACGCGAGCCCCTCGAATCCGGATGCAATTGTCGGCTAAAATTGGATCCTGCGTGCTTTGTCGGGCTGGAGTCGGCATAGCGAAGCATCTTGCTGTGAACGTAATCCCGCCACGGTAGCACACCTCGCGATTATCGGCAACAACCGGCCGTGGCAGCCGGACGGGTGGCGACTATAATAAGAATCCGTGATATTCAGGAAATATCGATGCCCATCTATGTATATGAAATAATCAACAGTGACGGCGAAGGCGGCGAGCAGTTTGAGTTCTTCCAAAGCATGTCCGCTGCTCCCCTGACACATCATCCGGAAACGGGGCAACCGGTGCGCCGCATCGTGACCGCGCCAAATATCGGTGGCCTGTGGCCAGATTCTGCCATGGGCAAGAGTGCCGGCGATGATAAGAAGCTGGACAAGCTCGGCTTTACGAAGTACGTCAAGGCCGGCGACGGGTTTTACGAAAAACGCGCGGGTAAAGGCCCCGATGTGATCCACAAAGATAATCCGATTTCGCCCCAGGATCTGTAGCACTATTTTTTCCTTCACGCTCCTCACGCGGACGAACCGGCCATCATGGTTCACCAGGAACGCATTTCGCTCAACACACGCGGCCACCGTGACATGACCGATATCACGGAGGATCTTCGCCAGATTGTCAGCCGGAGCGAAATTCAGTGCGGCCTGGTCCATGTCTTTAATGTCGGCAGTACCGGAGCGATAGGGGCGATCGAATTCGAACCCGGATTGGTTCGCGACCTGCCTGAACTGCTCGATCGGTTGATGCCCGCCAGTCGCGACTACGGTCACGAACAGACGTGGCAGGACGGCAACGGGCATTCGCACCTGCAAGCCACGATGCTCGGACCTTCGATTTCCATCCCCATCGCGGCCAATGCCCCGGTCCTCGGCACCTGGCAACAGATTTTTCACCTCGAATGCGATATCAAGCCGCGCCGCCGTGAAATCGTCGTCACCGTCATGGGGGAATGGAACTTGGTCCGGTTTGGAGAGCAGACAGCGCCAAAAAAGCGGATGGTGGAAATATGGGGAGCAGCGCGACGATTGCGGATGTCCGCGAAACTACAAGCACGCAGCGCTAGCAAGTGTGTGCGGACGTCGGGGACCCACTTGCTTGCGCTGCGAGCTTGTATGAAGACCAAACCTGGCGCTGTCAGTTTAACCCTTCATGAGCTAAATTGTTTATCAAGATAGATAGAAGTTCGATCAAGGATACGGCCTGATTGAGGACGCACTGTTCATTCTGATCAATAGCCCCAGCAGGGAAGGACAACATGAATCCCATCTCCGGTATTAGAAGAAAAAAGAAGACAGTCGCATCTCTGCCTGCTATCTTCCTGCCACTATTTTTCTGCCCGTTCGTTTCGCTGCTCGTGGCGTGCACGCTTGCGAGCGCGGCCGAGCCGCCACCCAACGTCGTGGTAATCTTTGCCGATGATCTGGGCTACGGCGATGTTGGTTGCTACGGCGCGACGAAGGTCAGAACGCCGAACATCGATCGGCTGGCAGCGGAGGGGCGCCGGTTCACCGACGCCCACTCGGCTTCCGCGGTTTGTACGCCTTCACGATACGCGTTGCTGACCGGTGAATACCCGCATCGCAGGAATCTCAGCAAGCCGGTGTTCCTGAAGACCGGCCTGGTGATCGACACGCAACAGCAGACCGTCGCCAGCGTGATGAAGGATGCCGGCTATGCCACCGCGTGCATCGGCAAGTGGCACCTCGGATTCGGCAAGCAGGCTCCGGACTGGAACGGCGAACTCAAGCCCGGGCCGCTGGAACTTGGCTTCGATTACTATTACGGCGTGCCGGTCGTCAACAGCCATCCGCCGTTCGTCTACGTCGAGAATCACAAAGTGGTCGGCCTTGTTCCCGACGATCCGTTTGTCTTCGGACGTAGGGCAAAGACGCGAGAATTCTCCGAAAAGATGGGGCTGGACCAGATTGGCGGAGCCGACGCGGCACACGCGTTGTACGACGATGAAGCGGTTGGCACGACGCTGACGGGGAAAGCAATCGACTGGATCAAGGCGCGCGGCAAGAATCCATTCTTCCTTTATTTGGCGACGACGAATATCCATCACCCGTTTACCCCCGCGCCGCGATTCAAGGGCACCAGCGACTGCGGACCTTATGGCGATTTTATCCACGAACTCGACTGGATCGTCGGCGAGGTGATGAAGACGCTGGAAGCTCAGGGAGTTGCCGACAAGACGCTGGTGATCTTCACCAGCGACAACGGCGGCATGTTCAACGTCGGAGGACAGAATGCCTGGGACGCGGGGCACCGACTCAATGGCGAACTGCTCGGTTTCAAGTTTGGTGCCTGGGAAGGGGGCCATCGAGTTCCGTTCATCGCGCGCTGGCCCGGTCGCATCGCAGCCGGTTCCGTCTCCGACCAATTGATCTCGAACATCGATATGATCGCCACGCTGTCAGCGCTCACCGGCCGTGAACTCAGCAACGGCGCGGGTCGCGACAGCGTAAACATCCTGCCCGCGTTGACCGGCCACCCTGCGGC
>CALBSZ010000577.1 GCA_937967665.1 uncultured Planctomycetaceae bacterium
GTAATCAGACAGCGTGTGAAAACGAGCGTGATTCGTTTGCGCTGGCCCACCAATCACTTACGCGAATTTGACCTATCTAAGTGAATAATCCCCGCTATCGCAGGGACTGACGGTGAAGCTGCGCGACGGCGGCGCGGCCGGGCCAGTTGGCCGCCTGGGCGGAGTCGGTCAGGCCGTCCAGGATTTCCGCATAGTGGTCCAGGTGTTGGAGACCCACGTCCCATCCAGCCAGATAGAATGACTGGTATGCCGCGGCGTGATCGTGTGCGCGCTGAGCCGCCAGGGCCGCGGACAGCCAGAAGTCGCGCGAACGGTCGCGTAGTGTCTCGGGATCGTTGGCCCAGAAGAGGTTCAAATAGGGATCGTCACGCAATTCCCCCGCCAGCGCTTCACGAAGTTCAAACAGCCGCGCGGCGGAAAACTTGGCGAAGCCGTCCGCGAACCAATGGGACCGAAAGCGAATCGCGTCGTCGGAAAACAGCGACGCGTGGACCCCTTGCAGGTACAGTTCGATCGCCGCGCTAACGTCGCCTCGGCGTTCCGCCGCCCAGCCGGCGATATCGAAGGGCCAGCCCAGATCACTCCGCAGCGCTGCTACTTTCAAGGCCTCGCGTTCGGCGGATTCCCAGTCCTGCACGATGAGCTTTTCCGCAGGAACGTTCCAGCGCCGACTCAACTGATCGCGACGCAATTCAGGTAGCAGTGCTGTGTCGAAAATCCAGCTCACGAAGTCGGGTTCCCAGGGGATGTCGATCTGCCGGGCCACGTCGGGGTTGCTGCGGGTCTTCAGTTCTGACTGCAGATGCTTCAAGATCAGATCGCGATGCGTGCTGACCTGGGCGACGCCCGCGTTGAGCAGCCCCGGTAAGGGATCCGCGTGCCTGCCATCGTGTTTCCAAAAGGTGAGTTCCCGCGGATCCGTGTCGATCCAGTCGAGCGCCCACTGGGCGAGGCGAAAGACTTGCCGGCCGGCAGGTTCCGGTTCGACGAATTCAGGGCGGCGATCGTAAATCACGCGAAATGCCGCGTCGTACAATACCGCCTCCGCGAACGTCGCGCCGTAGGGGATCCAGTCACCTCCCCCGTGACACCAGTAGATGACGTCCGAGACGGTATTGTGTTCATCCACGCGGAGGCACAGCCAGTCGCCGTATTCATTGCCTAGCACGGGCAAGGAGTCAGGCAGCATGAACCCACCCCAAATGAAACCGGGTTCCGGTTCCAGCAACTGCTGGGGAGTGAGAGGCTGATTGAACTCCGCTCCCCCCGGTTCCTTCCAGACCTCGTCATCGAACCACGCGCGCAGGTCGGCCGGTAAGTTCACGGCGTAGCGTTCCGAAATCTGAGCTGACCAGTTTTTCATGATACAACGCGTTTTCCCACCTGGGACCGGCGCCAGGGCAGGCATCGCAACAAGATTTTACGCCGACAGCGCCCGGTTCGGGCCCCATACGAGCACGAAGCGCAAGCGAGTGGGTCACTTACGTCCGAACACACTTGCTTGCGCTGCGTGCCTGTATTTTCACCGATTTCGGTAAATGTGGCGCTGTCCCGCTACTTGAGCTCCTTCATGTTCGGTAGTTGTCCGCTGGGATCCATCGGCAGTGGTCGCGGCGGCTGAACGATTTCCAGATCGCTGCGGCCGCGCGCTTCCTCGAAGTACGCTGCGGAACACTCCACTTCCACCACATCCAGCGTGTTGTTGATCCACATCAGCTTCGCGTCCGGCGGCGGCGTGAGCCCGATGGTGGTGAGCGCTGCGTCCAGGATTTCGCGATCCGTCGGATAGTCCAGCGGCAGCATGGCGCCGACGGCGTGTCCGGCGGTGAGGCAGTTGATGCGCGTGGCGGCGGCATCCATCTGCTCGAGCAACCGGCTGTGACAGAATTCCGCGCAGCCGATCCCGGCCGCGTTGCCATGCGATTCGGCGGTCAGGCCGCGTACCACGATCTGCGTGATCTTGGGGAATTCCTCATCCGCGGCCCGATGGGCCAGGTGCTTGCGGCCGACGACATTGGTATCGAATCCGGTTCCCGAAATGTTCTTTCCCATCTCGTCAATGATCAGCACGTCGGCCGTATCGAACGGCAATTTCGGCATCCACCGCTTGGCCAGCAGCAGCAACTCTTTCTCGCGCTCTTCAAACTCGTCCGGCGCGACCGCCGTCAGCTGTGCAGTTTGATCGAGGCTGTTTTCGACAATGGCCAATCCCGCCACGACCCGGCAGCGGGACAGCACTTCCTTGGCGACGCTGCGCACAATCTGGCCGAAACTGTGGTTCTGGATCACGCGGTGGTAAGTGATCGCTCCGTTATGCTTGCCCAGCCCGATGAGCATCATTTTCATCAGGCCGCTTTCAATATTACCCACGAATTTCGTGTGTGGCTTGATCCGGCCGCAGACGAAGACGTGATCCGCTTCGAAGGCGTATTTGTCGAAGTGGACCGGAAAGCCTTCGGCCGCCTGGCAGACAACCACCGTTTCCATACTCGCCTTGATTGGGCAGCCGCAGAATTCCTCCGTAATCCCGTACGATTCGAGCACATGCCGCTGTCCCTCGGCGGTACCGCCACCGTGGCTGCCCATGGCGGGCACAATGAAAGGCTGCGCTCCCAAGCTTTTCAGGTGATCGACGATAGCCTTCAAGATCACGTCGATGTGCGCGATTCCCCGGCTGCTTGCTGTAATCGCGACGGATTGACCAGGATGGATGCGTTGGCCGAGCTTCAGGCGGGCGAGTTCCGATTCGACGTTCCCCGCCACGTCTTCCACGACCGGTGCTTCAAACGTCTGGCGAACGCGAAAAATGGCGGGATATTCAATCATGTCACGAATGGAGCACCAAAACAGGGGGCCAGCGCAAGCAGCAAGCCCGCTTTCCAACGCGAAACCCGCCTCGGGCCGTACGCTGCGTATTATGACAAGCCGTGCGTTTCGTTGCTACGGCCCTTATCCGCTAGCACCCCTATTCGATATCGCGTTTGCGCTTTGATGATTGGGGCATCGCCCGTACAATCGGCAGTCCGCATGACTTCACTGAACCTCGGCAAGGAAGCTAGGTAGAAGCAATGAGTCGTCGATATGAATACGAAGACTATCCCGTAAAACCGAAACGCCGTTGGAAATGGTTGCTGTTCCTGCTGGTGCTGTTCGGCACGGCCGCCTGGTTTGCTCCTGTGATGGTGGCGAAAACGGGGATCGGCCAATCGATCGTCGACCAGGCCACCGCCGACGTGCGCGGTAACGTGCAGGTAGGCTCGCTTTCTCTCGGTTGGCTCTCGCCCATCAAGCTGGAGAACGTCGTACTGACGGACACCAACGGGCAGACCGTGGCGACCGTGGCGATGGCCAAGACCAAAAAGACGCTGTGGGAATTCATCCAGGATCGACAGCAGCTTGGTAAGGTGGTGGTCGCGGAACCGCGCGTCTATCTGCAGACGTTCGACACGGGCAGCAATGTGGAAGCCGTCTTGGCGGATTTGCTGGTGGCTGGCGATGGCCCGCCGACCACGCTGACCGGAACGGTCGAGATCCACGAAGGGACCGTCGAAATCGACGACGTCGGCGCGGGAACACGCTGGACGGCCGAGCGGCTCGAAGCGAAGGTCGCATTCGTATCCGGCGAAGCGACATCCGTAACGGTGACGGTCGACGCCAAGGTTTTGCCCGAAATTCAAAGTGCCCAAAGTTTTCATGCCGATATTACCTGGCAGCGGCCGGCTGCCAGCGCCGTCGGTAACGGCACGATTGCCTTCCGGTGCCAGTCGCTCCCCGTTCCACTCGTCAACGCGGTGTTGCGGCGTTTCGATACGCAAACCAAGGTCGGCGGACTCATGACCGCCGACGCGCAGGTCGATTTCTCCGGCGACGGCATGTATTCGGTCGCGATCGCATCGTTGGACGTCAGCCAGTTGGCAGTCCATGCGCCGCACTATCTCCACGGCGATCATTTGTCGGCGGTTCAGCTAACGCGCTGCGGAAACGGCTCCCGTGACCAGGAACGCGTCAAGTTGAAGAACGTGGTCGTGAGATCCGACGTGGTGAACGTCGACGCCAATGGCTGGTTCCCGGCGAAGGGAATTACGTCGGAGTTCCTGGCGAGTGCCGCGCAGCAGGCCGAGTTCCATTGCCAGGGGCGCCTGGACGTTGCCCGGCTGGCGGCGCAGCTACCGAACCTGCTGAAGATCCGGGACGACACGCAGATTCAGTCGGGTGTCGTCAATATTTCGTTTGAATCCGACACGAAAGTCGGTCAGCAACAATGGCTTTGCCGCCTGGGCACGACCAGCCTGACTGCGATTGCTGCCGGCCGTGAAATTACCTGGCAGAAACCGCTCTCGGCAACGCTCCGCTTGAGGCAGGATCGCGGTGGCATCGTGCTGGACCAACTGGACTTGAGGGCGACCTTCCTGCAGGCAACCGCCACCGGAAATCTCGAAGAAGGCTCGGCCACCGCGCAGGCGGACCTGCGCCAGCTGGCGTTTGAGTTGGGGCAGTTCGTGGACCTCGGCGGCCAGACGTTTGCCGGGGCGGTTAATCTTCAATGCGGCTGGCAGCGGGATGCGTCCCAAAAGATTGTTGCCGCGACGGAGATCACGGTGCGAGACTTTGTCTGGTCGCCTTCTCCGGAAACCACCTGGCGCGAACCGGAATGGTCGGGACGCGTCGACGCCGTGTTGCCGGCCGACGAATCCTCTATTCTGGGCGTGGAGTCCGCGCGGGCGACGTTCCAGGCCGGCGGCGAGCAAGCGGTGGCGCAACTGACCCAACCGGTCGCCGCGCCACTCGCTGAGGCCACCTGGCCACTCGACGTCCAGTGGATCGGCAACCTGGCAACCTGGCGCCCGCGCTTGGCTGCGTTGGTCTCGATGCCGGCCGAGTTCACCGGGAAGGTTTCCGTTCGCGGTCAGGCCAGCTGTTCGGCCGCCGGCATCGCTTTTGTAACGGATAGCTGCGAGTTCCTGGACGTAAAGGTCGCGGACAAGAGTTATGCAATCTACGAACCGCAAGTGCAGGTGACGGCTCGCGGACAATGGACGAAGTCGAACGGCCAGTTGCTCTTCGAGGACGCCACCGTAGCGAGCTCCACTGTGGCCCTGCGTGGAACCAACGTGGTGATCGTGACCACCGGCGAGAGTTCGCTGGTCATGGGGCAAGTGAACTATCGCGGCGACCTGGCGCGTCTGGCGGGATGGTTGCACACGTCGCCGCAGCCGCCGACCGTGGAATGGTCTGGGAGTATGGTGGGCGAAGTCAAGCTGACGCACCATGAAGGGACCACTCGAGCGAATTGGACAACGGACATCGAGGATCTTGTTGTCCGGCATCGTTCCGCGCCGCGCCGGCTGCCGGCTTCACCAGCAATTGCCGTGACGGCGCGGATCGAAGAACCCGCTCGACAGGTTTGGCGCGAGCCCCAACTGTCGCTGGCCGGCGAAACCGCCTATCACAGCTCGTCCGGCCAGCTGCGAATCGGCAGTGTGAATGTCGTTTCGCAGTCCCTGCAACTGCAGGCCTCCGGGAAGCTGGAAGACCTGAGTCGAAGTTGCTACGTCAGCATCAATGGGGACGTTGCCTATGATCTGAAGAACATCGCCGGCTTGATGCAAGCGTACCTCGGGCCCGAGTGTTACATCACGGGAGCCCAGACGAGACCGTTCACGTTAACCGGTCCGCTGTTTGTTGCCGCGGAACCGTCGCAGCCCGACAAGCTGACGTTTGCGTTCAGCGACCTGGTGGGGCAGGCCAGCGTTGGCTGGGAGTCGGCCGGCTACCTTGGCGTCCATGCCGGCCAGGGCGAAATGACTGCGAGGATTTCCAAAGGCATCGTGGACTTTCAGCCGCTGGACGTGATTGTCAGCAACGGCCGCCTCAAGACAACACCCAGGCTGTTTCTGACGTCCGACCCGATCATCTTGTCGCTCAGTCAAGGGCCGCTCCTGGAGGAAGTTCAGATTTCACCGGAAATGTGCAGCCAGTGGTTGATGTACGTCGCTCCGCTGGTGGCCAATGCCACACGCGCGAACGGCACCTTCTCCCTCGACCTGCTGCGGCAAGCGGATATTCCACTGGGCGACGTGCAGGCCAGCACGATCCATGGGCGGCTGACCATCCACTCCGCCCAAATCGGACCCGGACCGCTCGCCCAACAGACGCTGGGACTGATCCAGGACATTCGCAGTCTGGCCAACGGGCAACCCCTGGCGGCCGTGACGGCGCCGGCGCCGGAAGTGCAATGGATGTCCGTGCCATCCCAGGAGGTGACGTTCCAGATGACCAACGGCCGCGTCTACAACGATGGACTCTACCTCGTCGTGGGCGACGTCACGGTAACCACGCGCGGTTCGGTTGGCTTGGACCAATCCCTGGCGCTGCTGGCGGAGATTCCTATTCGCGATCAGTGGGTGGCGTCCAGCCCGTACCTGTCTTCGTTGAAGGGGCAGTCCCTGCGCATTCCCGTTACCGGCACCTTGTCCCGTCCCAATCTGGACTGCGATGTCCTGGGCGACTTGACGAAGAAAGTCATTGGAAACGCGGCCGATACGCTCATCCAGCAGGGCATCAATCAGGGGCTGCAGAAGCTGTTCGGTCCCCCGCGATAGTTTCAGCCTGCAAGCGTCCCGTGGAACGCGGTCCAGCACGGTGCCCGTGAGTGATTTACGGTGCCGCTATTTGACGGCGACGATGTACGCGATCCAACTGGCGTCGTTTCGTGCCACGGTCGTGCGTTTCCATTCGTCCGTGCTTTCTCCGTCCTCGTCTTCTTGTTCCCAATAGACGTGGCTTTCGCGAAAGCCGGCTTCTTTCAGCATTTCGCGCACTTCGGGAATGGTCCAGAAACGCCAATGGTATTCGAATACGCGTTCCAGCCGGCTGCCATCGTTGAACTTGAAGGTGATATAAAAACTGGCGTCGGCGTTGACGGGATTAAAGAACGCCTGTTCCCAGTGGTACTTGAATCCCTTCTTGCCTTTGACGATCGTGCGTTTGTCCGTGGACTGATGGTAGCAGTCACCACCTCCCATCATGTCGATCACCATGATCGACTCGTCGTTCATATTGGAACGCGCGACTTTGAAGTAGTCGACCACTTCTTTACGCGTCTTGAAGATCCAGAAGGAAAAATTCTGCGCGGCCAAGACGTCCACCTGAGGCCGATTGCGTTTGCGCACGTCCTGGGTCAGCACCTGGACCCGATTCGCTTGCGCGGGCTTCAGTTTGGCGAGGTTGTGATCGCGTCCCCACTGTAAGGTGTCGTCACACAAGTCCACGCCGACGGCCGTGCGTTTGCTATGCGACTTAACCCACTCACAACAGACGGCAAACGTGCCGCAAAAATCTTCGCGCAAGGAATAAGGCTTGCGCTTGAACACTTCGCGAAACGCCTGTTCAAAAAACTCCACTTCGTGATCCGGCGCCTGGACCGATTTCTGGTAGCAGTCAAACTTGTCGGCCTTTTCCGCGAGCGTTGCTTTGCCATTACGCAGGACAGATTTGTCTTTCGCCGACTTGCGTTTGCGTTTCTCTTTGGTCTTGCCCATATCGATTCTCATGTTGTCGTACACGTTCGCCACTGCACGCGGTGATACTCCGCGCCCCGGAGGCACGATGCGGAGTTGCACGTCATACTGGAACGCGTATTGTGGCAGTGTGATTGACGAATTTCAACTCGCCGCCCGCGCACTTTCTCAAGAATTCATGGCATGCGCGTGGCCAGGAAGACGCACGTTTCACGCGCGACCTGTTATCGCCGCATCCAGTAGCGTCGCGCCGCCAGTTCCCCGACGTAGCACAGGGCGGCGATGATCAGGAGATACTGCCATAGCGAGTAGACTCGCGTGGCCGTGCGGCCATCGGCAGCGAAGGTTTCCACAAGCGACGCCTGATAGCGCCCGCCCGTGTGCTCGGCAAGCTGTCGCAGCGCTGTTTCGTTCGCCGGACGGATAGCCAGTTCGTCCTCGTAGTCCACGGTCACAACGCGCTGCCTAAAGTAGCGGCTGTCCGTGGAATCGTTGAGTCGAATGGCCAGTTCATAGTCGCCGGGCGATGGGGCCGAAAACGTCGACTCGTAACGCCCCGGCGCAACCTGCGTCACCGTGAGCGCGCGCCGCTCATCTTCCCGCGTCGAGAGAAACACCGCGATGCTGGCGGCGTTCCAGAAACGGTTGTTGGGACGCAGCGCGTCAATCGTGACGGTCGCCTTGCCACCGTAGCGGCGGACGTCCACTTGCAGACGCGGTGGAATGGGCTTTCGCATGGCATGCCGCGTGACCCGTGAACAGAATGCCGCAAAACCACTCCAGTCGCGCCAGGCATTGTGCGAAATTTCGCTGGGCAGCGCCATCGTGATACCGGCGCCATGGGTTCGCCAGGACAGCAACGGAGCGCCGGCCAGGCCGGTAAGCAGGACTTGGGCGTTCGGCTTGGAGGTCGTAGGGGTCATGGTCGCCAGCGGGGGCGCGGATGCAATTTCCAGCCCGGGCAGCTGTTTCAGCGGCGCGGGTGTGAACTTGACGTCGGCCGAACCGACGGCGGCCAGCGTCTCTTCTACCAGCACGCGAGGAACATCGGCGGCATCGACGCAGTGATAGTGGCGACCGTCGGCGGTCCGAGAAATGTCCTGGAGTATCATTTGTTCCGCGCCATCGCTGATCGAGATCGTGGAAACGGTAATCCTGGCGGCGGCAAATTCCGCGGCGACCTCGGCAAAGTCGCCCGGCGCCGCCACACCATCCGTCAACAGCACGATATGCCGGCGATCCGCCTCGGTCTGCGAGAGCGCCAGGTAGGCGCGCTGCAGTGCGGGAAACATCCGCGTATTGCCGGACGCTTGAATCTGATCGATGCGGCGCAACAGCAACGGAAGATCGGAACGCGTCGCGATATCGCTGATCCATTTGGACTCGGAACCAAACGTCAGGACGCCGACCTTATCGCGCGCGTTCAGCAACTGCACCGATCGGCGGGCCGCCTCTTTCGCCAGTGACATGCGGTTTTCTTCACGCATCGACGTCGATTGGTCGATAACCAAGACCATGGCCAGCGTCGGAGCGTCGTCTGCCGGCGGCAGGGCCGCCACCGGCATGATCTCTTCCAGTGGCGACGCAGCGAAGGCACGGTTCGTGAATGCCTGGTCGCCCATCATGATCAAACCGCCGCCGTCGATGTGGACGTAGTGGTTCAGCGCCTCGGATTGCGCGTCATCCAGTTCGTTGGGGACGGTATCGGTCAGGAGCACGGCATCGTAGCTTTGCAGCGCCTGCGCGTCGCGCGGCACTTGCGCCGTCAGGGAAACCTTGAACCCACCTTGGCGATGCACTTGAGCAAGCGCTGCCGCGCCGTCCTGATCGCGGTTCACAATCAGCACGCTTGGCGCAGGCGGCGGCAAGACAACTGCGGTGCGCTGGTTGTTTTCAACCAACGTGTCCTGGGCCTCGGTGGCGATTACTTTCCAGGCGTTACGGGCAGCCGCGCCATTCTGGGTGGCAAAGTAGAAATCATGGCTGCCCGCCGTGACAGGAACTTCGCGTTGTTCCACCACCTGGTCGTTGCGATACAGCGTCAGCAAGACGCGGTCGTCGTGGTTCGACGTTACGGTCGCGCGCAGCGACAGCAATTCAAACGGGAACGCGTTGGCCGGCGCGTGCAGGTCGACCACCGCTACCTCCGGCGACGTGATACCCGCAAGCGGCTCGACGGAAACGGGCACGGACATGCCGGCGGCCGCACGAAGAGCATCGCCATGCGTGGCGTTGCCGTCGGTCAATACCACCAGGTCCGGGACATAGCCCGGCGGTGCCTTGGTCACCAGCGCGATCGCTTCGGCCAGGTCGGTTTCCACATCGCTGCCGAACGTCTCCACCGAATAGTTGTCGCTCGCATGTTGCTCACTGAGTCGCTTCAGGTATTCCTGAACCTGTGCGTTCTCGATGCCTCCCACACTGCGACTCTCGTCCACGGCGAACACAACCCATTTGTCGTGCGTTTCAAGCCGCAGGCTGACGCCCGTCGCGGCCAGGGCGGCGAGTCCCAGAATCGCCAGCCGAATGGGTAACCGCTGTTTGACGATGGCGGCGGATTGCCGTCGCGTCAGCCACCAGGCCAGTGGGAGTAGCGCCAGCAGCACGAACGCCGCGGGATACGGAAACTCTATGAAGGATATGAGCCAGAGCACGTTATTCCAGGATTCGCCGTTGTATGAGATGCCAATTCGAAAACGCGACGCACAGGCCGATCCACACGAAGTACGGCCAGCAGGGGAACCCACCGCTCGGGATCAGATCCATCGTCGTGGTCGAGGAGTCTGGGATTTCCAGATTGCTTTCCCTGGCATCCACCAGATTGCTGGGCAGTGACCAGTCGGCCACATCATTCGCAGCATCAGCCCGCTGGACCTTCCATAACCCGACGGCATCGATCGCCTGCAAGGTCGGTTGATCATCGGGAAGACGCAACTTACTGCCATTAGGCGGCATAAGAACGCGTTGCCGGTAGCCATCCAGTTTCACGATGTCCGCGGTCGTCGGCGATCGTGAAAACATCGAATCGCTGCGCGACAGCCAGCGGATGGCGTTCAACAGGAACTCACGAAACGTGTGGCGGAGTGGCAAGTCGCTGGATTCCAACCGCGTATTCAAGACCAGCATTCGCCGTCCATCCACTTCGCAGGCAAAGTACAGCGGCACGTCGTTCCGGGTGGCTGCCAAAACCTCGTGATCACAGTGCACTTGCAGTGACATGGACTCTTCGAAGATCGTGTTGCGAAAGTCTGTATTCGCTAGCAGCGGAGAATCGCTGCGAGCGAAGGCGATGCCGGCGTTCAGCAGCGGACCATCGATCGTCCACAACGGGCTGGACTGTTCGGGATGGATCAGCAGCAGGGGCCCGTCAGGCAACGGTTCCGTAACCTGTTTGTAAATCACCGTCACCGCGGCATCATCGGTTTCTGAAAGTTCGACCAGCGGTAAAGCGGCCAGCGCGTCGGCCAAGGTCCGATCGTCCGATAGCAGGCGTACGCGCAGCACGTCGGCAGGAGCCACTGCATGGAGGGTCTGATTGTCGGCGAGCAGATTGTCGGCGGCTGTCAGGCGTAGCGCGACGAGTCCTTTCGGCGTGTCGTTCAGTGCCGCGATGTAGTCGAACGCAGCCTGCGGGGAAAGTGACACGGGAATGGCGGCAACGTCCTGGCCGGGCACGTCAAGTTCCAGATTGCAGGCGGCTTCTTCGTCCGAAAAGTTCGCGACTCGCACCAGCAGCTCCTGCTCCCTGGGCGACGCCATCGTGCGACGCACTTCGCTGGTGACGATGCCGAGATTACTGCCTCGCTCGCCGAAACGCAGTACGTACAGATCTACCTGAGTTGTGTCGAGTTCGTTGGGAACGCGGGCGTCCGTCAGTAACACGATCAACGACTCGCGATCGTCCGACAGCAGGTTGCGGGCAACACGAAGTGCCTCGTTCACGCGAGTGGGGCCAGCGGTGGGCGACACCTTTTCCAGCGCGGCATGCAGGGATCGAGCGTGGGGCGTCAAGGCACACTCGAGATGCGCGACACTGCCGGACGAGACGATCGCCACGTGGTCGCGTTCCGCAAACCGGTCGACCAACTCGGCAGCGGCGGACTTGGCCGCCGAGAACGCGTCGTCCCGCGCCGACATGCTGGCGGAGACGTCGAGGATCAAGACGATATCTCGGCGACTGCCCCAAAACGGTTGCGCCGCCGCCAAGACCAGCAGCGTTACCAGCAGCAGCTGCATGGCCAGCGACACGTGACGCCGCCAACGCTGCCACAGCGTTCGTCGCGCCAGGGCGCGCTTCCAAATCATGCTGGCGCCGACATCATGTTCCGAACGCCGGTGCCAGAAGTGCAGCAGCAGCACCGGCACGAATAGCGCGAACCACCAGAAGGCCTGTGGATTCTCAAAGGTCATTGCGTCGTGTGACTTTCCATCAAGTGCCCGTTTGCGTTGAAATTCCCCGGCCCATCGTCATGCCCGGACCGGACGGTTCACCCGGGAACAGCGGAGCAACCGCCGCATGGTCTCGGCGAGCGTGAGTTTGCTATTCATGGGCGCCAGTCCCATACCGCGGTAGGCGCAGTAGCGCTGTACGTAATTCAGGAACTTGCGGACTTCGTCCCGATAGTTTTCCAAATCAATGTCGTCCAGGAAGTCACGATGCTGCCGCCCCTCCTCGACGTAATGAAAACGAACGGCCTGCGCGGTTGCCGGGTTGAGGTCGAATTCGTCAAGCACCTGCACAACGAAGACTCGCTGATTGGCGGCGCGCAGCCCTTCCAGTGCCGCGATGAAACCAGCTGAATCGAACAGATCGCTGATCAGCACGACCGTTCCCGGTCGAGGACAAGTCTCGACGAACTGCTGGACCGCCACCGTCAGGTTCTTCGGGTTTTCGCAGGCAGTCAATTGTTCCAGAAAACGAAACTTCCGGGCGATCGACCCCACGTGCCGTCCCGCGGGCAGATATTCGACCATGCGGTCGGAGAAAGTCGCGAGTCCCGTGTGAAAAAAGTCGCTCACCCCCAGCCAGCCCAGCGCTGCGGCCAACTGCCTGGCGAAGTCCAGCTTGCGCGGACTGCCGGTGTCCATGCTGGGTGAACAGTCGAGCAGCAGATGAAGCCAGCGTTCTTCATTGCCGGCGAATCGCTTGGAGAGCAAATCGTCATGCCGCGAGCAGAGGTTCCAATCGACGTAGCGAACGTCGTCCCCGATTCGGTAGTCCGTGAACTCGCTCACTTCCGTTCCCGCTGCAAAATGCGGATGCGGCGCGAGTCCCAGGAAGCGACTGCCCCACGCCGCCTTAGCCGCGGGCAGAAAGCAACTCACCTGATTGCGAAAGCGGGAATCGAACATACTATGTCCCTGCGCAGGGTTCAGCGCCAAGGCGCGGCAAGCGTCCAACGCGACGATGGCCGCGCAAGGGGGAATCAGACCATTTTCTTCACGGTATTCAGGACCTCGGAAATAATCGCTTCGGCCTCGATCCCTTCGGCCTGCCCTTCAAAGTTCAGGGTCAGTCGATGGGCCAGGGTTTCCACTGCCGACGCTTGCAGGTCGTCCGCGGCGACGTAGGTGCGGTCGTCCATGATCGCACGCACCTTGGCCGACAGGACCATCGCCTGAGCGCCCCGCACGCCGGCCCCGCGCGCCACGAATTGCTTGACACTGTCGATCGCCTCTTCGGCAGACGAATGCGTGGCCGCGACGATGCGGGCGGCGTAGTTGCACAAGTCGTTGGCGATCGTCACCTGTCGAGCCACCTGGGACATTTGAACGATGCGTTCACCCGACACGGGCGCCGACGTCGGGTGTTCCTGAGGAGCCGTCGTGTGCTCAAGAATGGCCTCCATTTCACCGGCGTCCGGCGCGGGCACGCGCAGACGCACCAGGAACCGATCCAGCTGTTTCGGCGGCAGTGGAAAGACGCCGTCCGCCGTGTCGTCTCCCTGTGTCGCGATGACAAAGAACGGCGCCGGCAGCGTGTAGCGTTCGTTGGCCACTGTGACCGCGTGCTCGTCCAGGCCTTCCAATAGCGCCGACTGAGTCTTGGGCGTGGCACGATTGATTTCGTCGGCCAGCAGCACGTTGGCGAACAGCGGACCTTGCTGGAATTCGAATCGTCTGCGGCCTTGCGATTCCAGTACGATGTAAGTGCCCACGATGTCGGCGGGCATGAGATCGGGCGTGAACTGAATCCGCCGGTAAACGCCGTCCACGGCACCCGCCAATGCCTTGGCCAGGACCGTCTTTCCCGAACCGGGAGGCCCTTCAATCAAGACGTGCCCGCCGGCGACAAACGCCGCGATCACACCGTCGACTACTTCTTGCTGCCCGATAATCGTCTTGCCAATCTGCTTGCGCAACCGCTGAAAATCATCGCGAAACGCTTGCAACTGTCCCTGTAAAATATCCGCCGTGCTCATCAATACGTATCCAAGCCCAGAAACAATGAAGTGACGAAAGCAAGAACCTTCATTATAGTCGCCCCGACCGACGAACCCAGAGTGGCAAGTGCCGGCACGACGAAACTTCCCCCGCTGGGGCACGCTCGCCGTCGGCGATTCCTATCGCGTGCGAGGATAGTTGTGCCTGGACAGACTTCTATTCCTGTAGTAGCTCCTTGGCGTAACGCCGCACGCCGGCATCCGTATCTTTCAGACTCCGCTGTAGAACTAGTTGCGTTTCCGGGGCGGTCGTGGGCAGCTCCAGCGCCTGGAACGCACGGAATCCGGCCCGCCGCCTGGTGGGATCCTGGCTTTGCATGACGGCTAACAACGGCGCCACGAGATTCGCCCTTAACGGTGCCAGCGCGGACGTTTTTGCTGGCGGCAAGTGCTGCTCAAGGCGCTCAAAGGCAACGACGGCGGTTTGCGAAAGGCGTTCGTTCGGATTCTCAATCGTTCTTGCCAGCAGGGGTACTGCCAGCAGTCCCAGCCGTGCGACTGCGTCGGCGGCCGCGAACCGCAGGGCTTCATCTTCCGCGTCGAAACGGGCGACAAGCGCCGGGGCAACCGTGGTGAGCAGAGGTCCGGCCGCATCACGCAAGGTCTCGATCGTCGTCTCAGGGGCCTCGATCACGTCGCCGCGGATTTGATCGAGGATGCGGCCCACGGCATAGATCACTGCCCTAGGATCGGTGCCTGCAGAAGCGTCTTGCAGCGTGTCCACCAATAACGGCAACGCAGGTTGACCGATGCGAACCAGGGTCGCCGCGGCGGCGCGGCGGACGTCGGAGTCATGGTGCGCGAGAAGCTGCACCAGCCGCGGTGCCGCGGGCTCGGCGGCCGGTCCGAGTTCGGCGATCGCCATGGCCGCTTCAAACAGTACCACCGGGTCATCCTGGTTCAACAGCGCCGTCAGGTTGTCGAGCGACTCTGCGTCGTGGTGGATCTTCCAAAGTGCCAGCGAGGCGTGGACGCGATAGACCAGATTGCCGCTGGCAAGTGCCTGATGCAAGACGTCCGACACGTTGTCCGAGCGCTTGCCAATGCGGCCCAGCGCCTGAACGGCCATGTAACGAAAGTAATCGTCGTTCTTGTCGTCTCCAATTGCGTGAACGATCGCCCCGATCGCACTTTCCGCCGGCGGACCAATGCGGCCTAAGGAGTGGACCACGTAACGCCGAGCGGGCTGATAGGGATCGTCCAGCGCGGCCACCAGCGCTTGCACGACGGAGATGTCGTTCGGAGCAATCCGTCCCAGGGCGTACGCGGCACGACGACGCTCGCTCTGGTCCTCGGCCTTCAACTGCGCGACCCACGATGCGGCCGTGCGACCTGCGTAAGTGTCCGCCTCGTCCGCCGCACGAGCTGTCGCCCCCATGGAGACTACAGCAAGTAAGGCGAAAAGAATCAGCGCTGCGGGAAATGCGGAATCGGCTCGCTTGCCAAATTGAAATCGGAATGCCATGTCGACAGCGTTGCTATGGAACGCCCGCGGGATCAACCGGTTGTTCGGCAGCGGACGCCGCATCCGTCGCTTCCGTGCGTAGAATATCCATCTCCGTGTCGCCAACCGTCGTGAAGACGCGATAATGGATTTCTTCTTTGTTATGGACCTGTTCGCACAGATCGGACAGGGCTTTGAGCTGATCCAGTTGGGCACTCAAAGCTTGCGATTGTTGGTCGTACTGCGCCGTGGCGGCGGCTATCTGCTGCGGCTGCTTCTTCAGTTGTTTTTGTAAGGCCACAAACGCGGCGTCCATGGCTTGTTTCTGCACTTGCAGACGACGTACCTCGGCGGCCGCCTGATTCACGTCGAGAGCCACACGGCGCTGGCCCTGGAAGGTCATCGGGATTGTCTTGAATTCGATCAATCCGCTGCTGGTGATCCGAAAGGAGACCCGTTCGGTAAGCAAACGGTTGTCTTGGTCGTCCTTCAAGTCGACGAAGATCGGTCCACGCCCGTCGAGCGATTCACTGGTATCAACCTCGTAGTTCGTCAGGGAACCGAGGCCTGTGACTTCGACGGACAATCGAGTCTTGCTGGGCAGGTGTGGCACGGCCGTGCTCACCGAGGCGCCGACGCTTTGTGTCGTTGCCACCAGCGGCTTGCCTACGACCGGTTCACGCAGCGCGATTTCATGAGCGTGCTCGCCAACGGCGATGCGCAAGATGCAATTCCGTAAAGCATCGGCGCCGTGGGTGTTCTCCTCCGTGAGCCAGCGGAACGTGAGTTCGTCGTGGTCAATGACGAAGTCGGCGACCGCCTGTTCGATGCCCTCCTGCGGGTCCGCACCGGTGAGCCAGCAGGTTGCGCCGCTGTTCGCCTCATTCGGGCGAAGAGTGAATTTGCCGGAGTTTAATGCTGAGTCGCCGCCAACCAATCGAAAAGCGGCTGCGCTGCCAGCCAGGTCCAGCGGCCCGATCGTTGCTGCCAGTGCGGCGGGATCGTTGGTGACCGTTCCAAGCTGAGGCAAATCAAACGCCGAAGGTAAATCTGCGAGCGGATTGGGAGCCGCCGCTGGCGGTTCGGGTTGAGGTGGCGTGGCGGCCGGTGATGTCGCCGAATCGGCAGGTGAGGCGGACGATGCGGCTGCCGGAACTTCGGTTGTTGCGGAACCGGCAACCCCAGAGGCAACCACTGCACGATCTACAAGCGCGTCGCGATCGCTGTCCGAAAAGTTTTCTGTCGGAACCGTCGTACCCGTGACGTGATTCGTTACCGGTCCGGACGACAAGTCTCGATACTGTTCGCTCGTCAAACGACCCGCTGTGGATGTAGTCACTTTCGCAGGCCGCTGCAGTGCTGGACGCGGGGGCGGTCGGCGGACAATCAACTCGTCTTCCGCGGTTTTCCGAGCTGGAACGCGCGCGACCTGCCTCCGTTCACTGCGGTTCCCCAGCGCCGCTGCCAGGACCAGCATCACCAGCCCCGCCGCCAGGCACAGGCATCCGCCCACGATCCAGTAGATCAAGTCCGGAGATCCCCTGCGGCTCGGGCCAACGACGGGCGGCGCCGCCGGTTCGGGTGCGGGAGTCTCAGCGGAAACAGGCTGCGGCACCGAGGGCTCGTCCGTCGAGTGATCGAATGTTTTGGGACGCGGTACGGGACGTTTCACAAATGATATCTCGTTCAAGTGTTGGGATTTAACCGCGTTTACGAGGCCCGCTTCGTTGGACAGCGTAGAGTTTGCGGCAATCCGCCGAAATACAATCACGCAGCGCGAGCATCCGGTCCTAAGTTGTCCACTCGCTTCCGCTGCGAACTTGTAAAACGACGGAACCTGGCGGTGTCGGATTAGTATAACGCACAAGGGCCCGTAAAGTACTTCGTCGTATTTCGCAATGTCTCATTTTGAGAACTATCGCACGGCGAAATGACCCCGCCGCCGTAGGGCACGCTCGACGTGCCGCGATATGCAATGAGTGAAAATATTCTCAGATTTATTCCTTTGGGGTGTTGAAATGCTTACGTCTAATGGGTATGCAGGGATCCAGCTTAGGGCAGGTAGGCT
>CALBSZ010000578.1 GCA_937967665.1 uncultured Planctomycetaceae bacterium
CCCGGCCTTGAGCAGCTCTTCCCTTCCGCCGGACAGCAGTAGCCGGCTGTCGAACATGAATGCCGCCCCGCGCGGCGATGTTTCGTAGCCGCCACGTTCGCCCAATTCGTAATCCTTCTGCGTGCCGACATAGCACTCCAGCCCGTTTGTGTAGGCCAATACCATGTTTCCGGAAAACGGGCAGATGTCATTCACGAACTGATGATATTCCGCGAACGGTTCATGCGCCATGGCGAGCAAGCAGAAGTCGCCGAGCCGCAGGGCGTGGATCGGCATTCGCATCGTTCGCGTCTGACCGCTTTCGGCGATCGCCAACAGCTCGGCAAAGCGTTGGCGGCGGTCGGGTCGTTGCTCCTCGGCCAGCCGCGACCGGCATTCCTCCACGGACGGCGGCGGCTGCAGGGGCAGTTCCAGTTCCAACGCCGTGGAGCGGATGACGCTGCTGTCCAGCGCAGGGCTCTTATGTTCTAACGCCCGCGAAACCGCCTCGGCCAGGTCGCGGCCTGCGGCTTGGGCAGCGTCAATGCCTCCTTTCAAAGGGAAGCCGTTGATGTTGCCGCAGCACCCCTGCGCGAACATATAGACCGTGTCCTTGCTGCGCGTGCGCTTCAGATGTTGTACGGCGAAGCCCGGATAGTCGGCGCTAATCAAGGTGCTCGCCTCATGCACGATAACCGGATGCGCGGCGTGGCTGAACAGCACCGCAATGCTCCGGCCGTCGGTTGCATCGACCGCCAACACGTCGACCCACGGCAAGACGGCGCCCGCGGGATTCGGTGCCATGACGATCTGATCGCGATGGAGCAGACGCCGGTTGAAGCCGATCTGCGTCGGCTCTCGACGATAGCGCAACGCGGCCGGCTGCAATTTGTCCGCGGCTCGCTTGACCACTTCGGCGATCTTTCTTGGCAACATCTTGTAAAACGGCTGTCCCTGCTGTTCCTTCCAAGGTCCCGAAGGCGCCGTCAACGGCGCGCTGTGCGTGTGGCTGCAGTTCAGCAGGACGTTTCCGACGGGAATCCCAGCGGCGCGCGAGGCTGCCTTAACCAACTCGTTCGTATACGCGAAGTCGAACCCCAGATAATCCAGCGTGACGATGGCGATGCGTTCTTCGCCGCTGGCCAGGATCAGCGCCCGCGCGTGCAGGTCGTCGTGCACACCGGTGCTCGGCTTCATCGGACCGATCAGGAAGGTTCCCTTGGGTGTGGGAGTGGCAACGGTCTCCGCGGCACCCGCCAGCAGCGTCCCGTCCTTCCTGGTCGCTCCGGCGAGTGAAGTTCCTGCGGCCGCGACCACCGTACCCGCCGTTACTTGCGACGCGAATTGCCGTCGGTTCATGCGAAATCCAGAACGCTTCATCGAAACTCTCCTCTCATGGATCTTCGAAACGACGGTAGCGAAACGGGGACTGGCTCCATCGTCGCGTTTGGTTCGTCCCGGTAAACGATTGGATCGATGGTGCCTGTCCCCATTTCGCGGTGCTCCTGATTCACGTCGAGCGATACGCCTCCTTTTCGCGGCATCTCACCGAGCGCGTCTCCGTTTTCTCGCCCCTGCTCTTTTGTGTTATTATCGTCTCTGTCTTGAAGGCTGCCAAGTAATCCAAGGAGAGAGCACCGTTCTTCCAGGCATCCCAATCACTCGGCGGCCTGCATCGTCACGCCCGCGATCAATGGTTGCTTGCCGCTCAGTCGATTCCGCGGAACATCGCAGAGGTAACGGCAAACGCAGCCGCAAAGACCGTGCGCGGCCGAAGTTCAAGGCCTTGGTTCAAGAGGGTCGCTGGCTGCGCGAGGGCGGGTGACTACGGGAAATGCTACTTTCCGGTCACGGTTGCGTGTTCGCCGCTCTCGGAGATATCTCACGGCGGCACCAAGGCACGGAGAGGATTCGCGGCAACGGGACAGATAATGCTGACCGACTCTCCCTCCGCGCCTCTGTGAGAGCAACAAGTTGTCGGGCGCCGTCGCAAGGTCAACCATGCGCTGCATCCCCCATAAAAAATCCTTCGTCTTAGCCGCGGCTATGTCGTTGCCCATCCCTTGCAGATGCGGTTCTTCGGACACGCGTGCATAGCGGGGAGCGGTAAACTAGATCGAATGCCGCCTCTGTAAACTACTTTTTGGGGAATGAAAGAGAAACGCAGCAAGGAGATGATGCGCGCGCTGTGTTCGACTTCCAAAACCACGGCTGCTACAATCAACAGTGCAGAATTCCCTGCCGTGTAGCGGCTTACTTGACCAAACTGTGCGCGGGAGCGGGCTTAAAATTCAATGTCGATCACCGTCGCAGCGTGATCTTCGCCGTTATCTGATGAAAACCAACGGTCTTGGAAAGCTGCCGTGACCGTGTCGGGCACAACACGAACATTCAATCGATTTCAAATCTTCCCAGAGGTGCGTTAATTCCGGTTGGCGAACCGATCGAGCACCGTTTTCCTGCCGAAGAACGAATGCCCGTTGTGGTTTCCTGCAACATTCATCCCTGGGAGCGGGCGGTCCTTCTCGTACGCTCCAATCCATACATGGCCACAACGGATTCAGATGGTCGTTTTGAAACCAAGAATCTGCCTGTGGGTGAACACACGTTTCAAGTGTGGCATGAGAGAATCGGATACGTGCGAGATCTATCGTGCGATCTGGTATCAACCGATTACAAGTCGGTGTCGCCAAGAGTAAGATGTTGCTACCCCGAGTGCACCGGAAACGCCGTGCGGCGCGTCGGCGATCCGGCAGTATTTCGCACGTCGGCACACAACCCTACGAAAGGAGAAATCCCATGTTTCGCAAATTGATACTTTTCTGCTTATCCCTGCTTCTCGTGGTACCGTCCGTGGCGACTGCGGTGGAAGTGGGCGACTCGGTATTGGCGTATTGGCAACCCGGGCAGGCTTATTTTGTGGGGACGGCGGTCGAGGCCAAAGGCACCGGCTTTCTGATCGTGTTTGAGGACGGTGACACGGCCGTCGTCGATAAGACGAAGGTTCGCGCCAACGATATCAAAGTCGGATCTGTTGTATTTGCCCGCTTTGACGATGACGCCTACTACAAGGGCACGGTCGCGAAGGTCACTGGACCGGCGCTCTACATTCACTACGACGACGGCGACAAACGCTGGGTTCCCTGGTCGTGGGTTGCCGTAAAATAGCATCCCATCCACAACAATGATGATGTCCGAGGCCGCTTCATTGAAGGGAGCTGCGAAAGTCAAGCCACAGAGAGCACAGAGTTCACGGAGTCAAGTGCTGACTTGCTCTGTGCTCTCGGTGTCCTCGGTGGCCATTGCTTCCTGTTTCTCACCCATACAAGAGCGTTTCGGTTCTTATGGAGGCAGAAGTCATCAATCCATGTTTGGCGTGTGCGGCGTGGCGGATGGAAGAGCGCGGTATTGGATTGGCGACAACATGAGCATTCAAATCGTGAGCGTTCTCCACCGATGAAGACAACGCAATACTCGATAAAAGAACTCCTGTGGGTCGTTTCGATCGTATTCATCGCGCTCGTCGTTGGTACGCCCTTTGTACGTCTTCTTTTGGACCACAATCCGACTTTTGCTCAAAACTACAGAGTGACCCAAGATTACATTCAGCAGGTGGGGCCGCCGAATAAGCAGTATCTTGGCGAGGCACTCGAAAAGATCGGTGTGTTCAATCAGTACGAGTACGTTATCGCGAATGCGAAGATATTTAGACGGTATCTGAACGCTACCGTGTTGACAGGAAACCGAAAACTGCCGGCGCGGCTTCTCATCGAAACGAAATCGGGCGAAACCAGGACCATCAATTTGCGAGAAAAGCCGCGCAGCGAAGGGCTCATCGTCTGGGTTTCTGTTGCTTTGCCAGATGACTTGGAAACCGGCGAAGTCATGTCCGTCCGCGTCTCCGATGGACGAAACCGGTTGTCCGATAGCTTCCCTGTAGCCATTCGCGCGAATTCGCGATGAACAGCGATGGCTTGCGCTGTCTTTCAAACGTTGCGCAGCATCTTATCAACCACGGTGCCGCCGATGTCGGTGAGTTTCATGTCGCGGCCACGGAAGCGGAAGGTGAGTCGTTCGTGGTCCAGGCCGAACAGGTGCAGGATGGTGGCGTGCAAGTCGTGAACGTGGACATGATCTTTGACGACGTTCCAGCCGAACTCGTCGGTCTGCCCGACTACCTGGCCGCCGCGGACGCCTCCGCCCGCCAGCCAGATACTGTAGGCCAGTGGATGGTGATCGCGGCCGGTGATATTCGTGGTCCCACGACGGTTTTCGCCCAGAGGCGTGCGGCCGAATTCGGACGCGCAGACGACCAGCGTCTCGTCCAGCATGCCGCGCTGCTTCAGGTCCTTGAGCAAGGCGGCGATGGGCTGGTCCACGGCGTAGCAATTCAGGTCCATGTTGTCATCCAGCTTCTGGTGCAGGTCCCAATTGCTGTGGGCGACATGGACAAACCGAACGCCTCGCTCCACCAATCGCCTGGCCATCAGGCAGTTGCGCGAAAGGTGTTCGAACGTGTCTGGTCCGCCGCCGATCCAGTTCTTCGTGTTCGGGATGTCGCGACCGAAGCCATAGGCATCCAGCGTGGCCTGCGATTCGTCGGACAGATCGACCAGTTCCGGGATCCGGGACTGCATCCGGAACGCCAGTTCGTAGGACTTGATCGTTGCCGTCAATTCGGGTGTCGGGGTCGCTTGCAACCGCTGCCGGTTCAAGGCGTTGATGGCGGCACGTGTGTTCTGTTGAACGGGTGGCGTCACCGCGGGGGGGCTGTTGAGATCGAGGACGGGTTCGCCGCCGTTGCGGAACATGACGCCCTGGTAGTTGGCGGGCAAGAACCCGTTCGACCAGTTCTGCGCCCCCGCGAACGAATACGCGCCGGCGGTGAAGACGACGTAGCCGGGCAGGTCCGATGCCGTACTGCCAAGGCCGTAGTTGAGCCACGCACCGGTACTCGGCCGGCCAAATTCGGTCGAACCGGTATTCAGCAGTAGCTCGCCGGGATGGTGGTTGAACGAGTCGGTTTGCATCGAGCGGACCAGGCAAATGTCATCCACGCAGCCGGCCAGGTGGGGCAGCAGTTCGCTGATTTCCATACCGCATTGACCATGTTTGGCAAACTTGCGCTTGGTAGCCATCAGCGTTGCCGACTTTTTTTCCAAAAAGGCGAAACGCATCTTTTCGTCGATCATCGATTCGGGCAACGGCGAACCGTGGAGTTTGGTGAGTTGCGGCTTCGGGTCGAACATGTCAATCTGACTCGCCCCGCCGCATAGCGAGATGAAGATGCAGGCCTTGGCCCGCGGGGGAAAATCGGGCTGTTGCGGCCTGTGGGCATGCGCGGCCAGCAAGCCGTCGTCCTGAAGCAGGCTGGCCAGAGCGATGGTGCCGATTCCACTGAGCGCTTGTCGACGATGCATACGAGGCGGGATGGGGCTATTCACGGACAATAAACTCCTCGAGATTCAAAACCGTGCGTGCCAGCGTTACCCACGTCGCGAGCTCGGCTGCGTTCGCATCATGGTCGGTCATGGTCAGGCCTTCGACAAGCTGACGCGCATCCTGGGGATGCTCGTCAAAAAAGGCGATATTCGTTCGGTAAATGTCGTTCAGGGTCGCAAGTTCCGGCGCCGTTGGGGACCGCGTCAGGCAAATACGGTAAAGATTCGTAAGTTGGTTCACGATTCCCTGGTCTGTGCGGATCTCCGCCGCGGCTTCCCGATACATCCGTTCTCCCAGGCCCAGCGCGCAGCCGAAGAAGACCGGATGGTTCAGTCGAGTCAAAGACTGGGTGGGTGGCGAAGATCGCTGGCGACGCGTGCACGAAAGGTACGTGGACGGTGCGTTGAACAGTTTCAGCATCGGATAGGGATTGGTGCGCTGGTACCAGATATAGATCCCGCGCCGCAAGGCGTCGGGACCGTCGGTCGGTTCCAACGGATCGCCGTGAACGAAGGCCAGGTCTTCTTGTCCAGAAGGCTGCGCCAAAACCACGCTTGGTCCGCCGATTTTGCGATTCAGCACGTCGCCCACGGCCAAGGCCAGATCGCGGACAATCTCCGCTTCGACCCTGTGACGCGACTGCCGCGCAACCAGCTCGTTGTACGGATCGATCTCTTCGAGTTCGGGGCGCGGGTCGCTTGACTGCCGATACGTACTCGAGGTCACGATCAAGCGATGGAGATGTTTCGTGCTCCATCCACAACGTACGTATTCATCTGCCAGCCAGTCGAGCAGTTCGGGATGTGTCGGGGGTTCGCCGCGCAGTCCGAAGTCGTCGGACGTATGGACGATCCCGCGGCCGAAGAGGTGCTGCCAGCTGCGGTTCACGGCCACGCGGGCGGTCAAGGGATGCCGGCCATCGACCAGCCACCGCGCCAGGTCCAGACGATCGGGCGTTTCTCCGCGAGCTGGAATTGCGGGCAGGATGGCGGGACCCGCGCGCTGCACGCGTTCGCCGGGTGATTGAAAATCCCCGCCGGACAAATCATGTGCGGGAACAGGTTGTTCTTTTTCGTAGGCGATGCGGGCCTTGGTCCCAAAGGGCGAAGGCGGGGCGCTGCGCAAGCTGCCCTGCACTGCGCTGTCGAGTGTTCGCCAGACGGGATGTTGTTTGCAAAAGTAGTCGAGCAACTGCGATTGCTGCGCAGGTGTTCGTGATTCAGGTGCAAACCCCAGGATGTTGACAACGTTGTTGCGGAGGCCCTCGGTAACAAACGGGGGCGCCGTCGACGTCACGGCCAGGCGGAATCTGCCGATCGAGCGGAATTGTTCTTCGTTGCCTTGCGTCAGATGGATTTTCAGCCGCACACCGTTGGCGCTGGCCACCGGTGCGGCCAGTTCGAACACGGCAAACTGTCGCGTGCCGGTCTGCGGCTGGATCGCCCAGCCTTGGTTTGAATGGTAGCCTCGCGGACGCCGTTTGTTGGGTATCAAAACGTTTTCGACGGGATGCTTGGGTGACGACGCCGATGCAAACGCGTAGGAGAGAGGATATGCCTGATACTCCGGCGCCTCGGCTGCCGAGTCGGAAGGTTGCCGTGGCTGCGCGAAAACATGCACGTCGTTCAGAATGAACAGCCCTTCGGGGTCCCTGCCTGGCCCGTTGGCTGCCAGCCGAGCATCGGGCAGCACTTCCAGTCGGACGGCGGTGACCAGGCTGGCACGCGTTTCCGCCGTCATTGTATAAACCGTTTCGCCGTTGGGCAGGAATCCGTCAACGAAGACCGATCCGTCCTCGCTTACCGTGAAGTCCTCGCCGTTGCTGCCGTCCACTTCTTGGGGCTGCAAGATGGTCCATTCCGCTTCGGCGGGCCGCTGCAAACTGCTTTCCCATTGCTTCATCATGCGCGGCGCCAACTCGTCTTCGAACTGTTGCCTGCGGTCCGCTAGCGGACGATAGATCTTTTCGAATTCCGCGCTTTCTTTCGTGAAGCGTTCGATTTGGATGGGCAGGGGCGCGACCATTTCGTCCTCTTCCAAACTGTTGAAAAAGGCGTAGAAACGATAGTAGTCCAGGCGGCTGATATCTTCGTACTTGTGGTCGTGGCACTGCGCGCATTGCATGGTCAGGCCCAGCCAGACCGTCGCCGTGGCATTCGTCCGGTCCATCGCCCGGCGATAGACGTCCTCTTCGGCGTCCGCGCCCCCCTCGGTATTGTGAAGCGAACAGCGGTGGTAGCCGGTGGCGATTACTTTTTCGGGATGTTGTGCCGCGTCGGGAAGCAGGTCGGCTGCAATCTGTTCGATCGTGAACTGATCAAACGGCATGTCTTCGTTCAGGCGGTCGACCACCCAGTGGCGGTAGCGCCAGGCGTGCGGGCGTCCGTGATCCGAATCGAAACCGTTGCTGTCCGCGTAGCGCACCTGGTCCAGCCAATGACGCCCCCAGCGTTCGCCGTAGTGCGGCGAGCTGAGGATGCGGTCGACGGCAAGTTCGTAGGCGTTGGGACGCTCGTCCGCCAGGAAGGACTCGAGTTCCTGGCGATGGGGCGGCAGTCCCAGAAGGTCCAGATGAAGTCGTCGCAAGAGGGTTTCGCGCCTGGCCGGCGGCGCCGGTTGCAGGTCCTGGCATTCCAGCCGGCTCAGAATGAACTGATCGATTTCATTTCGCACCCAATTCGGATTGTTGACCACCGGCGGCTGTTCGCGATAGACCGGCTGGAACGACCAGTGCTGGTCGCTTTCGTTCTCGGCGACGGCAAGGGAACATACGGTCAACCACAGAAACGAGTGCAGTATCAAACGGCGGGTACTTCGCGGCGGCATGATGGAGACCTGTCTTGTGGAACGTTCGTCATTCCGGTAACCGGAAACACACAGACTTCGTGGAACGCTACGAAAACATGCGTTGTGGGTGGCATGTTGTCAATTGTTATCAGCATTCGCCAGCATTGTTGAGAAAAGAGAACATCGAGCAGGAATTGGAGAAAGTTTTGTCAAAATAGGCTCCGCTGATTTTTGCCTCAGTGCGTTTCGTAGCACACATTTGAGGTAGGCGGATCCACGTCGAAGCTGGCTGAACCAGCGCGCGTTTCTAACTCGGATTGAATGGCAGGCCATGAAACAAAGATCCCGATTTTGCTCCAAGAAACTCGACTGTCGCCGGCCTCAACGGGCGGGTACGATTTTGATCCTGACCGTCATCCTGCTGGTCGTTGTGTTGTCCATCATCGCTTTGGCCGTTGAACTGGGCATGGTCGCTGTGGCGCGAACGCAAACGCAAGCCGCGGCCGACGCGTCCGCACTGGCCGGCGCCAGTCAGCTGGGACTTGGCGAAGAACTTGTCGTGGCAACAGCTCAGGAATATGCCGGTTATAACGACGTTATCGGTGGTGTTTCGGCCGAGGTGGCTCCGTCGGACGTCGAAATTGGAATTTGGCGCCGCGGCGTGGGAAACTTTGAACCCAATCCCTTCGGTAATGCGGTGCGCGTGACCGCCCATGCCACCGCCAAGCCCTACTTCTTTAGTCGAGTTCTGGGAAAGAACTCCTTCGATGCCGACGCCACGGCCATCGCCTGCGCGGTGCCGCGCGACATCATTTTTGTGATCGACTTATCGGGATCCATGAACGACGATACCGAGCCAGCCTGGTCTGTTGATGCGATCAACGCCAACACCGAAGCGACTCCGGGCGACGGCGACCTGGTCATGAACCAGGTTTACTACGACGTGACCGGAACTTCCGGTGTGGGGAATGAAGTCAACCTGAAGACGATGCTCGAAACTGCCGGTTATCCCGTCGCCTCGCAGGACTACTCGTACGCCGTACTGACCAGCGATAGCGGTTTATTGGCCAATCTGGGAGTGATCAATCCCGGATACCTCACTCCGAACCCGGCCAACTACAATCCCAACAACAACGATACCAGCTACCTGCAGGGTTGGACGACACTGAGCTATGTCGCCGGCGACAGCGAAGCCACCCGCAAAACAAAGGCCTACGCCTGGTTCCGCAACACGCTGATGCCGCAGATCTGGCCGAATCCGCACGTGCCCTACTCGAACCAAACTTATTGGGACAAGTACATCGACTACATACTGCTGCCCACGAGTCACTCAGTGCGCGGACCGATCAGCCCGCCGCCCATGCCCGCAGAACCCCAGCCGCCAGGCGGTTTCAGCCACTCGTGCTGCTACAACCCGAATCCGCAGCAACAGCAACAGCAGCAGCAACAACAACAGCAGCAGAATACGCAGCAACAGCAAAACACGCAGCAACAGCAACAGCAACAGCAGCAGAACGTTCAACAACAGCAACAACAACAGCAGCAGCAACAACAGCAACAACAGCAACAACAGCAGCAACAACAGCAACAACAGCAGCAACAAAACAATCAGCAGTTCAACATGGACGGCGCCGTGCCTCCACCCAAGACTCGCTGGCTGGTGGATGCCACAGACAAACCGGACTGGCTGATCGAGGCTGAGAAATTGGGCTTCGCGGAGAAAGACATGCCAAGCGCCAAGGAGTTCTTCGGAAACTTCGCGGTGGTCGAGGCGCGGCCGAAGGTGATTCCGAGTTACGAAGTCTTCGAAACCGGCTCGGGATGCGGTCCGGGCTCCCAGCCGGGTGGTAACTGCCCGGCGGGTTGGAACCTGAATCAGAGTTGTTTTGACGCGGCGTGGAACAGCTACGTCTCCGCCTACAACAGCTACTGTGCCAACCACGATTACTGGGAAAACGTGGCGATGCCGCAATGGAAATCGGACATGGACAAGTACTATGCGATCGATCTGCCTGGGGATCTGGCGACGCTCGGCAGCCAGGGTTCGCTGCCGGCCTACCGCGGCACCCTGCCGCCTGGACAAACGGTCGGATATCGGAGCAAGCACGAACGCATGGCAGCCATTAACGGAACGACCTACGCATTTAATAACCCGAACCAAGCGATCATTTCAAATTCGCCCATCAGTGATCCCAGTGGTGTAGATCCGGAAAAGTACATGAATCGCTTTGGTTCACGAACCTACGTTCAGTTCATCATGGATCATGGTCGGGACCGAAAGCCGGACGGCCAGACCCTCACTGAACTTTCGTGGAATAGTCCTTACAGCGCTCGCATTCAGGACACGATCTCTGGTGACGGTCTGGATTCGGTGACGCTGACGTTCCCGCCGCGCGAACAACCGATGCATGCCGTCCGCCGATCGCTCATCAAAGCGCTGATGATCCTGGAAAAGTTCAACGAGGGGGTCAACGAGAACGATCGGGATCGAGTGGCGATTGTCGGGTTCGACTTCTACGACACCGGGACGGGGCAGGTTCCGCAAGTGCTGCTGCAGTTGACGGGCAACTATACGAACGCGATGAATGCCGTGGCCAACTTGCAGTCGGTGGCGGATCCGGGGGCTTCCACCGCGATCGAGCCGGGCATGATCACGGCGTTTGACTATCTGCAGGACAATGCCCGCGACTACTCAGACAAGGTCGTGGTGCTCTTCACCGACGGCACGCCGAACCGCATCCAATCGTCGGTCGGGCAGATTACCAGCTACATTAGCAGCGAGGTACCGGCCGAAGCGCAGGACCTGTTCTACGCCTCGGACGCTGAAACGGGTTTTCCAAACTATGATCAGTATCCGGGGATTCGCCACTATTTCAACGCGCCGCTGACGCAATCGCATCGCATGGCGGCGGAAAAGTGGGACGTCTTTGCCGTGGGAGTGGGTTACGGTGTGAACAGCGGTTTCATTAATCGCCTGGCGGAACTTGGCGAAACAGACGATCTGGAATCGAGCAACGTGATTACAGGCAGTCCGACTCAAATCGAGGCGGGACTCTCCGAAGTATTTGAAGAGATCGTCACGACGCCACGAGTCTATATCGTGGACTGATTGCGCCGCATCGTAAAGATCAGCGCTGCAAACCGCGTTACCGAGGTTTACGGCGTTTAGTTTTGGACTCCGAAACCGTCGCCGCTTTCGTCGATCGCTGGAACAACTTGCTGGTCCGCTCCACCAGGCCGCTGACCGTCTCGGACGATACGAAGGCAAGATTCGCGATCAACATCGCGGTTCCAAACGTGATCATGCCCAGGAACAGCGCGATTCCGCCGTGAACCGCCACGGCGATTGCCAGCATGATCGGTCGCGTCACGCGGTGCCAAACGAGCGCACAGTAGAACGTTTCCCAGAAAACGGTGATGTGCGTCAAGACGGCAATCAGGATTGGCCATTCAGCCAGCCACGTCATATCGAGCGATTGATATTCGTAGTTGGCCACGGCGAACCAGACGGCCATGCCGTCCCACCACGATTCGCCGCGCATCTTGCCGATACCGCCGAACAGGTAGATCACGCACAAGTGAAGCTGGATCAGGCGAATGGCAATGTTGCCACTGATCGAACCCGTGACGGAACTCGCCGTCCCCCTCCGTCGCTGCCACCAGTGGTCCAGCGAGTAAACCGCTCCCGCCGGTCCAATCATCAGGTACATGGCCAGCATCGTATTCACCTGGTCCAGCCCGAACATCGCTCCCGTCAATCGATGGCAATAGTTCAGAGTGATGAACCAGGCCAATACCGCGGTGACGCGCGTGCAGCAGCCCACGGTGAACATGGCGAAGACAACCAAGGCTGCAAGATGAAGTGCCCACAGCACCACCGGTGATTCGACGTACCAGAGGTAGCTCCAGGCCCAGGTTCCCTGATGGAGTTGTTGTGAGAGGTCGGCGGTGATCCAGCTGTGCGGGCCGAGAAATGCCAGCAGGTCGAAGGACCAGACCAGGTGTGTGTAAAACAGCATCATCCCGGCCAGGATGCGAATCACCGCCAGCGTATGCGGCGCGCGGGGAGTGAACCAGAAGCGGTCCCAGAGCTCGGCGCTGTCGCGATACCATGTTTTTGTCGTACTGGCCAACTCCATTACGGCATGTCTCCGGGTAAAGCGTCCTTGCCGAACGGCACGTACAACGACTTGTCATCCAGCTTCATGCCTTGCAGTACGTCGTAAGGCCACGGCAAACGGTGCTCGACACGTTCCATTTCTACCGCTGTGGCATCGTAAGTGTGCTTCAAATGGTTTTCGTAACTGGACCAGAGATCGTTGTAGACCTTTCGTTGCCGCTCCCAATTGGCGCGCAGGACCGGGTTGCTGGCGACCTGTGGAGGGACTTGTTGGGGCGCGAAGCTCCCGTTGAGTTGTTCGCTGAGCATGAAGTGACGATGGTAGAGCAGACGCGGCCATTGTCGGTTCAGGTCGGGGAACGTCTGCACAATCGGCTCGGCGGAATCGGTCGTGTAAGCGCGGTAGGTAATCAAATGACTGGGGCCCGGTGTGGGCGCGAAAAAGAAATAGCCGTGGTTCAAATCGGCGAAATCGATATGGCTGAAGCGCCGGAAGAAGTCCATCGCCAACTCGGCCGCAATGGAAGGCTCGCCGGGGCGGAACTGAGTGGAAAAGGCGAGCGGTCCGACCAGGACCGTCGCCAGATGAAATAGCAGCAACACACTGATCACTCGCCGCCAGCGACGCGATTCCGGTTTTGCGGTGCGTTGTCGTTCCGAAGTGGTTTCGATTCTTGTAGTCATGACAACAACAAAATCGACCAGGGAACAACGCGTCCGAGAATAGAAAAACCCCCGCACAAATTGTGATCTGTGCGAGGGTTGTAGCGATTCTTCGTTTCGACCCGATCGTCCGCGTTATCGGGACGCCACCTTCTCGGTGTCCAGGTCGAACGTTACCGATTTGGTGTCTCCGGCTGCCAAGGCAATCGTCTTTTCGCGAGTCACCAGTTGGCCGTCGCGCTCCACCGTAACGCGAATCTGATAGTCGTCCCAACGCTCGCCGGTAGACAGCCCCGTGGTCTTGAAGACACGTACGGAACCCGTCGCGGACGTTTCGTTTCCGGCCAGGTAAACCTTCGCGTCCGCGGGGACGTTCACAGTCAAGGTCGTTTCGGCAGCATCCGCGAATTCAAATGCAATCCGTTCCGATTGGGAAGCATGCAGTTGAACGGTTTTGGTTTGGGATTGGACTTCACCGTCACGAACGACTTCGGCGCGAACCGAATACGTGTAACCGTGCCCCACCGCAAGGCCTCGCGAAATGTACTCGCGAACCGAGCCGGGGGTTGTGGTGAGCACGCCGTTGACATAGATCTTGGAGTCTTCCGGGGTGACCACGGTGAGTTTCGCATCCCCGATCGACGTTTCTACTTCGGGAGCAGGAATTGCGTCGGCAGGAGTCGGTGCCGCAGGAGTTGCCGGCGTGGTACTGGCCGCCGGAGCTGAGGGCTCTTCGTAGATCGTCGAGCTGGGAGCGCTGTAGTAGGTGCCGCCATGAGACGCGTAACTGCTGCCATACGACCCGCCGCTGGACGCCCCACCGTAGCTGCCTCCCGAGCTGGCGCCATAGTAGCTGCGGTAATGTCCCCAACTACCCGCGCTGCCGTACGAACCCCCGGAACTCAGGTAACTGCCTCCCCTGGAATGCGAATGGCGTGCGTGCCAGCGCGCGTGAATCCGCGAGAACAATCCACCGTGTGAGCCATGACTACCGTGACTGGCATAACTGCCCGCACTGCCGTAGCTCGCGACGGAATAACCCGCGCTGCCGTAGCTTCCCAAGCTGGAATAACCACCGCCGCTTGATCCGCACCAGTGACGCCATCCTGCCGAGGCAGGAGTTGTCTGCAACAGCATGGCCAATCCAGCCGCTGCCGCAAACGCTGTTGCAATCTGCAACCTTGTTCGAATCATCAAAGTTCCCCTTCTTTTTCAGGACAAGTCCCAGTTTTCAATGAAGATTTGCAATCAAAACCATGTTTGAGGATATCCAAACGTAGCATGTAATTCAACAAGCCTGGGTAGAATTTCATGATTAGGGAAACTTGGTGGAAATTCCTGGATTTGGCGAGTGGGGGCTTTGGCGGCAACTTTGGGGCCGCGACTTCGCTCTGCGAGCAATGACGTGAAAGCACCCAACAAATCCGAACCGCTGGTGCTATCGGGCAGCTTTGACCCGCACGTCATCAAACGCGATTTCGCCGGTACTGCCAAACAGGCCGATCCGCAGGATCGCTTCGCGTGCGCGAGCCGGAACGCGAAAGGTTTTGCTTTCCACGTGCCAGGCAGCGGTCCCTAAGAACGGCCCAAGAATGGAGGAGCCCAGGTCCCGGCGGCTTCCGTCATAAAAAGTGATGGCCAGAACCGCCATTTCCTGACGATTGGTACCGAGCAATACGTTCGCGTATCTGACCTGGCACGAAACGTCCAGCCGCGGCACTTTCGAGCCATCGACGGGAAACCCTTGCAGGACATGGGCGGGCCGTCCTGGCACGTCGTTCGACAAGAGAACGTAACGCTTCCCTTCCGGTGCGTCTTCTTCGACGCACTTCAGTTGCCTTTGGTAGTACCATCCAGAAACGAATTCATCGTCCACCAACGCATCCTCAAAGCCGCCGTTGGCAATCGACGGCCGGCTTGGATCGGGCAGGACTCGCCGCGTTTCTTCGGCGGTTCCCGTCATGGGAACGAACAACGTCGTACGCAGGTCCTCCTGCTTGAGTTCCTCGTTTTCCTTGCGCAACAACGTGAGTGTTTGTTGATATCGCTGGCCGACGGGGATCACCATGAGCCCTCCTTCCGCCATTTGTTCCACCAACGGCTGGGGAACCTTTTCGGGCGAACAGGTGACAATGATTTTGTCAAAGGGCGCATGTTCCGGCCAACCCTGATAACCGTCCCCGACCTTGACATGAACGTTGGAATAGCCGAGTCGCTTCAGTGTGCGGGCCGCTTTGTTGCCCAGGCTTTCGACGATTTCAATGGTATAGACGTCTTTCACAAGCGGGCTAAGTACGGCTGCCTGATACCCGCTGCCGGTGCCGATTTCCAGAACTTTGTCGGACGGCTGCGGGTCGAGCGTTTCGGTCATGAACGAGACGATAAAGGGAGACGAAATCGTTTGCTGGTCGCCGATGGGCAACGCCATATCGAAGTAGGCCTGGCTGCGCAGGTGCGTCGGCACAAAAAGATGGCGCTCCGTCGACAGCATGGCCTTCAATACTCGCGGATCTTTGACGCCGGCCCCTATCACCGCCTCCTTGACCATCTGTTGCCGGGCCTTTTGGAAGGAAGTTTCCTGTCCGACGGTCGGGATTGTCCACAAAGTCAGTACAACCATGAGGGCGTATGTTCTCATTGCCCGAACTCCTTATCCGAAAGCCTACAGGAAATTATAGCGTACCTGCGGAAATTCCGGGAAAAGAACCCCGGGGCGTTTCTTTTCAGGCTCCCGCGGGCATTTTCCCCAGAGGGGCTTGCCAGCGATTTGCAACTCTGAAAAACTGCAGGCCTTGTAATTCCAGGACACTTAGTGAGGCGTCGCATGAGAACCAATCCGGTAAAGCAGAAGTTGCGCGATGGGAAACCGAGTTTCGGAACATGGCTGTCACTTGGCGATCTCTATGCCACGCGCGTCCTGGCTCGACTTGGTTTCGACTGGTTGACTTTGGATATCGAGCACTCGGCCATCGACTGGCAGCAGGCCACGATGATTTTTGGTGCGGTTGCGGACGCGGGTTGCGTGCCGTTGGCGCGGGTTCCCGAGGGGAATCATCACTACATCAAGCGTGTGCTGGATGCGGGAGCGTGGGGTATCGTCGTGCCGATGGTCGACACGGTCGAGCAGGCTCAGGTCGCCATCGCGGCGGCCAAGTACCCGCCGACGGGAAATCGCAGTGTGGGCGGCGGCATGCACGCCATGAACTTCGCCGCTGCCGCTGCCGACTACTACGCACGGGCCAACGACGAGATCCTGGTGGTATTGCAGACGGAGAGCCCGCGGGGCGTCGAGAATGCGGAAGCGATTTACAGTTTGCCGGGATGCGATGCCATCTTCATCGGTCCCAACGACCTCCGCGCGCAGATGCGCACTGCCGACGGAACGGACCCGACGGCCGAGGCCCACGAGGAGATGATCCAGCGCGTGATTGCCGCGGGGAAAAAGGTCGGCACGCCCACCGGCATTCACGCCATGGATCCGGAGTCGGCGCTGCGCCGCGCCGAGCAGGGAATGCAATTTATCGCTGTCGGCAGCGACTTGCGGTTGATGACGGTTAAAGCTCAAGAAACACTGCAGACGCTGTATCCTGACAAAGCCGCCAAAGATCTGGCTCGCTACTAGCAGACCCTAGCCGCCGTTAAGCAGGCTCTGCACTTCGTTGCGCAGGAGTCCGCCTTGCAGTTGGTTCATGAGTTCGCTGCGCAGCGGGGGCGATAGCTTACGCAGTAATGCGGCGATTTCGGGAACGACTTTCATCGCCTCGTTGTTTTCATCGCGCATGGCGTAAACGTTGGCCTGGCCGATCAATCCGTGACCGCGCGTCAAGACGTCGGTCGATTCGACGCTGGATAGTTCCTTGTACAACGACAGGGCTTCGTCCAGCCGGCCGTCCTTGAGGTACTTTTCGGCGAGAAAACGCTTGGCTTTGCGGACGTGTTTCGTATTGGCCGCGTTGTCGTATTCTGGAAAGTATTCCCACACCGCGATCCAACCGCGTTCCGAATCGAGGTTCACGGCGTGCCAGAACTGGGCCTCGGCATTGTCCTGCTTTTCGATCTCTTGGAGGTAGCGTTCGGGCGCTTCCAGGACCGATCGCGGCCGCGTGGCCCAGGCGACGCCGACGCCGATCAAGAAGCACGCGATGGCGGCGGCCAGGATCCGAGTATGGCTTCGAGGCCGCTGTTGCAGCAAGGCCTGTGTCTTCATCAGGGCCTCCAGCTGCTGAGTCGCCTCGAATTTGGCTTCGGAGATCGCCAGCAGTTCCGGCATGCTCCACTGTTCGATTGCCGACGACCAGCCTTCTTCGAGTCCCTCGATCTGCAGCGCGGCCAGTTCGCGCAGCAAGTCGGCGGCCGACTGGTAGCGGTCCGCCGGCTTCTTGCTGATCATTTTGTGCACGACGCGGCAGAGACCGCTGGGTAAATCCGACCGCTGATCTTCAATGCGCGGCGCTTCGGAATTGAGATGCTGCACGGCGATGCTGATGGCGGTTTCGCCTTCAAACGGAGGACGTCCGACCAGCATCTGGTAAAACGTGACTCCGAGTGAATAGATGTCGCTGCGCGGATCGACTTCTTTTCCCTCAACCTGCTCGGGACTCATGTACAAGGGCGTCCCCATGGTCACGCCCACTTGGGTCAAATTCATCGCGGTTTCGTTCTGAGTCGCCCGCGCTAAACCAAAATCGGCGACTTTGACTTCACCTTCGGCCGAGAGCATGATGTTCTCCGGCTTGATGTCCCGGTGTATCACGCCTTGTTGCCCCGCTTTATGCAGCGCCGCGGCGGCCTGACGCAGGATGATGACCGTCATCTTCTCGTCCAGGGGACCGTTTCGGCTGAGCAGTTGTCGGAGGTTTTGGCCGGTCACGTATTCCTGAGCGATAAAGTGATAGCCGTCGACCCGGCCCACTTCGTAAATCTGCACGATGTTCGCATGAACCAGAGACGCGGCGGATTTGGCTTCGTGGTGAAAGCGGCGAACGTAATTGTCGTCGCTGGCCAGGCTGCTCTTCAGTACCTTAAAGGCGACCAGCCGGCCCAGCGACTGCTGTTCCGCCAGATAGACGTCCGCCATGCCGCCGCGTCCCAGTCGGCGCAGGATTTGATAGTCACCAAGCTGGCGCCCTGTCAAATCGCTTTCCGGCGTGGCGTCGGTAGAGGGCGAAGGGTCAGACATGCGGCAGGCTTTGTTACGGGCGATGGTGACTTTTCCCAAGTATGCGAGTTGGACGGCAGATTGGCAAGTTGACTCGGGAAAGTCGTTCCTTAGTACCCACGTAGGGCACGCTCCGCGTGCCGAACACACTTCACAATTTCACTCTGGACTCCATATACGCGCAATAAAGCACAGGCACAATAAACAGCGAAATCATTTCGACGACCATACCGGAAACAACGGGCAGGGCCATGGCCTGAGCCACATCCGCGCCGCGTCCCGTAGCCAGCATCACGGGGATCAGTCCGGCAAAGGTCGTGACGGCGGTCATCAGGCACGGTCGGATCCGGCGTCGACCGGCATCGATGGTGGCCCCGCGAATCTCGGCGATCGAATTCAGTTCGCGGCGACGCATGGTCTGCTCCAGATAGGTGGCCATTACGACTCCGTCGTCCACGGCGATGCCGAACAAGGCGATAAACCCGATCCAGACGGCCGTGTTCATTTCGACATGCATGATGCCCAGGCCGATCATGCCTCCGGCAAACGCCACGGGGATCTGGCAGAAGATCATCAAGGTCACCGGGAAGTTGCGGAATTGCAGGTAGATGATGAACAGGTTGATGAGGATCACGATGGGGACGATCAGCAGGAGCCGCTGGTTGGCTTCCAATTGATTTTGAAACGATCCGATCGCCGCCAGTGCGTAGCCGTTCGGCAGCTTCAATTGACCTGCTTCCTGAGATTCGTGCAAGGCCGCTTCGACCGCGCGGACGGTCTCCAGGTCGCCGGCGATACCGGATGGGGAGAACGAGACGTGGGCTACCAGCCGCGCGTCTTCGCTATTGATGACTCCAGGACCCCACGTGGTCTGCTGTTTTGCGAGCACTTGCAGGGGAACGACCTCGCCCGCCGGTGTGACCACGGGCAGCCGGGATAACTCATCAATTTGTTCCCGCAGATTCCGCTGATAGCGAATGCGGATCGGATAGCGTTCGCGGCCCTCAACGGTACGGGTGACGTTACTTCCGCCCAGCGCCGTTTCGACAATCTGGTTGACCATCAGGGTCGACATGCCGTAGCGGGCCGCTGTTTCGCGGTCGACTTCGAATTCGATATACGGTTTCCCGAGTACGATGTCGGGATTGACGGTGGAACGGTTCACATAAGGATTGGTTTTTAACTGCTCCGCCACGGCCAACGAGGCATTGGACAAGCCGGCCAGGTCGTCTCCGAAAATGCGGATGGCCATGGCAGCCTTGATGCCGCTTTGCAGCATGACCACGCGTCCCTCGATCGGCTGCAGCGGTGCCGCCGGCGTCACGCCCGGAAGCGTGGCAACCGCATTGACTTCGTTCCAAATGTCCTGTGCCGTGATACCTTCACGCCACTGCCCGGGCGGTTTGAGCATGACGTACGTTTCGATCATTGCCGCGGGCGCCGGATCCAGCGCCGATTCAACGCGGCCAATTTTGCCGAGCACGTTTTGAACTTCCGGGATCTCCTTGATCAAGGCGTCCTGGGTCTGCAGGATTTCCATGGCTTGCGAAAAACTGGCTGCCGGATAGAGCGTGGGCATGTAGAACCAGCTGCCTTCATCCAAGGCGATCCAGTCGTCGGTTTTCAGTCCGGTGAACGAGTGCTTCAGCGCCACGTAACCGGGGATCTTATTCGGCTCGCACCCCAGCCAGCGCACGGGAGTTTCTAGAGGTCGCAAGACGGTCGGCAGCCCTGCCCAGGCGCCGGCGCCGAGCACGATCAGCACGAGTGGAATCGTCAGGAAGGCGCGCTTGTGTCGCAGCAGCAGGCCCAGGATCGCGGCGTAAGTCCTGACGATCACACGGCTCAACGGATTCTGGTCGATCGGTTTCAATCGTTTTCGCAGCAGTAGCCGGCTGAGCATGGGAACCATCGCAACGGCGACGACCAGCGACGCGATCAAGGCGAATGTCTTGGTCCAGGCCAGCGGGGCGAACAACTTGTAGTCGCGCCCTGTCAGCAGGAACACCGGCAGGAAACTGATCACGGTGGTGGTCACCGCCGTCACGATGGCGGGCGCGACTTCGCTGGCCGCCTCGTAAATCACTTGCATGCGTTGTTCGGAACCGCCGGGGCTGCCGTCCCGCTCCCACTCGGCCAGGTGGTCGTAAATGGTTTCGGAAACGATGATTCCCATGTCGACCATGGTCCCGATCGCGATGGCGATTCCCGCCAGTGACATGATGTTCGCATCGATACCGAAAACTTTCATGCCGATAAAAGCCATCAGAACGGCAATCGGCAGTGTTACCGCCACAACCAGGCTCGCGCGAAAATGCAGCAGGAACAGGAGGATGACAATGGCCGTGATGAGAACTTCCTGGGTCAGTGCCGACGTGAGTGTCGCCACCGTCTCGTCAATCAAACCGGTGCGGTCGTAGACCGATCGGATTGTTACTCCTTGGAGACTCGGTTCCAGGCTCGCAATTTTCTTTTTTACGCGCTGGATCACGTCGCGTGGGTTTTCACCGTATCGCATGACGACCACGCCTCCCACGGCTTCGGTGCCATTCAAGTCGATGGCGCCGCGGCGGAAATCGGGGCCGACTTGAACGTGTCCCAGATCGCGGATGCGTACCGGAATGCCGTCGCGGGATAGAATCACCGTCTTTTCAATATCCGCGACGGCTTCATCTGAATCTTGCTCGGCTCCGATGAATCCCCGCCCGCGGATGATGAATTCCATGCCGTTCGATTCGACTGTCTTGGCCCCCACGTCGATGTTGGAATCCTTGACGGCGCGGATCAGTCGGTCGAGCGGAATATCGTGAAACCGCAGCTTGTCCGGGTCGACTTCAATCTGATACTGCCGGACATGACCTCCCACGCTGGCCACTTCGCTGACGCCGGGTACGGATTGCAGTTCGTATTTGATCACGTAGTCCTGCAGCGTCCTCAGTTCCGCCAGATCCATGTCGGGCGGCGCGTCGAGTACGTAGTAGAAGACCTGGCCAAGTCCGGTGGCGTCGGGTCCGAGCGTAGGGACAACTCCCTCGGGCAGGACCGCGGCGGCCGTTCCGAGCTGTTCGGTGACACGCGAACGGGCCCAGTAGAAATCCGTGTCGTCGGAGAAGGTAACCTGGACAAAGCTGTAGCCGAACAGGCTCTTGCCGCGAACGCTCTCGGCGTGAGGTACGGCCAGCAGCGCCACGGACAGTGGATACGTGATCTGGTCCTCGACGTCTTTGGGGGACCGGCCCGGCCACGACGTCAGCACGATGACCTGATTGTCACCGACGTTGGGGATTGCATCGAGCGGAACGGTCTGTGTGCAATACCAGCCGTAGCCGACGATTGCCAGCGTCAGCAGCATGACGATCAACGGTTCACGAATGGAAAAGGCAATGATGGATCGCAGCACGACTACTCCTTCGCCGGCGACGGAGAGACGGCCGTGTCGGTCTCTTCGACCGAAGAATTCGGCTCGACCGGCGTTCTGGAAATTTCTCGTACGACGTTACCGCAATGATGCATCTTGTGACCCCAGTATGGGTTCACCAGTTGCTCGTCGTCCTGCAGCCAGTCGCCGCTGCCGCCCGGGACCATGGGGCAGAACATGTGATAGAAGGGCGACGTTGCGGTTTCCGGCTGTACGAGGGTGGCCAGCGTCACGATGGCGTGACTGATTGGTCGAAAGGCATCCAAACGGGCCTGGGTGATGTCCGGGTGCTGCAGGTTTTCGCTATGTTCCGCGATGGCGGCGAGTTGTTTCTGGGCAGCGTCGTCGAAATGGGAGTCGGCAGCCAAGGACTGCGACAACGTCCGCAGTGTGTCAGCGTCGGACTCGGCCGGTTGCCTGTCGTCGGCCAGGTCTTTTTGGATGCGAAAATACGCGGTGAAGAGCTGGTCGAGCTGCCGGCCGGCCTCCCCTGCAACGATCGTGACGGGCTGCGAGTCAAACTCCAACGGCTGGCGGCGTTCCTGCTGGCGTTCGATGGCGCGCGTCGGATCGATCAAGCTCGGTTTCCCCGCCAACTGCATCTGAGAATCAATCAGGAAATTGCCGGCGGTCGCGACGCGCTCTCCCTCCGCCAGGCCTTCAACGATAATCACTTTGTCTTGCAGGATCGGGCCGAGCTTTACGGGGCGAATCTCGAAACGTCCCGGTTCGGTTTCAACATAGACCACACTATGACTGCCAGCCATCAGCACGGCGGTTCTGGGCACGACGAGGGACGCGGGCTGTTCGACGGGAGTATCCGAGTAGCCGAAGAGCGTGGTTGGCAGGAGGTCCATGCCGCAAATCGGGCAGACTCCCGGTGAATCACGGATGATTTGAGGATGCATGGGGCTGATCCAGCGCCCGGCCAGATGGGCGTCATAAACTTCGCCTTCCTGACCAATCGGCAAACGGATCGACGCATTGGCGTAGTCACCGGGTCGGAGCAGGCCGTCCGGGTTCAGGAATTCCACGCGCACCCTCACCACGCGTTTTTCCGGATCGACGATCGGCGCCACAAAGGCGATGCGACCTTCGAACGTCTCGCCCGGCAGCGATTGCAATTCGGCGCTCACACGCTGCCCGAACCGGACTCGGGCGGCGTCCTCCGGAAACAATTCCAGAACCAACCACACCGTCGAGAGGTCGGCGACACGGTAAATCGGTTCGCCTGCCTTTACGTACTTCCCCTCGACGGCGAGTTTCTCGATGACAGTTCCACCAATGGGCGTGTAAATGGTCAGACGCGACTTGGCGACATCGGAAGATTCGAGTTCCTGGATTTGATCTTCCGTCATGCCAAGTTCCGACAGCCGTTCGCGCAGACTGGCCAGCAACTTTTCCTGCGCCTGCCGGACAGTGTCCAACGTCCCAGCGCTCATTTGCCTGACCGCGCGGCGCGTTTCCAGGAATTCCACCTGCGCCGAATACAACTCAGGGCTGTAAATCACCGCCAGATGGTCGCCCTGCGAGACCACCACTCCCGTGTAGTCGGCGAACAGTCGTTCCAGTCGACCGTCAATGTAGGACGCAATGGTGGCCATGCGGCTTTCGTCGATCGCGATGGCGCCGACTGTGTGGAGCACATCGGCGACCGGCTGGCTCACGACCGGTGCGGTCTGGATGTTGGCGAGTCGGCGCTGAGCGGGTTCGATGGTGACCGCCATCTCGTCGATCGCTGTCGCACTCGTCGCCGGCACCAGCGACATGCCGCAGATCGGACAGCGTCCCGGTCCGGGCTGGCGGATCTGCGGATGCATCGGGCACGTGAAGACCTGACCGGCGGTCGAACTCGCCGTCGTCCTGTTCACACCACCTCCGGAAATCCAGCCGAGTCTTTGTGCCGCTCCCATTAGGATGATGAGCACGATACCGACCGCGAGGAAAATCGCTGGACCGGCGAGGCGAACCAGCCAGGACTGCGAAGGTCTTGCTTTACTGGAATCGGTTGCAGGTGCGATGGATGGATTCATGGGAATTCCGTTTGTTCAGTAGGGAAGCTATCCACGATCACGCCTTCCGTTCACGCCGAAGCGACTCGAACCGCCAGCCTTACGCGGGTTCGTGCCCGTTCGCCTGTTCGTGTGCCGTTTCGCCGCCGTCCGCCTGTTCCAGTTTCGCCGCCTTTTCTTCGTCCGTGAGGCGGTTCCAGGCAGGAATGCATTCAGGACAACAGAAGCCAATTGTTTGCTCGTTCCACACCGCCGTGCCTCCGTCCGCTTGGACTTCGCCACCCATGATGGGGCAGTGTGCGTTGACCGGCTCGGTCGTTGGAGTGCTGGTACTAGTGCTCGTGGAACATCCCCAAGTCGTGAGGGCGGTCGCAACAATGATTGACATAACGTATCGCATGGAAGTTTCCTTTGATTCAGTTGTGGGGTTTGGTCTTACTGAAGTGTCCGCGGCATTGCATGTAGCCGTTGGCCACTCGCCTCCCGCACCTTGCCACTGGCCACGCAATCAACGCGACCGGTAAATGCGGCTGGCGGGAAACGTCGGGTCGTCGGTAGTAACGGAGAACACGCGTTCACAAACACGCACCCGTTAACTTGGGGACAGAGAAAGCGCGCACGCGCATCCTGGCACAATCTAAATGCGCCACACGCAGAGAATTGCTTGCGGGGAACAGGCGGAGCGAAGTGCGCCGCAAGAAAAAGCCACTGTTTGCTCGGCAGCAAGGGGGACATGGCTCAAACCGTCGCCTGTCAACGTCACCAGCGACTGCGGCACGTCCAGCTTTCGTTCGGTAGGCGGCTGTGGTGCAACGGGAATTTGCAAGTCCCGATCGCAGCCGCATGAAGACGCGATCTCCCCTCGTGCGTCGCACCTGCAGGTGTTAACGCCACAACAGCTTGCGGGAGCCCCCGCGTCCGCGGACGCATGACAACAGGAATGGGATTCCGTCGCAGCCCCTGAACTCGCGCACCGACAACGGGCGGGCGCAGGAAGAGTCTGGACGGCCATCAACGCGACCGATACGATTGACGCTGTCACGTTTTTCCCTAATCGGCTCATCACGTACCTGCATTGCTAGTCGACACACCGGGCAGTTCTCGACACCGGGAATTTCTTCACGCCGTGCATTTCTTCACACCGTGCATTTCTTCACACCGTGCATTTCTTCACACCGTGCATTGCATTTCTGCGTCATTACCGAAACGGCTGCGACGAGAAAAAACGCGCACGTGGTCTCCGCTCAACGAGCCCAAGGCTGCCCGCACTCCATTATTGCGGTTTTCTCTCTCGATGACCAGTTGAACCACGGCTCGCCCGGCCGCCCGCGTCAAACATCCGCAGCGGGCAGAACTTGGGGCAACCGCGCCGCTGCGGGGACCGCCAGATCCATCCCCACTGCTTGTTGTATACGTGCCAGGGTCATGGCGAGTTCACCGATGGCTCGATGATAGCCTAATTCCAGGACAAGCAGATTCCGAAAATCGCGAATAATGCGGTCAAATTCGACGTTCCCGTTGGCATAGGACTGTTGGTCGGTTGATAAGGTCTGCCGAGCCTGCGGGATGAGTGTATCGCGATAGAGCGTTGCCGTTTGATCGGTCAGAATCGCCCGTTCCCAGAGGTCGCGCAGGAGCGCATCGTAGCGTTGTTGTACGGCATCGGCCGAGGCGTGCGAAGCGGCGTGTTTCCATTCCGCTTCGCGCTCCATCGCGTCGTACTTGCAGTGACCCCAGGGAACGCTTACTTGCGCTCCGACGGACCAGGCGTCGCGGCCGACGGCGACGATGCTGGAGCTGGGACGATTGTCATCGATGGCAAACCAGCTGGCGCTCAACGATACGTCCGGGCGCCGCTTGAGCCGGGCGACTTCAATCCCCCAGCGCGTCGCTTGCATGCGCAGTCGAGCCGCCGCGATCTCAGGTTGTTGTTCCTCGGCAATTTGACGCAACAGGCCATGCGACCAATCGGGCAGCGCGACGTCGGCCTGTTGCGGTATCGCAACAGGATGTTCGGCGGGACGCCCCGCGATGCGGTTGAGTTCGGCTGTGGTGGTGGCGACTTGCTGGCGTAGCGTCAAGAGTTCTTCGTTCAGTTTGCTCAATTCCAACGTTCCCAGCAGCACGTCCCCTTGCGACGCCTGTCCCGTTGCGACGCGGGCGTTCGCGACATCGATCAGCAAGGCGAGCGTTTCTTGATGGGCCTGGTTGGTTTCGATCTGCTTTCCCAATACGAACAGACGATACCACTGCGACCGCACGTCGCCGATGACTTTCAGGCGTTCGCTGGCGTAGGCTTGCTGCAGCGCCAACGCTTCAAAGCAGGCTTGCCGCGCCTGCGCGTCCAGGCGGCCGAGCCAGGGGAGCATTTGCATGACGCTCATGTTCGCGCGCTGAGAACCCGCCGCGGTTTCAATGGGATGCGCAAAGACGTTGGCTCCCAAGGTCGGATCCGGCAACTTGTCCATGTAGGCAGACCTGGCACGCGCCGCGGCCGCCTCTTGCCGCAACATACGAATGGCCGGGTTGCCGGCGATCGCGTCGGTTTCAAGTTGTTCGAGTGAACTGTCCGCGGAGGGGGCGACGGCCAGCTGCGTGGGATCCCGCTTCGTGGGATCCCGCTGCGTGGGATCCTCGTCGGTCGTGTCGTGAACGGGACCTTGATGGCTTGTCAGGATCACCGCCGCGCGTGGCGCTGCGTCGACTTCTTCGCCTTGCCAGCGTGACGCGGCAGGCGGCTGGATTTCGTTCTTTGAAAAGGCACAACCGGCCGTGTGCACTACAGCCAAGAGCATCCACGAGAGATGTCCCAGCAGGATTACGTGGACGGACGTTCTGGAAATCGTGAGATTGCTTGATGCCATAATCCGTTGCTCGCATGCCATTTGTGCACGTTGGCGGTCTGCCACCGACGGACCATCACGGTGCGGAGCGATGTCTTTGGGCGATGTTGGGAGTGGACGGAGTACTTTGGCTGCAACACCTGGCCGGTGAGGCGAAGGGATTGTGATCGTTGCCCGTGAAATGCGGCGTGGCTCGGTTCTACCGTTTGTATCGGTAAACCGTCCCGGAGGGGACGAGCAAAGTCGGCGGCCAGACGCTCGAGGAACCCAACCGTGAATCATCGTAACGGTCAGGTAAAGTTTAACGGATACGCCCGCGAGATCATTCGCGACGTAACCACTAGCGCGGATAATTCATGGTGTTGGGTGGTGTCGAGCAAACGAGCGAAAACTGGTGGTTCTGCATTCGCGAACAACTCTCGTGAGCAGACAGCGTGTGAAAACAAGCGTGATTCGTTTGCGCTGGCCCACCAATCACTTACGAGAAAGTGATAATCCCCGCTAGATGGGCTGGTGCGAACCCCTAGGGGGCCGCCGTTGCCTCACGCTCGATGGGCGAGCCAGTGGGGGCTGTTCCGCAGGGAAGGACGATTCACTCGCTGGCGCGTCGTGCTTGTAGTGAGTCACTCATTGGCGCGGCGGGCGACGTGGATCTGCCCGCGCGCCTGCTGGATCTGGCGTTCGCGAACTTGCTGCAGGTCCTCCGTATTGGACGGCAGTTTGATGGCGTCCTGGAGTTGGGACCGAGCCGAATCGATATCGACTTTTCCCGCGGGAACGGCGCGATTGGTCAGCACCGAGACGACATTGTCCGCTACCTGAACGAAGCCGCCATCCACGTAATGGCGAGTTTCCTTGCCGCGCGAACGAATCCGCAGCTCGCCGAATCCGAGTCGTCCGATCATTGGACTATGGTGCGCGCCGATCCCTTTCTCGCCATCGTACAGCGGTACCGCGATGAACTCCGCCATGCAATCGATAGCGGTCGCTTCCGGCGTGACAATAACACATTGAAATTCAGCCATGTTCGTTTATGCCTTGGCCGCCATTTTCTTGGCCTGTTCTTCTGCCTGCTCGATCGAGCCCACGTACATGAAGGCGGGTTCGGGCAAGTGGTCCCATTTGCCGTCGCAGATTTCTTCGAAACTGCGAATGGTTTCCGCCAGCGGAGTGATCTCGCCCGGCTTGCCGGTGAACACCTCGGCCACGAGGAACGGCTGGGAAAGGAATCGTTCGATCCGCCGAGCACGATGCACGATCATCTTGTCCTCTTCCGACAGTTCGTCGACGCCCAGAATCGCAATGATGTCCTGCAGCTCGCGGTAACGCTGCAACGTGGTCTGTACCCGCCGGGCGATCGTGTAATGACGGTCGCCGACGTACTGCGGGTCCAGAATACGGCTGGACGATGCCAAGGGATCGACGGCCGGATAAATACCTTTTTCTGAAATGGATCGTTCCAGATAGAGGAACGCGTCCAGCTGCCCGAACGCGGTGGCGGGAGCGGGGTCCGTGGGATCGTCCGCCGGCACGTAAACCGCCTGCACGGACGTGATGGCGCCCTTGTTCGTCGACGCAATACGTTCTTGCAGGGCGCCCATTTCGGTGGCGAGCGTCGGTTGGTAACCGACCGCCGACGGCATGCGGCCCAGCAACGCCGACACTTCACTGCCCGCTTGCGAGAAACGAAAGATATTGTCGACAAACAGCAGCGTGTCTTTCCCCGTGGTGTCCCGGAAGTACTCGGCCATGGTCAGAGCCGACAAGGCGACTCGCAAACGCGATCCCGGCGGCTCGTTCATCTGTCCGAAGACCATGCATGTTTGCTCAATGACTTTGCGGCCCGTTTGCCCGATTTCCGTTTCCTGCATTTCCAACCACAAGTCGGTGCCTTCGCGCGTCCGTTCGCCCACCCCTGCGAACACGGAGTAACCGCCGTGCGAGCTGGCGATACGTGCGATCAACTCGGTCAAAATAACGGTCTTGCCCAGACCGGCTCCACCGAAAAGACCTGCCTTACCGCCGCGGACGAACGGCGTCAGCAGGTCGATCACCTTGATCCCCGTTTCGAACAGTTCGGTGGACGTCGACAGGTCGGCCAGCGGCGGTGCCTCGCGATGGATCGGCCAGCGATCTTCGGCAGTGACTTCGCCGCGACCATCCACCGGTTCGCCCAGCATGTTGAACACGCGACCCAGCGTGGCATTGCCGACAGGGACGGAAACCGGGGCGCCGGTGTCCACGCACTCCTGTCCTCGCATCATGCCGTCCGTGCTGCCCAGCGCCACGCAGCGAACTCGCCCGCCGCCGAGGTGCTGTTGCACTTCGCCCGTGAGGTTCAACTTGACGCCCTTTTGTTCCGACTGGACTTTGACGGCGTTGTAAATGGCCGGCAGGCGTTCTTCATCGAATTCCGCGTCGAAGGTCGATCCAATTACCTGGGTAACGTGTCCGATATTGTTGCTGGTTGCTGTTGCCATGAATTCGCTTTCGTTTTCTCTTTCTGGGTCCACGGACGTGGCCTGACAGCGTCCGTCGGTACTGCGTTAACTGCCTGAGTTGTTGGCGTTGAGGCGCGGGCCTCGTGTTTCTAAAAACTTCCCGCCAGTTGGGAAGCAACGTGTTAATTGTTCAATGCTTCGACGCCGCCGATGATCTCCATGATTTCGCCTGTGATCTGCGACTGGCGAGCTCGATTGTACGTCATGGACAGCTGCTTGATCATTTCGCCGGCGTTTTCCGTGGCCGACTTCATGGCGACCATGCGTGCAATCTGTTCGCTGACCGCGGCGTCCAAAAAGCATTTGAATAACTTGATCTTGAAGCTGGTCGGCACCACTTCTTCCAAAATGCTTTCGGCGGACGGCAAAAACTCGTAAGTGGACTCCCCGCGAGACTCTTCCTTGGGGCTGTCACCCAGGGTACCCAACGGCAAGAGCGTTTCGATCACGGCTTCCTGCTTGGCGATGCTAATGAAACGCGTGTAACAGACGTCCAGCCGATCCAGTTCACCCGTGATGTACGCGTCCAAATAGCGGTTGGCAATCGCCTCGACTTCGTCGAACCCCGGCTGGTCGTCAAATTGCGTAAACGTCCGGTCGGCCTTGATGCCGCGAAACTTCAATCCAGCAATACCGCGCTTGCCGGAGACTTCCAAGTTGACTTGCGGGATCGCTTCCCGCAGTTCCTTGAGTCGCGGAATGCTGGCCCGGATTACGCCGCCGTTGTAACCGCCGCAGAGACCGCGATTGGCCGTCAGCACCAGCAGCATCCCGCGTTCCGGCTCATCCCGTGCTTCCAGTAATGGATGCGACACCTGCAGGCCGGCTTGCGCCAGATCGGCAACGACCTGCGAAATTCGCTGGGTGTAGGCCGTTGCGGCCGTGGCCCGGTCCATGGCCTTCTTGAATCGCGCCGTGGCAATCAACTCCATCGTCCGCGTGATCTTACGAATATTGCGGATGGACTTGCGGCGTTTATCGAGTGCTCGTGCGTTGGCCATTGACGGTGCTTACTGAAACAGGATTATTTGATGAAACGAATCGTATAGGGGTAGCGGTAACACGTTCCCTTGTTGGCGGCGATCGCGGCTTGAATCGTGTAGACGATGTCCGCGACCAGCAGGATGATCACCAGCACGAATCCGATAATCACCAGTGCCAACACGCCGCTGATCAAGCCTGCGATCAGGAGTGTAATTTGAAAGTTAAGTGCTTCCTTCCCCTGGTCGTCGACGAAAGGCATTTCGTCCTTCTTGATCAGCCACACGACCAGCGGTCCCAATATGTTCCCAAATGGAACTCCTACAAATCCGACAAAGCTGGCCAGGTGGGCGAACATCCCCCACTGCCGTTCGTCATTGTCTTTCGCGGTCACGACGTTTTCGCTGTAGTCCATGAGTTGCTCCTCGTGCGATTCGGTTTGTTACCTCACTTCTTCGCTGGAACGGAGTGACTCTTGGCAACGGCGGGTGCGCCGACTCACTCCTTATCTCTTCGAGTTAAACTCGTTAATCGCATCGGTGACGGCCTGGGTCACTTCGTCGCCGCTCTTCATGGTGCTGCCCACGTCTTTTTTCTCGTCCAGCAGCTTCCAGACGTCTTGCTTCTCGTTGTGCATGAATTGCAGGAAATCCTCTTCCCACGCGCGGACTTCGGATACGGGCACTTTGTCCATGAAACCTTGCGTGCCGGCGAAAATCATCAGGATCTGGTCGACCACATTGAGCGGCTTGTACTGGCCCTGTTTCAGCAGTTCGACCATCCGGTAACCGCGATCCAGGCGAGCCTGCGTGGCGGCGTCCAGGTCGGTTCCGAGTTGAGCGAATGCTTCCAGTTCGCGGAACGAGGCCAGATCCAATCGCAGACCGCCGGCGACGTTCTTCATCGCTTTCACTTGAGCAGCGCCACCGACTCGCGAAACGGAAATACCGGCGTTCATGGCGGGGCGAATCCCCGCAAAGAACAAGTCCGGCTGCAGGTAGATCTGGCCGTCGGTGATCGAAATCACGTTTGTCGGAATGTACGCAGAAACTTCCCCTTCCAGCGTTTCGATAATCGGCAGCGACGTCAGCGATCCGCCTCCCAGTTCGTCCGACAACTTCGACGAGCGTTCCAGCAACCGGCTGTGACAGTAAAACACGTCGCCCGGGTAGGCTTCCCGGCCCGGCGGTCGACGCATCAGCAACGACAACTGCCGGTAGGCGACAGCTTGCTTGGAAAGATCGTCATAGACGATCAAGGCATGCTGTCCGTTCCACATGAAATGTTCGGCCATGGTCGTGCCGGAATACGGAGCCACGTACTGCAGCGGCGCCGGCGAACTGGCTCCTGCCACGATCACGGTCGTGTAGGCCATGGCTCCCTGTTCTTCCAGGACGCGAACGACGCCGGCCACGGACGAATCCTTCTGGCCGATGGCGACGTAAAAGCACTTCACGCCCGTGTCCCGCTGGTTGATGATGGCGTCGATAGCAACGGCCGTCTTGCCCGTCTTGCGGTCACCAATGATCAGTTCGCGCTGGCCGCGCCCGATCGGGGTCATGGCGTCTACCGCTTTCAACCCGGTCTGCAACGGTTCGCCTACCGGTTGGCGTTCGGCGACGCCCGGGGCGATGATTTCCACCTTTCGCGTTTCGCTCGATTCCACCGGGCCCTTGCCGTCCAGTGGATTGCCGAGCGGATCGAGAACGCGGCCGACGACCGCGTCGCCGACCGGAACCGAAAGCACTCGCCCCAACGCTTTGACTTCATCGCCTTCCTGGATTTGCAGGTAATCCCCGAGGATGATGATACCGACACTGTTCTCTTCCAGGTTAAACGCCAAACCGATGGTGCCATTCGGGAACTCGACCATTTCATTGGCCATCGCGCCGGAAAGCCCGTGAACGCGAGCAATCCCGTCACCCACTTCCAGCACCGTGCCCACTTCGCGAACGTCAATGTCGGTTGCGTAGTTTTCAATTTCCGCCTGCAGGACGGATGCAATTTCGTCAGCGTTAAACTTCATGTGTACTTACCTTTTCGCTTGCTGTCTGGGAACCCGCGGGCCACGCACAGAAAACGAACACTTTCCTGAATGGTTATTTGTCTTAGTCTGCCAAGGCGAATCGATCGAGCGACTCGCGAATCTGTCCGCTAATCCGTTCGACAGCTCCGTCGCGGAGGCGCACCAGTCGCCGAGCGATGCTGCCGTCGAACACTTGATCTCCCACCCGTACCACGATGCCGCCGATCAAGGACGGGTCGACCGACGTCTGCATGTCGCCTTCCCCTCCCAGGGCCTGTTGCAGCCGAGCCGCAATGGCGTCCCGCTGTTCGTCGGAAATCCCTTCCGCCGTGCGCACGGTCACCTGGATGCGGCCGGTCGCCTCGTTGTACTGCCGCCGCGCCGCCGCACTGATGGCCGCCAGGCAATCCAAACGACCTCGACGGCTGAGCACCTTGAGGAAATTCAACAATGTCGGCGACATTTTGCCGCCGAAGGCCTTGTCCAGCATCTGCTCTTTTGCTTCATGCGGGACGCGCGGTGACGACAAGGCCGCGGCGACCTTGGGAAGTCGAGTCAGCACGTCTTGTACCACGGAATCCAGTTGTTCCAGCACGGCCGCGGTTTCATTCGATTTCGCGGCCGCGCCCAGCAACGCCTTGGCATAGACGTCGCCGAGGTGCTGTCGGTCGGAATCGAAGACGGTGCTTTGTTGAAGTTCTTCGGTCATGACTCTGTCACTCAGCAGATTTCGCAACCTGCCTCACGCTCACTTCGTTGAGGAATTCCATGGACCACGAATGCCGGACCGCTCCAGCGCCGAGTTTTAATTCCGGCTGGGGAACTGATCCAATGCATCCTTGATCAACTGCGAATGATCGCTGGCCTTGATCTCCCGGCGAACGATGTTCGACGCCAGACCCACGGCCGTGTTGACACTCGCTTCCGCAATCTGACTCAAGGCGGCGTTCTTGGCGATCTTGATATCCTCAATCGCCCGTTCACGCTCCTTTGCCGCTGCTGCTTCGGCTTCTGCCACGATCTGCTGACGGCGCGTTTCGGCTTCCCGTTGCGCGTTGGCGACGATCTGGCTGGCCTCTTCCGCGGCGGCGGCAAGCCGTTTTTCGTATTGCTCCAATTGCTGAGCCGCTTTGGCCGCCGACTCCTCGGCCGCCTGAATGTTCTCGGCAATGGAAGATTCGCGCTTTTCCAAACCGGCCATGATCGGCCGCCAGGCGAATTTGCCCAGGAACAGCAGCAGCAAAACGAAAACGATCGCCGTGCAAATAGCCAGGTCCGGATCGATCGACAGCGGGTTGGTATTCGGCTCGGCATGGCCCTCGGCACCATGGCCGTGACCGTCCGCGGCATGCGCGGTGGTCGCGTCGTGGCCACCGGCTGGTTCGTCCGCCGCCAAAGCAAGGGAACTCGTGCCTACCAGGATCGCCGCGATCGCCAGGATGTTAAGTAACGTCTTCATACGAATTACGTACCTTCAGCGAACGAGGCGGAACTAGTTATTGAACAACATACAGACGATCAAACCAAAGAACGTCGCACCTTCGATCAACGCCGCGGAAATAATCATCGCGGTCTGGATGTTGCCGGCGACTTCCGGCTGACGCGCCATGCTTTCGACCGCCGAGGCACCGATCTTGCCGATACCGGCACCGGCGCCCAGGATTACCAGGCCAGCGCCGAAAGCACCGCCCAAGTAAATGCTGAAGCTGGCTTTGCCGCCTTCTTCCTGAGCCATTGCGGGGGCCACGATCAGGGACAACATGAACACCATTCCCAAAATTTTAATCCACTTTGCCACGAGTCTCGTCTCCATAAAAAAACGTTTAGTGTGTGTTGGTCGTTCAATCCAGAACCTAGTGCGGGTGGACTGCCATGCCAATAAATAGTGCCGAAAGAAAACAGAAAATATACGCTTGCAGGAATGCTACAAAAAGCTCCAGCATACTTAAAGCGGTCGCACCCAAAATACTTGCCGGAGCGACTCCCACGAAGGCAAAACTTTTCGCCGAGGCGGCGATGAACGCGATCAAAACGGCCAGGACCAAATGCCCCGCCATCATATTGGCGAGTAAACGAACGGCCAACACGAAGTGCTTGATGAACAGGCCCAGGACTTCGATGGCGAAAATCATCGGCTTCAGCAGGATCGCCAGTACGAAAGGCAAGTCCATGTGAGGAACCTGCCCTGTCCAGAAGCCGACCGGGCCCATTTTGGCCATGCCCGCGCCGACGACCACGCTAAACGTCATCAACGCCAGGGCTCCGGGGGTGGCAAATGCACCCGTCGGTGAACCTGCCCAGGGGACCATCCCCAGCAGGTTGCATATCAGAACAAAGAAAAAGACGGTCCACAGGAACGGCAGGAACTTGTCCGCATCGTGTTTGCCGATGGCGGGCCGAGCCACCTCGTCCCGGATAAATAGCAGCATTGCTTCCAGCAGGTTCCAGAGGCGACCCATGGGACGGCCGCCGCTGCGAATCTTGTTGGCCAGGGGAACGAAGAGGACAACCAGGATGATCGCGCCGATGACCTCCAAGCACATGAACTTGGTAATCCGCAAATCAAACGGCTCTACCAGTCCTTCGATCGGCACCTGAACGGTCGCGATCGGTTCGGACGACTCGCGTATTTGGGGCACCTTGAGCTTCCCGTCCAACGCGAAGGCGTGCGGGACCTCGAAGTATTCGGCATCTTTCACGTGGCCGATTAAATGTCCGGCGTCAAAAGGGTCGTCGTGGTCTGCCATTGTTTCTCTACGTTGAACTTAATCGTTGAACTTAATCTAAGTGCGTGGTACTTCGGGAAGTGGAACCGGACCTCGGTTGTTCCAATCCCGACAAAAGTAGCAGGGTTTCAGCCGCCAACATCACCAAGTACAAGGGCATCAGGTAAAACACCAAACCAGCATCGACCAAGGGGCCGCCGATTCCATAAACAATAAAACAAAAGCCTAAAGGCAGGCCCATGCGCAGAAAGAACCCGATCATCACCTGCAGCATGGCCAACTGGGGCTGCCGGACCAGCGATTGCAGCAACAGCGCGGACAAGCCCGCCAGCAGGCAAACGCCGCAAGCGATGCCGACCGCGCCGACTCCCAGCCATTGGGCCTGGGAATAACCGAAGGGGCTCAGCACCAGACCGGCCGCCAGCAGGGCCGCCGTCAGCAGCAGCGCACGCACCGTGGGAGATGCTTCCTGCAGTCTCTGCTTCCATCTTGTCGTGGCCGTCACCGTGATCGGTCCTTACGTAACTCTTGAAGGAAACGCCGTTTCCCCTATCTCGTCTTCGCCTTGCCGCCCGAATTCGATCCGGTTTGTGTCGGTTCAATCCGGTTTGTGTCGGGGGCCAGGCGACTTCGAGGTGATTCGAACGAGGGCATAGATGCCGTAGCTCAAACCGAACACTGCCCCCAAGAGGGTGAAAACAATCTTTGTATTAAGTCTTTGGTCAATCCAATAACCCACCACTCCCGGAATCACCATACCCAGGCAGATGGATGTGATCTGGGACGCCCGCGCGACAGCGATGGCAACCGCCGATCTGTCGTCAGGCTGGGGTTTCACAGCATTCCTTTTGATTGGCGGCGTGACACCGACGCGTACCGTGACGATGTATTCCAGCAACCACGAGCAGGGAAACCGATAAGTGTGGCAATGTAGCCAAATCTTGGCGTCACGGTCAACCTGCCGACAGTCAAATTCGCATGGATTTCTTGAACGCCCGGCGTTTACCTAAATGTCTTTATCCAAATGGTTTATGTGTTTCTGTGAAACGTCCTTGAAGCCCTGCGGCAACTTGACGCATAACGACCCGTTTCGACTCATCAAGAAATGCCAATTTGTTAAGCGTTTGTAAATTCGAGACTTATGGAAAATTCTCCCCCCGTAGCTCCCCCCGGACGGTGTCGGATTATTGCGTTAGGTTGGCATTTTGAGTACACTCGGAGTTATTGGAACGCTCTGTTTGACCGTTGGTGATAGCACGAAGCCTATAACTTGACGGTCCGGGAAACGCTCGGCTGCCCGCCTGTTGGCGAACCGGTGGTGGAACCCATACAAAGTGTCCAATCGGTGCGAGATTTTGCGTGAAATGGGACGTTTGGTTCGCCCCGCCCCGTTTTCGGTCTCCCCCGCCCTCGCTGCGGTTTGGAATACGATGCCAAACTGTCTCGGAGGTCATCGCGCGGTCAGGACCGCCGCCGATCGACTCATGCGTCATGGACGGCCATTTCTAGATAGGTTGCGCACACGCGCTCAGCACACACGACGAAGGGATAGTCCATTGATTACTGCAGCCTCTCTTAAGTCACGCACAGTTAAAGACTTAGCCCAAATGGCAAAGAAGAAGGGAGTGTCCGGATGGCACTCGATGAAGAAAGATCAGCTCGTTCGGGCCTTGGTAAAAGCCGCGAAGGACAAGTCCACGACGAAGGGGAAGGCGAAGACCGCCAACGCCAAGGTCGCTGCCAGCAGCAATGCGGGATCTCAGGAAAAAGTCATGAACGGCAAGTCTAGTCACGGGAAGGGGCGTAACGGCAAAGCGGCGAACGGGAAACGTTCCACCGCAGGAAATGGTGCTCAACCGAAGTCGCCTGTTCAGAAGGATTTGAAGGTGACGCGCAAGATTCAGAAGGCAATTGAATCCCAGGAGCGGCAGAAGGACCTGACCAGTCCCAAACGTCCCCGGCGGAAACCGCGACCTTTGTCGGAGATCAACAAGAAGAACAGTATCGAGAAAGATCGCATCGTGTTGATGGTTCGCGATTCCTATTGGCTGCATGCCTGCTGGAATATGTCGCGTCAGAGTATCGATCGGGTGAAGGCGGCGATGGCCGAGTTGTGGCACACGGCCAAGCCCATCCTGCGGCTTTACCGGATTGAGGCGGACGCGACGACCAGTGCGGTGGAAGAGGTCGAACGGGATATCGAAATTCACGGTGGCGTAACCAACTGGTACATCGACGTCGACGCGCCGCCGCGCGATTTCCGTGTGGCACTGGGCTACATTACCAGTACCGGTAAGTTCTTTGCGTTGGCGCGTAGCAACTCGGTTACCACACCGCGGCCCGGCAGCGCAGACGACATGGACGAGAACTGGTCTGCGGTAATGGAAGAGTACGAACGCGTTTACGCCTTGAGTGGCGGTTTTCAGGAAGACCGAGCGACGGGTGACCTGCAGGAGTTGTTCGAAGAGCGCCTGCGACGCCCCATGGGGACCCCGCTGATGACCCAGTTCGGCCTGGGCGCGGAATCAATGTTGGAAAGGAAGTCGGACTTCAACTTCGACGTCGACGCTGAAATGATTATCTTCGGCGCCACCAAGCCTTCGGCACATGTCACGTTGGGCGGCGAGCCGGTCCGCGTTCGGCCCGATGGCAGCTTTACCATCCGCATGAACTTGCCCGACAAACGCCAGGTATTGCCGATTGTGGCCAGTACCAGCGACGGGGTCGAGCAGCGGACAATCGTCCTGGCGGTCGAGCGGAACACCAAGGTCATGGAACCGTACGTCCGGGAGCCGAATGGCTGATCGGAAAGCGCCAGGTCCCATCGTTATAGAAGCTCGAAGCGCCAGCGAGTGGGTCACTCACGTCCGCATACACTTGCTTGCGCTGCGCGCTTGTATGCTTTCTTGCGGATTGCCGCGAAGGCAGCGTGGGTCAGGGCAGCACTGCTTAGCATTGCTACTTTCCATGGAGCAATCTATACTCCTGGGAGCAGTGGAATCGACTCCCAATGAATACATCTGATTTCCATTTCCACCTTTGCTGATTGCGAAAGATCAGTGAAGGTTTTTTTGTTGATTGTCCCCCTGCGTTGCTTCCCTGTGTTGCTTTTCCAAAGGTCTGTAACAGCGATAGCGTACGCGTGGTCTGAATGCGCAAGGTTTCCATCAGTACGAAGCTGGCCATATTTGTGGCCGCCATCGTGATCTTGTCGGCCGCGGCGATGAACACGGTCAGCTACTTCGTTGCACGGCAGATCCTGCGTTCGCAGATTGACGAGCGGTTACGCGTGGCCACTGTCGATCGTCACCAGATGATCACGAGCTACGTCGCTCGGCAGCATGAACGCGCCGCGCTCATTGCCAGCCGAACCCGCTTGCGGGGACTCATCGCACAGTGGCAAGCCGGCATGATCACGGAAGAGGAAATGCGCGGCGGCGCGGAACCGATATTGCTGGACGCGCAGCGCGTCACGGAGCGGTTTGAGGACATCCTGGTGGCGGATCCTCAAGGCCGCGTGATTGTAGCGACGAACCAAGCCTATCTGGACCGCAGTTATGCCGAGGAAGAATCGTTCCTGCAAGGTCTGCAGCGCGCCTACCTGGCGGCGCCCGAGTTGCAGAACGGCACCTACGTCGCCGAACTGTGCACACCCGCGCGGACGAACGAGGGCGAACTGCTAGGTGTTATTATCGTGCTGGTCGATGTCCAACCGTTGGCCGACCTGTTGGCGAATCCCACGGGACTCGGCCAGACCGGCGAGATTCTTGTCGGCACGGTCAGTGGGGATCGCCTGCGCTACCTGATACCGTCACGGAGAGATGGCACGGCGGACGTCGAGCCGCGGCGGGCGCCGGCGATGCTGGCCGCCATCGATGGCGACAGCGGCTACGACGCGGGAGACTACGATGGGCGTGCCGTGCTGGTCTATCATCAGCCGCTTGCCTACCAGGCTCCCGAGTTTCGTTCTTGGGGCATGGTCGCGATGATCGATGCTTCTGAAGCTTATGCTCCCATCGGCCGTTTGGCGCGAAACCTGTTTCTGATCCAAGCCTGCATTTTGCTGTCGTGCATTTTGGCGTCGTATCTGTTCGCCCTGCACTTTACTCGGCCCTTGCTGCGGCTCAACGCGACCACGCGGAAGATCGCCACGGGCGACCTGAAAGCACGCGCCGCAGCGAATTCGAAAGACGAAATCGGAGAACTGGCGGCCAGCTTCAACAAAATGGCCGAGACCATTGCTATGTCGCACGCCGAATTGGAAAAGCGTGTCGCCGAACGGACCGAGGAACTGCGCGAGGCGGTCACGTTTGCGGAAAACGCGAACCGCACGAAGAGCGAATTCCTGGCAAACATGAGTCACGAAATCCGTACGCCGATGAATGGCATTATTGGTATGTCCGAGCTACTCGAATCGACGCAGTTGTCCAGCCAGCAACGCGAGTTCCTGGGAATGATCCAGCAGTCCTCGCAATCCCTATTGCGACTGCTCAACGACATCCTCGATTTTTCCAAGATCGAAGCCGGTAAGATGCTGCTCGAGACCATCGAGTTCAGCCTCCGCGATTGTGTGGAAAAGACGGCACACACGATGAGCCTGCGGGCCGCGGAGAAAGGAATCGAACTGGCCTGCCGAGTCAGCCCCGATGTGCCCAATTCCGTGCGCGGCGATCCCGGACGACTCTGCCAAATCGTTGTCAATCTGGTGGGGAACGCGATCAAGTTCACGGAAGCCGGCGAAGTCGTCATCGAAGTGACGGAGGAGTCGCGCTCCGCGGACGAAATCACGCTGCGGTTCTCGGTGCGTGATACAGGCATCGGGATCGCCCAAGAGCATCAGCAGCGCATCTTCGAAGCCTTCAGCCAGGAAGACGCGTCGACAACGCGGCGATTTGGCGGCACCGGACTGGGGCTCGCGATCGCCTCCCAACTGGTGACCATGATGAAGGGAACGATCTGGTTGGAGAGCGAAGCGGGTAACGGGGCGACGTTCCTCTTCACGATTACGCTGGGACTGCAAGAGGAAGGTCAATACGAACGCAGGACGCCCGCGGACCTGCGCGATCTTCCCGTACTGGTTGTCGACGACAATTCAACCAACCGGCGCATCCTGCAAGAGCTGCTGGAGAGCTGGCAAATGCGGCCCACGGTTTGTGAAGACGGTCCCAGCGGTTTGGCCGAGCTCATGCGTGCGGTTGCCGTCGGGGATCCTTATCGGCTGGTGCTGGTCGATTGCATGATGCCCCGTATGGACGGCTTTCACTTCGCGGAACGCGTGCGTGGCAATTCCGACCTGGCCGCGTGCCCGCTGATCATGCTTTCTTCGGCGGCCGACTCGGATCACCAGTCCCGCTGCCGCGAACTGCTGATCGCCCGCTACATGTGCAAACCGATCATCCAGTCCGAACTGCTGAATGCCGTACTCGATGCTTTGGATATCGCCGGAACCTCCACGCTGCCCGACCCCGTGGGAGCTTCCACGCCGCGCCCGTCGCTCCACGTACTGCTGGCGGAAGACGGCGTTGTGAATCAACGCGTGGCGCGAGGGTTGCTGCAGAACCGCGGCCACCGCGTCGACGTGGCCCAGCATGGCCGGCAGGCGGTGGAGATGTGGCGCGCGGGGAACTACGATGTCATCCTCATGGACCTGCAGATGCCCGTCATGGATGGCATGGCGGCGACCCAGGCGATCCGCGCCCAGGAAGTCAAGTCGGACCGTGAGCGGATTCCGATTATTGCCATGACGGCCGCGGCCATGAAAGGGGATCGCGAAAAGTGCCTGGAAGCCGGCATGGATGCCTATATCTCGAAGCCCGTCGCGGCCGCGGAACTGTATGAAGTCGTGGAGCAGTATGCGGCGGCCGATTCGGTTCCGCCGTCGCGCACCATGCCCGCTCAGGAGCAGGCGGCGACACCATCTCCCACGGATGCGGCACCCGCGTCTTTACCTGCAGTTGCCAGCCCCGAAACTTTGCCGGTGGAGCAAACCGCCGCGCGGTTCGATTGGGAACACGCCATCGCCGCTGCCGGAAACGACGAAGCGCTGGCTCGTGAACTGGCCGAGTCGTTCCTGGCCGAATCGCCCGAACTGCTTTCCCAGCTGGAATCCGCCGTCCGCAAACGAGACTGGGAGGCGATTCGCCGCCATACGCATACCATCAATGGTTCGGCGAGTATCTTCGCCGCCCACGCGGTCTTGCAGGCTGGCAGCCGGCTCGAGTCGCTGGCCGTGGACCACGCCGACGCCGGGATGGACGACGCGCACCGAACGCTGGCCGGAGAAGTCCAGCGGTTGGCGACGCAACTGGAAGACAGGCTGCGGAAATCTGAAACCTGAAAGCTCTTGACGGTTGCTATCCCCCATAACAC